>NZ_NCTE01001510.1:21109-21617 GCF_002114215.1 Streptomyces sp. 13-12-16 | reverse complement strand
GCGCATCAGGACGTGCCGTTCCAGCGTGTGGTGGAGGCGCTCCGGCCCGAGCGGACGGCTGCCCGGCATCCGTTGTTCCAGGTCATGCTCGCCCTGCAGAACAACACCGAGCCCGAGTTCGACCTACCGGGCGTCACCGCCGAGTTACGGCAACTTCGCACCGACAGCGCCAAGTTCGACTTGACCTTCGACCTCACCGAGCGCGGCTGCGGTCCGGCCGACGCACAGGGAATCGACGGCGTCGTCGAGTACAGCGCGGACCTGTTCGATCGGTCCACGGCGGAGGCGATCGCCGAGCGCTTCGTACGGCTGCTCAGTGCGGTCGCGGCCGATCCCGGCCGGCGGATCGGATCCGTCGAGCTGCTGTCGGACCGGGAGCGCGCCCAGCTGCTCACCGAGTGGAACGACACGGCCGCAGAGGTCCCCGAGGTCACCCTGCCGCACCTGCTGGAGGCTCAGGCCGCCCGCACTCCCGACGACGACGCCCTGGTCTTCGAAGGCGGCGCCG
>NZ_NCTE01001510.1:14537-20894 GCF_002114215.1 Streptomyces sp. 13-12-16 | reverse complement strand
TCGCGCTCCTGGCGGTCCTGAAGGCGGGCGCGGCCTATCTGCCGGTCGACCCCGAGTATCCCGCGGAACGCATCGCGTACATGCTGCGCGACGCCTCGCCCGCACTGCTGCTGACCGTTTCCGACTGCGCGGACCAGCTCCCCGAGCCCGACGGCACTCCGCGGCTGGTGCTCGACACGGAACCGATCACCGGTCGCCTCGATCGGTACGAGGCGGGCGACCTCCAGGACGTCGAGCGCACCGCGCCGCTGCGGGTCGACCACCCGGCCTACGTCATCTACACCTCCGGCTCGACCGGCCGGCCCAAGGGCGTGGTCGTCACGCACCGAGGGCTGCCGAGTTTCGCGGCGGCCGAGAGGTCCCGCTTCTTCGTCGCCCCCCGCAGCCGGGTCCTGCAGTGTGCCTCCTCGAGTTTCGACGCCGCCGTGCTCGAAGTGTGCATGGCGCTGGTTCACGGCGGTGCGCTCGTCGTACCGCCACCGGGCCCGCTGGCCGGTGAGGACCTGGTGGAAGTGCTGCGCGGGTACCAGGTGACGCACGCGCTCATCCCGCCCGCGGCTCTGGCCGGCATCCCGCCCGCCGACCTTCCGGAGTTCCACACCCTCGTGGTCGGGGGTGAGGCCTGCTCCGCCGAACTCGTCGCCCAGTGGGCGCCCGGTCGCCGGATGGTCAACGCCTACGGGCCGACGGAGTCCACCGTGATGGCGACCACCAGTACCCCGTTGGTTCCCGGCGCGGGCGCCCCGCCGATCGGGCGCCCGGTCCGCAACACCACGGTGCTCGTCCTGGACGAGGCGTTGCGGCCGGTGCCACCGGGTGTGGTGGGCGAGCTGTACATCGCGGGCGCGGGTCTCGCGCGGGGCTACCTGGGCCGTCCGGGGCTGACCGCGGACCGGTTCGTCGCCCATCCGTACGGTGCTCCGGGGCAGCGCATGTACCGCACCGGCGACCTGGCCAAGTGGCGCGCCGACGGCAATCTCGAGTACGCGGGCCGTGCCGACGACCAGGTCAAGCTGCGCGGCTTCCGTATCGAGCCCGGCGAGATCGAGGCGGTTCTCACCCGCCACCCGGACGTGTCCGGCGCCGTCGTCGTCGTACGCGAGGACCAGCCCGGGCGGCGGTACCTGGTCGGGTACGTGGTGTGTGCGGACGGCACCCTTCCCGAGACCTCGGCGCTGGGCAAGCACGTCGGGGCCGCACTGCCCGACTACATGGTCCCGTCCGTGTTCGTACGGCTCGACCGGCTCCCGCTCACCGCCAACGGCAAGCTGGACACCAGCGCCCTGCCCGCGCCCCGGCGGTCCGACGGACCGGGCCGCGCACCGGCCACACGGCGGGAGGAAATCCTGCGGGGTCTCTTCCAGCAGGTCCTGGGCCTGGACGAGGTCGGCCTCGACGAGAGTTTCTTCGAGCTGGGCGGTGACAGCATCGTCTCCATCCAGCTGGTCAGTGCCGCCCGCAAGGCCGGACTGGCCCTCACACCGAGGGATGTCTTCCGGCACAACACCGTCGAGACGCTGGCCGCCGTCGCCACCGAGGCCGCGGGTGCCGACCGGGAGCCGGCCCGGACCCGGCACGACGGCGTGGGGCGGCTTGCCACGACGCCCATCATCGAATGGCAGCGGGAACGCGGCGGTCCGGTGGAACGGTTCAGCCAGGTCATGCTGTTGCGGGTGCCACCCCGGCTCGGCCTGGACCGGCTCACGGCGGCCCTGCAGCAGGTGCTGGATCACCACGACGCCCTGCGCATGCGGTGGACGCCCGGCGCGGACGGCGACTGGGCCCTGCACGTGCCCGAACCCGGCAGCGTCGACGCCCGGCAGGTCGTCACCAGGGTGGACATCAGCCACCTCGAGCCGGACGACGACGCGTTGCGTCCCGTGTACGAGGCACAGCGGGAGGAAGCCCTCGCCGGACTCCGCCCTGCGGAGGGCCGCATGATGCGGGCCGTCTGGCTGGACGCGGGCGATGACCGGCCGGGCCGGCTGCTGCTGGTGCTGCACCACTTCGTGGTGGACGGAGTGTCCTGGCGCATCCTGGTGCCCGATCTCATGGCCGCCTGGCAGTCCGGCTCCGACGGCTCCGCGCCCTTGGAGCCCGTGGGTACGTCGCTGCGGTGCTGGAGCGAACGCCTGCACACGGAGGCGCGCTCCGCGGAGCGGCTGGCGGAGCTCCCGCTGTGGCAGGAGATGACACGAGGGCCGGACCGGCTCCTGGGCAGCCGCCCGCTGGATCCGGCCAGGGACACCACCGCCACCGCCCGCTCGCTCACCCGAGTGCTGGAGCCCGAGCAGACCGAGCCCCTGCTGACCACGGTGCCCGCCGTGTTCCACGCCACCGTCAACGATGCCCTGCTGACCGCGCTGGCGCTCGCGGTGGCCGACTGGCGGCGGCGTGGCGGCGGCGGCGAGGACACCGCGGTCCTGCTGGACCTGGAAGGCCATGGGCGCGAGGAGTTCGCCCCGGACATCGACCTGTCCCGTACGGTCGGCTGGTTCACCACCGTCTTCCCGGTCCGGCTGGACCCGGGCCGGGCCGTCGAAGGGGACTGGAGGACCGGGAGTACGGCGGGCGAGGCGCTCAAGCGCGTCAAGGAGCAACTGAGACGGTTGCCGGACAACGGCCTCGGCTACGGCCTGCTGCGACGGCTCAACCCGGAAACCGCTCCGGTACTGGCGGCCGGCCGTACTCCGCAGATCTCCTTCAACTACCTCGGCCGCTTCGCGGCCCCCGCGGGGACGGAAACGTCCCCGGCCGAGTGGACCGCCGACTCACTGGGGGACGTGCTCACCGCCGGCTCGGACGCGGACCTGCCGCTGGCCCACGCCGTAGAACTCAACGTGCTGACGCAGGACGGCCCGCACGGGCCCCGGCTCGTCGCCACCTGGTCGTGGGCGGACGGTCTGCTGTCCGAGCCACGGGTGCGCGACCTCGCCGAAACCTGGTTCACCGCCCTGGACGCCCTGTCGGCCCTGGTCCTTCGGACCGACACCGGTGGCTGGACTCCATCGGATCTTTCCTTGGTGTCGCTGTCGCAGGCGGAGATCGATCTTCTGGAATCCGACTGGAGGAACCCATGACCACGCAGGGCCTCGCCGACGTTCTCCCCCTGTCCCCCTTGCAGGAGGGCATGCTTTTCCTCGCGCTGTACGACGAGACGGCGGTGGACGCCTACACCGTCCGGCTCGCCTTCGACCTGCGAGGACCACTTGACACGCGCCGGCTGAAGAGAGCCGCGGAAGCGCTGCTGGACCGCCACCCCAACCTGCGGGCCGCGTTCCGGCACGAGAAGCTGAGCAGCCCCGTCCAGCTGATTCCACGGTCCGTGGAACTCCCCTGGCGCGACGTGGACCTCAGGGACCTCGGCGCCGGGGAACGCCAGGAGGCGCTGGAGCGGCTGGCTGCGGAGGAGGGCGCCCGGCGCTTCGATCTCGCCCGTCCGCCGCTGCTGCGCTTCACCCTGGTGCGGCTGGCCGACGACACCCACCGCCTGATCATCTGCCTGCACCACATCCTGCTCGACGGATGGTCCTTCCCCCTCCTGGTCGGCGACCTCTTCGAGCTGTACGAGAAGCACGGCGACAACTCGGGAATGCCCAGGGTCACCCCGTACAAGGAGTTCCTGGCCTGGCTCGCCCGGCAGGACAAGGACGCGGCGGCCAAGGCCTGGCGCGCCGCGCTCGAAGGACTGGCGGAACCCACCCTGGTGGCGCCGGGCGCCTCCCAGCGACTGACCCGGGAACCCGTGGAGCGGGTGACCGAGCTGCCCGAGGACCTCTCGGCCTCCCTCGCCGAGCTCGCGCGGGCCCGCGGATGGACGCTCAACACCCTGGTACAGGGCGCCTGGGCGCTGATGCTCGCCTCGATCACCGGTCGTGACGACGTGGTGTTCGGTGCGACCGTCTCCAACCGCCCGCCGCAGATACCGGGTGTGGAGACCATGGTGGGCCTGTTCATCAACACCCTGCCGGTGCGGGTGCGGCTGAACTGGTCCGAGTCGCTCGCGAGCCTGTTGACCCGGCTGCAGAACAGCCAGGTGGACCTGATGGAGCACCAGCATCTGAGCCTCGCGCAGATCCAGCGACAGGCTGGAGGCGGCCCGCTGTTCGACACCCTCGCCGTCTTCGAGAACTACCCACTGGACCCCACCGCTTTCGACCGGCGGATGGACGACGGGGTGCAGGTGTCCGGCTTCACCGGCCAGGACGCCACCCATTACCCCCTGAGCCTGATCGCCTATCCGGGCACCCGGATCCGGCTGCGCGTGGGATACCGCCCCGACCTGCTGGAGCCGTCCGCCGTCGCGACGCTGACCGACAGGTTCACTCGGGTCCTGGCCGAGGTGGTGGCCGACCCGGACCAGCGTGCCGGATCCGTGGACACGCTCTCGCCGGAGGAACGCCGGCAGGTCCTGGAAGTGTTCAACGACACCGAGCACGAGGTGCCCGACCTGACCTTGCCCGAGCTGTTCGAGAGGTGGGCGGACCGCACCCCGGACCGCACCGCCGTCCTCTTCGAGGACGAGTCGCTCTCCTACGGTGAACTGAACGCCCGCGCCAACAGGCTGGCCCGGCTGATGACCGAGCGGGGTGTCGGCCCGGAGACGATCGTCGCGCTCGCGGTACCGCGGTCCGTCGAGCTGGTGGTCGCCCTCCTCGCCACGCTCAAGGCGGGCGCCGCCTACCTGCCGGTCGACCCGGAGCACCCGACGGAACGGAACGCCCACGTTCTCTCCGGTTCCGCACCCGGCCTGCTGGTCACCACCGGCCCGACCGCCGCCGCCCTGCCGCACGTGGGCCATGTGCCCACCCTGGTCCTGGGCTCGTCCGAGACCGAGCGGGCACTGGCCGGCCACCGGGACGACAACGTCGAGGACGCCGAGCGCACCGTGCCGCTCATGGCGGACCACCCGGCCTACGTGATCCACACCTCCGGTTCGACCGGTCGGCCCAAGGGTGTCGTGGTGCCACACCGCGGCATCGTCAACCGCCTGGTGTGGATGCAGGACGAGTACCGGCTGACCGCGGACGACCGCGTGCTGCACAAGACTCCGCTCGGCTTCGACGTGTCGGTGTGGGAACTGTTCTGGCCGCTGGCCGAGGGAGCCACACTCGTGGTCGCCCGGCCCGGGGGCCACCGCGACCCCGCCTATCTTGCCGAGGTGATCAGCGAACGCGGCGTGACCACTGCGCACTTCGTGCCGTCGATGCTCCAGGAGTTCCTCCGGGACCCGGCCGCCGCTCGCTGCGTCGGTCTGCGCAGGGTGATCTGCAGCGGCGAGGCACTGGGCAGGGACACACAGGACCGCTTCATGAGTCTCCTCGACGCGGAGCTGCACAACCTGTACGGCCCCACCGAGGCCTCCGTGGACGTCACCGCCTGGGCCTGCCGGACGGACGACGGGCCCGGACCCGTGCCTATCGGGCGCGCCGTCTGGAACACCCAGACCTACGTGCTGGACGCGGCTCTGCGCCCCGTTCCGCCCGGTACCGCCGGCGAGCTGTACCTGGCGGGAGTCCAGCTGGCCCGGGGTTATCTGGGGCGGCCGGGGTTGACGGCGGGGCGGTTCGTGGCGGATCCGTTCGGGCGTGGTGGGGGTCGTCTGTATCGCACGGGGGATGTGGTGCGGTGGGACGGTGAGGGCCGGCTGGTGTTCGTCGGGCGGGCTGATGCTCAGGTCAAGTTGCGGGGTTTCCGTATTGAGCTGGGTGAGGTGGAGTCGGTTGTGGTGGGGCATCCGGGGGTGGCGGATGCGGTGGTGGTGCTGCGGGAGGACCGGCCGGGGGATCAGCGTCTGGTGGCGTATGTGGTGCCGGTGGCCGGTGGGGTGGCCGGTGGGGTGGCGGGTCTGCGGGAGTTCGTGGCGGGTCTGTTGCCGGAGTACATGGTTCCGGCGGCGTTCGTGGTGCTGGATGCGTTTCCGCTGACGGTCAACGGCAAGCTGGACCGTGGGGCTCTGCCGGCGCCGGAGGTGTCGGCCGGTGGGGTGTGGCGTGCGCCGCGTTCTCCTCGGGAGGAGGTGGTGTGCGGGTTGTTCGCCGAGGTGCTCGGAGTGCGCCGGGTCGGTGCGGACGACAACTTCTTCGATCTGGGTGGTCATTCCCTGCTCGCCACCCGTCTGGTGAGCCGGGTGCGTACGGCGACCGGTGCCGAGCTGTCCGTCGGTGCTCTGTTCGATGCCGCGACACCCGCGGGTGTCGCCCGGCTGCTGGACGATGCGGACGTGGCCCGGGCGGGTGTACGCCCCTACCCGCGTCCGGAGTGGTTGCCGCTGTCGTACGCCCAGCACGGACAGTGGGTGGTCAACCGCATCGAGGGCGGCGCCGCCTACAACGTGCCCTACGCGGTCCGTATCTC
>NZ_NCTE01001510.1:13741-14527 GCF_002114215.1 Streptomyces sp. 13-12-16 | reverse complement strand
GGCAAGCTGGACCGTGGGGCTCTGCCGGCGCCGGAGGTGTCGGCCGGTGGGGTGTGGCGTGCGCCGCGTTCTCCTCGGGAGGAGGTGGTGTGCGGGTTGTTCGCCGAGGTGCTCGGTGTCGACCGGGTCGGTGCGGACGACAACTTCTTCGATCTGGGTGGTCATTCCCTGCTCGCCACCCGTCTGGTGAGCCGGGTGCGTACGGCGACCGGTGCCGAGCTGTCCGTCGGTGCTCTGTTCGATGCCGCGACACCCGCGGGTGTCGCCCGGCTGCTGGACGATGCGGACGTGGCCCGGGCGGGTGTGGGCGGCCGGCCCCGGCCCGAGGTCGTTCCTCTGTCCAGCGCCCAGCGCAGCCTGTGGACCCTCGATCGCCTCCAGAACGGCTCCGACTACCACCTCGCGTTCCGGATCCGGCTTCACGGTGCGGTGGATCGTGAGGTGTTGCGGTTGGCGCTGGGGGATGTGGTGGCGCGGCACGAGAGTCTGCGGACGGTGTTCGCGGAGGTGGATGGTGTGCCGCGGCAGGTGGTGCTGCCGTCGGTGGAGGTGGGTCTGGGTCACGCGGTGGTGGACGAGGGGGCGTTGGCGGGGGCGTTGTCGGTCGAGGCGGGCCGGCCGTTCGATCTTTCCCGTGATCTTCCGTTGCGTGCGCATGTGTTCGCGTTGGCGGGTGTGGCGGACGAGTGTGTGCTGTTGCTGGTGATGCATCACATCGCGGCGGACGGCTGGTCGTTGGTTCCGTTGGCGCGTGATCTGTCGGCTGCTTATGGTGCGCGGCTGGGC
>NZ_NCTE01001510.1:12437-13731 GCF_002114215.1 Streptomyces sp. 13-12-16 | reverse complement strand
GCGGAGGTGGATGGTGTGCCGCGGCAGGTGGTGCTGCCGTCGGTGGAGGTGGGTCTGGGTCACGCGGTGGTGGACGAGGGGGCGTTGGCGGGGGCGTTGTCGGTCGAGGCGGGCCGTCCGTTCGATCTTTCCCGTGATCTTCCGTTGCGTGCACATGTGTTCGCGTTGGCGGGTGTGGCGGACGAGTGTGTGCTGTTGCTGGTGATGCATCACATCGCGGCGGACGGTTGGTCGTTGGTTCCGTTGGCGCGTGATCTGTCGGCTGCTTATGGTGCGCGGCTGGGTGGGCGTGCGCCGGTGTGGCCGCAGTTGCCGGTGCAGTACGCGGATTACGCGTTGTGGCAGGCGGAGGTGCTGGGGGAGGAGGGTGACGCGGGCAGTGCTCTGGCGGGTCAGCTGGGGTTCTGGCGTGGTGTGCTGGCGGGGCTGCCGCAGGAGACGGTGTTGCCGGTGGACCGTGCGCGTCCTGCTGTTCTGGGTGCGGGTGGGGGCACGGTGGAGGTGCGTGTTCCGGCGGTGGTGCACCGGGGCCTGCTGGGGGTGGCGCGGGCGCGGGGTGCGAGTTTGTTCATGGTGTTGCAGGCGGGGCTGGCGGCGTTGTTGTCGCGGTTGGGTGCGGGGACGGACATCGTGGTGGGTACGCCGGTGGCGGGGCGTACCGATGAGGCTCTGGACGATCTGGTCGGTTATTTCGTCAATACGCTGGTGTTGCGGACGGATGTGTCGGGTGATCCGGTCTTCGGTGAGCTGGTGGACCGGGTGCGGGAGTGGGACCTGGCGGCCTACGCGCATCAGGACGTGCCGTTCCAGCGTGTGGTGGAGGCGCTCCGGCCCGAGCGGACGGCTGCCCGGCATCCGTTGTTCCAGGTCATGCTCGCCCTGCAGAACAACACCGAGCCCGAACTGCGCATCGAGGGTGCGACGGTCACGTCCCAGCCCGTCGAAGTGGCGGCGAGCAAGTTCGACCTCAGCATCGACCTCGCCGAGCGTCTGTCCTCCGGCCGCACCGCCGACGGCATCCTGGGCGAACTCCGTTACCACAGTGACCTGTTCGATCGGTCCACGGCGGAGGCGATCGCCGAGCGCTTCGTACGGCTGCTCAGTGCGGTCGCGGCCGATCCCGGCCGGCGGATCGGATCCGTCGAGCTGCTGTCGGACCGGGAGCGCGCCCAGCTGCTCACCGAGTGGAACGACACGGCCGCAGAGGTCCCCGAGGTCACCCTGCCGCACCTGCTGGAGGCTCAGGCCGCCCGCACTCCCGACGACGACGCCCTGGTCTTCGAAGGCGGCGCCA
>NZ_NCTE01001510.1:0-12223 GCF_002114215.1 Streptomyces sp. 13-12-16 | reverse complement strand
TCGCGCTCCTGGCGGTCCTGAAGGCGGGCGCGGCCTATCTGCCGGTCGACCCCGAGTATCCCGCGGAACGCATCGCGTACATGCTGCGCGACGCCTCGCCCGCACTGCTGCTGACCACCACCGGGACCATGGCGCGGCTGCCGCAGGCGGACGTCCCGGTGCATGTGCTCGACGGAGCCGAGGCCGGCACCGAGGGCCGTGCCGACGGAGACCTGACCGACACCGAACGGATCCGGCCGCTGCGGCCCGCGCACCCGGCCTACGTCATCTACACCTCCGGCTCGACCGGCCGGCCCAAGGGCGTGATCGTGGAGCACCGATCGGTGGTCGACTACCTGGCCTGGACCACCGCCGCGTACCCCAGCTCCCGCGGAGCCGCCCTGGTGCACTCCCCGGTCTCCTTCGACCTCACGGTCACCACCCTGTACACCACGCTGGCCGGCGGCGGCTGTGTCCACCTGGCCGCGCTCGAGGAGGAACCCGTCACCACGGCCCAGCTCACCGGACGGCCGGTCACCTTCCTCAAGGCGACCCCCAGCCACCTGCCGCTCCTCAAGGACCTGCCCGACGTGTACTCGCCCGGCGCGGAGCTCCTGCTCGGCGGCGAGGCCCTCTCCGGCGACATGCTCGGCCAGTGGCGCGAGGAACACCCCGACGTGGCGGTGCTCAATGTGTACGGACCCACCGAGGCGACCGTCAACTGCTGCGAGTACCGCATGGAACCCGGCGCCGAGGTCCCCCCGGGGCCGGTGCCGATCGGCCGACCGCAGGGCAACGCGAGCCTCTTCGTCCTGGACGAGGCGTTGCGGCCGGTGCCACCGGGTGTGGTGGGCGAGCTGTACATCGCGGGCGCGGGTCTCGCGCGGGGCTACCTGGGCCGTCCGGGGCTGACCGCGGACCGGTTCGTCGCCCATCCTTACGGTGCTCCGGGGCAGCGCATGTACCGCACCGGCGACCTGGCCAAGTGGCGCGCCGACGGCAATCTCGAGTACGCGGGCCGTGCCGACGACCAGGTCAAGCTGCGCGGCTTCCGCATCGAGCCCGGCGAGATCGAGGCGGCCCTCACCCGCCACCCGGACGTGTCCGGCGCCGTCGTCGTCGTACGCGAGGACCAGCCCGGTGAGCGCCGTCTGGTGGGCTATGCGGTTCCGGGCGGCGACCAGCGCCCGGACCCGGCGGCCCTGCGGGACCGGCTCGCCGAGGAGGTGCCCGACTACATGGTCCCGGCTGCGGTCGTGGTCGTCGACGCACTGCCGCTCAACGCCCACGGCAAGCTGGACCGGGCGGCCCTGCCCGCCCCGGAGTTCCGGGGCGCCGGGACCGCGCAGGGGCCTCGCACGCCGCGGGAGAAGGTGCTGTGCGACCTGTTCGCCGAGCTGCTCGATCTGCCCGAGGTCGGAGTGCACGACAGTTTCTTCGATCTCGGCGGTGACAGCATCATCTCCATTCAGCTGGTCAGCCGCGCACGCAAGGCGGGTCTCGCCATCACTCCCCGCGCGGTGTTCCAGCACAAGACGGTCGAGGCGCTGGCCGCCCACGCGGGCACCGTCGGCAGGCGCGTGAGCCGGGGCACGGACACCGGTGTCGGATCGGTGCCGCTCACGCCGATCATCCACCGGCTGCGCGAGCGCGGCGGTCCGATCGAGAAGTACGCGCAGTCCGTGCTGCTGCAGGTGCCCGCCGGGCTGGGGACGGAATCCCTCGAGCGTGCGCTGCAGACAGTTCTCGATCACCACGACGCCCTGCGCATGCGCCTGACACGCCCCGAGGGGGGCGGGGAGTGGTCGCTCGACGTGCCGCCGCGCGGATCGGTGCGTGCCGCCGACTGCGTCAACCGTGTCGCCGTCGACGGCCTCGACGACGACGCACTGCGGGCCGCCATCGAGGCGGAGGCCGAGTCCGCATGGACGCGGATCGTCCCGGAGGAAGGCCGGATGGTGCGCGCCGTGTGGTTCGACGCCGGCCCCGAAACCGCCGGCCGACTGCTGCTGATCATCCACCACCTCGTGGTGGACGGCGTGTCCTGGCGGATCCTCGAAAAGGACCTCGCCACGGCGTGGGAGGCGGCGAGCAGGGGGCGGGACGCCGAGCTCGAGCCGGTCGGCACCTCCTTCCGCCGCTGGGCCGAGCACCTGGCCGCGGCAGCGCACGACGCCAAGCGGATCGAGGAGGCGGACCTGTGGTCGCGGGTCCTGGAGTCCCCGGAGCCGCTGCTCAGCGACCGGCCCCTGGACCCGACGCAGGACACCAACCGCACCATGGGCGGTCTGTGGCAGGTGGTGCCGAAGGAGACGACCGAGCCGTTGCTCACCACAGTGCCGGGAGCGTTCAACGCCGGCGTCAACGATGTCCTGCTGACCGCGCTCGCGCTGGCCGTCGCCGACTGGCGCCGACGGCGTGGCGGAGGCGAGGACACGGCCGTGCTCGTGGACCTGGAGGGGCACGGACGCGAGGAGTTCACCGACGGGGTGGACCTGTCCCGGACCGTCGGCTGGTTCTCCAGCATCCATCCCGTCCGGCTCGACCCGGGCCGGCTGGACCGTCACCAGCTGTGGAACGGCGGAGCCGTGGTCGGCGAGGCGATCAAGCGGGTCAAGGAACAGCTGCGCGGCATCCCCGACAACGGCCTGGGCTTCGGCATGCTGCGTTACCTCAACCTGGACACCAAGGCGGCGCTGTCCGGCCACCCGCCCCGGCAGATCGGGTTCAACTACCTGGGCCGCTTCGAGATGGGCGACGCCGACGCGGCGCGGTCCACGGACTGGGGACCCGCGGTGGAGCCGGCGCCGGGCTTCCTCGACCAGGACGCCCCGATGCTGTACGCCCTGTCGATCAACGCGATCACCGAGGACCACTCGGACGGCCCCCGTCTGCGCATCGCCTGGGCGTGGCCGGGGGCGCTGTTCCGCGAGGACGAGGTCAAGGAACTGTCCGAGTCCTGGGAACGGGCGCTCGAAGCCATGATCACGCACGTGCGGGGCGGCGGCCAGGTCGGTGGTCACACGCCGTCGGACCTGCCTCTGGTGTCGCTCAGCCAGCAGGAGATCGACGAGCTGGAGAGCGAGATGGACGACGAGCTCGACGAGTTCGACGACGAGTGGGGGATGAGCCGGTGAAGAAGTCCGTGATCGAGGACGTCCTGCCCATGGGGCCACTGCAGGAGGGACTGTTCTTCCACGCGCAGTACGACACCGACGGGGTGGACCCCTACACCGTGCAGAGCGTCTTCCACCTGCGGGGTGACATCGACATCGCCGCACTGCGGGCCGCCGCCCGGGCACTGCTGCGGCGGCACGGGGTCCTGCGCGCCGGCTTCCGGGACCGGGGCGGCGAGCGGCCCGTGCAGGTCGTCCGGCGGGAGGTGCCCCTGCGCTGGACGGAGCACGACCTCAGCGGCCTCGGCGAAACCGAACGGGAGGCGGAACTGCAACGCCTCGTCGACGAGGACCGCGTCCGGCGGTTCGACATGAGCCGGCCGCCCCTGATGCGCTTCACGCTCGTCACGTTCGGCACCGGGGAGTACCGGCTGCTGATCACCAAGCACCACATCCTGATGGACGGCTGGTCGTCGCCCATCGTGGTGCGCGACCTGTTCGAGCTGTACCACCGCAAGGGCGATGCCTCCGGACTGCCACCGGTCACCCCGTACCGCGACTACCTGGCGTGGCTGGGCAAGCAGGACCGGTCCGCCGCCGAGGAGGCCTGGCGGTCGGAGCTGGCGGGCCTCGTGGAGCCGACCCTGCTCGCGCCGCGGGAGGCGGGAGCGCTCACCCGGGTGCCGGAGAGTTTCGAGGCGGTGTTCTCCGAGGAACTGACGGCTTCGCTGACCGCACTGGCCCGCGGGCACGGCTGGACGCTCAACACCCTCGTCCAGGGCGTGTGGGGTCTGCTGCTGGCCTCACTGACCGGGCGGGACGACGTGGTGTTCGGCACCACCGTCTCCGGTCGGCCTCCCGAGATACCGGGCGTGGAGCAGATGGTCGGACTCTTCATCAACACCCTGCCGGTACGGGTCGTCCTGGACCCGTCGGAACCGCTCACCGCCCTGTTCGACCGGTTGCAGACCCAGCAGACGCGGTTGATGGACCACCAGCACCTGGGGCTCACGGACATCCAGGCCCTGTCCGGCCACGGTTCGCTCTTCGACACGCTCCTGCTGTTCGAGAACTACGCGGTGGACACCGCATCCGTCGAGTCCACCCTGGCCGGCGCCAGTGTGACGGGGGGCTCCGGGCGCGACGCCACGCACTACCCGCTCACCCTCACCATGGCGCCCGGCCCTCGCATGATGCTCAAGCTCGGCTACCGGCCGGACGTGTTCGACCCGGCGGAGATCCGGGACCTGACCGCACGGCTCACCCGGCTCTTCGAGACGGTGGTCGCCGACCCCGGTCAGCCGGTCGGCCGCGTGGACGACCTGCCGGCCGGGACCAGGCGGCAGTTGCTCACGCAGTGGAACGACACCGCACGCGACCTGCCCGCCACCACCCTGCCCGCAATGTTCGAAGCGCAGGCGGCCCGCACTCCGCAGGACCTCGCCGTGATCCACGGTGACCGGCGGCTGACGTACGCGGAGCTGAACGCGCGGGCCAACAGGCTCGCGCACCTGCTGGCACGGCGCGGGATCGGTCCCGGACGGCTGGTGGCGCTGGCGCTGCCCCGCACCGAGCGGATGATGGTCGCCGTCCTCGCCGTCCTGAAGGCCGGCGCGGGTTATCTGCCGATCGACCCGAAGTACCCCGCGGACCGTCTGCGGTACATCCTGCGGGACGCCTGTCCGGCGCTGGTGCTCACCGAGTCGTCCGTGGCCGGCGGCCTGCCGGCCGCCGGGGACCTGCTGACCGAGCTGGACGACCCGGCAACCGCGGAGGCCTGCGCCGCGTGCCCGGACCGCGATCTCCTCGACGCGGACCGCACCGCTCCGCTCTCACCCGCGGACCTGGCGTACGTGATCTACACCTCCGGTTCCACCGGCCGTCCCAAGGGCGTGATGGTCACACACGGGAACGTCACCAACCTGGCGGCCTGGGCCCGGGACGAGGTCGGTGCCGAGCGGATGCGGCGCGTGCTGCTGACGACGTCGCTCAACTTCGACGTGTCGGTGTTCGAGATGTTCGGGCCCCTTCTGGCCGGCGGCACCGTGGAGGTCATGGAGGACCTGCTCGCCCTGTCGTCCCGGGCCGCCGACGATCCTCCCGGGACTCTGGTGAGCGCGGTGCCCTCGGCACTGGCCCAGCTGATCTCCCAGGGGGATGTGCGGGTCGCCCCGGACACCGTCGTCCTGTGCGGCGAACGACTGACCGCCCAGGCGGCGTCGGAGATCCAGCGGGCCCTGTCCCCCGGACGGCTGGCGAACGTCTACGGTCCGACCGAGGCGACCGTCTACGCCACCGAGTGGTCCACGTCGCAGCCGGTGGACGGGACGCCACCGCTGATCGGCCGACCGCTGCCCAACTACCGCGCGCTGGTGCTCGACCGCCGGCTGCGTCCGGTGCCGCCGGGCGAGGACGGTGAGCTGTACCTCGCCGGAGCCGGCGTGGCCCGCGGCTACCTCGGCCGGCCGGGCCTGACCGCCGAGCGTTTCGTCGCGGATCCCTACGGGGCACCCGGCAGCCGGATGTACCGCACCGGCGACGTGGTCCGCCGGCGTGAGGACGGTGACCTCGACTATGTCGGCCGCACCGACGACCAGGTGAAACTGCGCGGGTTCCGTATAGAGCCGGGAGAGATCGAGGCCGTTCTGGCCGCGGACCCCGCCGTGGCGCACGCCGCCGCCGCCGTGCGCGAGTACCAGGACGGCGACCGGCGTCTGGTGGGATACCTGGTCGCCGCGCCCGGGCAGCGGCCCGATCCCGCGCGCATCAGGGCGCGCGCCGCCGAACGCCTGCCCGGGCACATGGTGCCGTCGGCCCTCGTCGTGCTGGACGAGCTGCCGATGACGGCCAACGGCAAGCTGGACCGCAAGGCGTTGCCCGCCCCGGACACCGTGGCCGGGTCCGCCCGCGCACCGCGCACCCCCCAGGAGGAGATCCTCTGCGGTCTGTTCGCCGAGGTGCTCGGTGTCGACCGGGTCGGCCCGGACGACAGCTTCTTCGACCTGGGCGGCCACTCGCTGCTCGCCACCCGGCTGGTCTCCCGGGTGCGCGCCGCGCTCGATGTGGAGCTCGCCATCCGCTCCCTGTTCGAGCGGCCGACGCCCGCCGCTCTCGCCGGACTGCTCTCCTCGGGAGGCGCGGTGCGCGGGCGCCCGGCCGTCCGGGAGCGTCCCGCCGAGCTGCCGCTGTCCTTCGCGCAGTTGCGCCTGTGGTTCCTCTACCGAATGGGTGACCACGGCGCCTACCACATCCCCACGGCCATGCGGATGTCCGGGGCGGTGGACCGGGCGGCCCTGCGGGCGGCGCTGAACGACGTGGTGTCCCGGCACGAGAGCCTGCGCACGGTCTTCCCGGAGACGGACGGCAGACCCCGCCAGGTGATCATGCCCGATGCCGGGATGCCGTTCACCGAGACGCGGGTGGAGCCTTCCGCGCTGGACGAGCAGCTCGCGGCCGAGGTGGCGCGCCCCTTCGACCTGGCGCTCGACGTCCCCGTCCGTGCCCGTCTGTTCTCGGTCGGTGCCGACGAGCACGTGCTCCTGCTGACGGCTCATCACCTGGTCGCGGACGGCTGGTCGCTGGGACCGCTCGCGCGGGACTTCTCACTGGCCTACACGGCCCGCTGCCGGGGACAGGCCCCGGACTGGTCCGAACTCCCCCTGCACTACGCCGACTTCACACTGTGGCAGCGTGAGATGCTGGGTGACGAGAGCGACCCGGACAGCGCCGTCTCCCGGCAGCTGGACTACTGGAGCGGCGCGCTGGCGGACCTTCCCGAGGAGATCCCGCTGCCGACGGACCGGCCCAGACCCGCAGAGCTCTCCGGCCGTGGCGGAACCGTGGTCTTCACGTTCGACGCCGGGACCCACAGGAGTCTGTCCGCCCTCGCGAGGGAGACCCGTACGACACTGTTCATGGTGCTCCAGGCCGGTGTGGCGACGCTGCTGCACCGGGTCGGCTCGGGCGATGACATCCCGGTGGGCACGCCCGTCGCCGGCCGCACCGACGACCTGCTCGACGACCTGATCGGGCTGTTCGTGAACACGCTGGTCCTGCGTACCGATCTCTCGGGCGATCCCAGCTTCCGCCGGCTGCTCGGTCGCATCCGGGAGCGGGACCTGGAGGCGTACGCCCACCAGGACCTGCCGTTCGAGCGCCTGGTGGAAGTGGTGAACCCCGAGAGGTCGCTGGCCAGGCACCCGCTGTTCCAGGTGATGCTCACCCTGCAGAACACCGGTGTCACCGAACTGGAACTGCCGGGCCTCGCCGTGTCCCCGCATCCGCTGACACTGGACGTCAGCAAGTTCGACCTGGGGTTCGAGCTCAGTGAGGAGTTCACGCCGGACGGGGGCCCTGACGGCATCGACGGGGTGCTGCGCTACAACACGGACCTCTTCGACCACGACACGGCACAGTCCCTGGTGGACCGGCTGTCGCTCATCCTCCACGGTGCCGTCGCCGACCCCGACAGGCGTATCAGCCAGGTACCGGTGCTGGATCCCGCTGAGCGCCACCGGGTCCTGACACAGTGGAACGACACCGCCCACGAGACGCCGCGGGAGACACTCCCCGGCCTGTTCGAGCGGCGGGCGGCAGCCGACCCGGAGCACACCGCGCTGGTCTTCGAGGGTGAGAGCCTGACGTACGCGGAACTGAACCGGCGGGTCAACCGGCTGGCCCGGCTGCTCATCTCGCACGGCGCGGCACCCGAGAGGTTCGTGGCCGTGGCACTGCCCCGCTCCTGCGACCTGGTGGTGGCGCTGCTCGCGGTGCTGAAGACGGGTGCCGCCTACGTGCCGCTGGACACCGGCTACCCGGCCGACCGGCTCGCCCACGTGCTGGAGGACTCCGCGCCCGTACTGGTGCTGACCGACGGCGAGGCCTCGTCCGTGCTCCCGGACCGGCTGCCGTGCCCCGTGGTCGTCCTGGACTCGGACGGTGTCCGGGAGGAGCTGCGGGCGCTGCCGGAAGGCGATGTCACGAGGGCCGAGCGACGGGCACCACTCACCCACGCCTCGCCTGCCTACGTCATCTACACCTCCGGTTCCACCGGCCGCCCCAAGGGCGTGGTGGTGGAGCACGCCGGCATCGTCAATCGGCTGCTGTGGATGCAGGACCGCTACCGCCTGACGGCACAGGACCGTGTGCTCCAGAAGACCCCGGCCGGCTTCGACGTGTCCGTCTGGGAGTTCTTCTGGCCGCTGATCGAAGGCGCGACCCTGGTGATCGCGAGGCCGGAGGGGCACAAGGACCCCGCCTACCTCGCCGAACTGATCCGTGCCGAGCGCGTCACCACTGCTCACTTCGTTCCGTCGATGCTGCGCGTCTTCCTGCGCGACGGGACGAACGTGCGCGACACCCCGCTGCGGCAGGTGATGTGCAGCGGGGAGGCACTGCCGCGTGAGCTCCAGGAACAGTTCCTGCGCCTGTGCGACGCCGAGCTGCACAACCTCTACGGCCCGACCGAGGCATCGGTGGACGTCACCCACTGGCAGTGCGCCGACGACGGCACGGACCGTCCGGTGCCCATCGGCCGGCCGGTGTGGAACACCCGTCTGTACGTGCTGGACGACACACTGCAGCCGGTGCCGCCGGGCGTCCCCGGAGAGCTGTACCTCGCGGGCGTACAGCTCGCCCGGGGCTACCTCAACCGGCCGGAGCTCACGGCACGGGCCTTCGTGGCCGACCCGTTCGCCGTCGACGGCACCCGCATGTACCGGACCGGCGACGTGGTGCGCCGACGCTCGGACGGAGTGCTGGAGTACCTGGGCCGCGCCGACGACCAGGTGAAACTGCGCGGCTTCCGGATCGAACTCGGCGAGATCGAGGCCGTGCTCGACCGGGACGAGCGGGTGGCACGCAGCGCCGTGGTCCTCCGGGAGGACCGGCCGGGGGACCCCTGGATCGTCGCCTACGTCGTACCGGCCGCCGGTGCCCGGCCGGAGACGGCCGAGCTGCGCACACTGCTGGCCGACGCAGTCCCGGAGTACATGGTGCCGTCGGCCTTCATGACGCTGGAGACGCTCCCGCTCACTCCGAACGGGAAACTCGACCGCAGAGCCCTGCCCGCGCCCGGACACCCCACCGCGGCCGGCCGCGGCCGGTCCGCGCAGACGCCCCGGGAGGAAGCCCTCCGCCGCATCTTCGCGGACGTTCTGGGGCTGCCGTCCGTCGGAGTGGACGACAACTTCTTCGACCTCGGCGGCCACTCACTGCTCATCGCGAGAGTGGCCGAACAGGTCCGGCGGGAGTTCGGCACGGACATCGGCATCCGCACGGTGCTGCGGGCACCCACCGCGCAGGCGCTCGCCAAGCGGCTGCTCGAGCTGGACGAGACCGACGATCTGGACGTACTGCTCCCGGTGCGGGCCCACGGCGCCCTGCCACCACTGTTCTGCATCCACCCGGGCACCGGCCTGAGCTGGCCGTACTCGGCGCTCATTCCGCAGCTTGACCGCGACCGGCCGATCTACGCCTTCCAGGCGGCCGGACTGCGGGACGGCGACCGGTTGCCGGAGAGTATCGACGAAGTGCTCGACGACTACCTCCACCGCATCCGCGAGCTCCAGCCGCACGGTCCCTACCACCTCCTGGGCTGGTCGCTCGGCGGGGCTCTCGCCCAGGCCCTCGCGGCCCGCCTGCAGAACCAGGGTGAGGAAGTGGCGTTGCTGTGCAGCCTCGACGGCTACCCGATGGACGCGGTAGCGGTGAGCACCGAACCCTGGAGCAGGCAGCGCTTCCTGGTGGACCTGATCCGGACGGCGGGCCTGGAGCCGCCGGACGACGGTGCGCTGGACGGTGAGGACGTGATGGCGCGACTGCGCGCCGGCGGCTCACCCTTCGGCTCCCTTCCCCTGGAACGACTGGAGAGCATGTTCCGGGTCTTCAGGAACTTCGCCGTGATCGGGGACCGGTTCACACCGGACCGGTCCACCGGAGACATGCTCTTCTTCCGTGCCACCAGGACCGCCGATGAGCTGGGCGTGTCCCCGCGGTCCTGGGAGAAGTACGTCGAGGGCACCGTCGAGGTCCACGACGTCGACTGCGCCCACGGCTCCATCACACAGCCCGACGCGATGGCGGTCATCGGCCCGGTGCTCCGGGCGAGGCTGAACGAACCGGCCTGAGCCGGTCCGGCGGCGTCCCCGCCGACGGACCACCGACCTCCGTGCGTGCGACTCCACGCGCGGACCGACCGAGGAGAGAGATTCGTCATGAGCAACCCCTTCGAGAACGAGGACGGCCGTTTCCTGGTACTGGTCAACGAGGAGGCCCAGTACTCCCTGTGGCCCTCCTTCGCTGACGTACCCGCCGGATGGACCGTCGTGCACGGTGAGGACACCCGCCAGGCGTGCCTGGACCACATCGAGACCCACTGGACCGACATGCGGCCCAAGAGCCTGGTCCAGGCGATGGAAGCCGCCGCCTCCTGACCACGGGTCCCGCCGCGCCCTCCGTGGCCGGGTCGCCGGACCAGCGACCCGGCCACGGCCGCCACCCCCGTCCCCGACAGCCCGCCACCTCTTCGATCGAGAACGGATGACCATGCCTGACTCCCGGACCACTCGGCTGCCGCTGACCGCTGCCCAGTCGGGCATGTGGTACGCGCAGCGACTCGACCCCGACAACCCGATCTACAACGGCGGCCAGTACTGGGAGATCGTCGGGCAGTTCGACCCCGACGTCTTCGAGCAGGCGGTGCGCTGTGTGATACGTGAGACCGACGCCCTGCGCACCCGCTTCATCGAGGACCAGGACGGCGTCCGGCAGATCGTCGAGGAGGACCCGCCCCGGGTGGTGCGCTATCTCGACGTCAGCCGCGAACCCGACCCACGGGCCGCCGCGGAGGAATGGATGCGGGCGGACCTCGCCCGTCCGGTCGACCTGGCCACGGCGAGCCCCGCCGACCTGTCCGCCTTCGCGTTGATCGAGATGCGACCCGATCACTTCCTGTGGTACTTCCGCTGCCACCACATCGTGCTGGACGGCTATGGCAGCGCCCTCGTCGCCCGTAGGGTGGCCGAGGTCCACACGGCACTGGTGCAGGGCGCGCCCGTCGCGCCCGGCGACTGGCAATCGCTTCGTGACCTGGTGCACGCCGACGAGGAGTACCGCTCCTCCGCACGCCATGCGCAGGACCGCGCCTACTGGCGTGCCCGGCTGGAGGACCGTCCCGCGGTGCGCAGCCTGGCCGGCCGGACCGCCCCGATGCCGCACCGTCTCGGGCGGGTCACCGGTCACCTGACACCCGAACTCACCGCACGGCTGCGGGACATGGCGAGCCGGGCCGCGGTGCCGTGGCCGCCCGCCCTCACCGCCGCCTTCGCCGCCTACCTGCAAAACCTCACCGGGGGCGAGGACATCGTCGTGGGGCTGCCCGTCACGGCCAGGGTCGGCCAGGCGGCCCGGGCCACACCCGGCATGCTCTCCAACGTGCTTCCGGTGCGCCTGCGCATGTCCGGGGACACGACCTTCACCGAACTGCTCACCCAGGTGTCCACCAGGATGCGAGCCGCACTGAAGCACCAGCGGCACCGCTACGAGGACATGCGGCGGGACCTGGGCCTCGTGGGCGAGGACGAGCAACTCGTCGGTCCGCAGGTGAACATCATGCTGTTCGGCGACAGGCCTTCCTTCGCAGGTGTCCCCGCCACCCCGCACACTCTCAACCTCGGCCCGGTGCGGGACCTGTCGGCGGTCTTCCAGGACCAGGGGGACGGCGAGCCCCTGCGTATCGACTTCGAAGCCAATCCCGCCCTGTACTCCGAGGACGAGCTCACCCTGCACCGGGAGAGGTTCCTCTCCTTCGTGGAGCGGCTTGTCGCCGCCGGCGCCGACCGGCCGCTCGGTGCGCTGGACGCGATGCTTCCGGGAGAGCGCGCCCGGTCGCTCGACCACGATGCCGACGACGCCCCCGTGGCCCACCCCGACCGGACTCTCGTGGAGTTGTTCGAGGAGCAGGTGGTGCGGTGTGGGGATCGGGTGGCGGTGTGTTGTGGGGAGGAGTCGGTCACGTATGCGGAGTTGAACGGGCGGGCGAATCGGCTGGCGCGTTGGCTGGTGGGGCGTGGGGTGGGTCCGGAGGACGTGGTGGCGGTGTGTCTGCCCCGGTCCGTGGATCTGGTGGT
>NZ_NCTE01001509.1:2061-2525 GCF_002114215.1 Streptomyces sp. 13-12-16 | reverse complement strand
CACCCCGGGGTCGCCGCCGTCCGCGCGGAGCTGCCGGGGGTGCTCGACCGGGTCGGCGCGTGGCGGGGCACGTGGATCGAGGAGAAGGGGGGCCGGGCGGTGGCGGTCCACACCCGCCGGGCCGCCGATCCGCAGGCCGCGTTCGAGGCCCTGCGCGAGCCGCTCGCCGGGCTCGCCGCCCGGCACGGTCTGATCGTCGAACCCGGCCGCATGGTGCTGGAGCTGCGTCCGCCCGGGATGGACAAGGGCGTCGCCCTGATGGAGTACGCCCGGGACATCGGCGCCGAGTCGGTCCTGTACGCGGGTGACGACCTGGGCGACCTCCCCGCCTACACGGCCGTCGACAAGCTCCGCTCCGCCGGCACTCCGGGGCTTCTGGTGTGCAGCGGCAGCGACGAGGTCACGGAGCTGCGGGAACGGGCGGATCTGGTGGTCGACGGACCGGCGGGGGTCGTAGGGCTGCT
>NZ_NCTE01001509.1:1944-2051 GCF_002114215.1 Streptomyces sp. 13-12-16 | reverse complement strand
GGCCGTCGACAAGCTCCGCTCCGCCGGCACTCCGGGGCTTCTGGTGTGCAGCGGCAGCGACGAGGTCACGGAGCTGCGGGAACGGGCGGATCTGGTGGTCGACGGAC
>NZ_NCTE01001509.1:0-1934 GCF_002114215.1 Streptomyces sp. 13-12-16 | reverse complement strand
CGCCGGCACTCCGGGGCTTCTGGTGTGCAGCGGCAGCGACGAGGTCACGGAGCTGCGGGAACGGGCGGATCTGGTGGTCGACGGACCGGCGGGGGTCGTAGGGCTGCTGCGGGGGCTGGCGGAGCGGATGCGCTGACCGGGTTTTTTCGCCCCCGCCGCCCCTTCCCTTCCCCCCGGGGGCGCTGCCCCCGGACCCCTGCTCCTCAAACGCCGGAGAGGCTGGAATTTAGCCCCTCCGGCGCTCGAGGAGCGGGGCCTGGGGCGGAGCCCCAGGTCGGGAAGGGAAGGGGCGGCGGGGGCGATCAACGCTCGGTGCGGCGGGTCTCCCGGATGCGGCGCAGACGGTTGACCGTCACCGGGTCGTGGGCGAGGGCCCGGGGATCGTCCAGGAGCGCGTTCAGGAGCTGGTAGTACCGGACGGGAGCCAGCCCCAGCTCCTCGCGGATGACGCGTTCCTTGACGCCGGGACCGGAGAAGCCCCGGCGCTCCAACGCGAGGATGTCCCGCTCGCGCCGGGCGAGCCCCCCGTCTTCCCGCTCCTCGTCCCCCGTGCCCATGCCCCGCAGACTACTCCGCGCTCTCCGCGCGCGTCGCCGTCGCCTGGAGTCCGCCGAGGACGCCGGCCGGGCTGCCGTTGGGGGCGACCGCCTTGCCGATCTGCTTCTTGACCGCCGCGTTGACCGTCGCCCAGGAGGTGTTGCCGACCGGGTAGAACTCCGAGGTCGCGAGCTGGTCGAGGAAGGGCTTGAGGTCCTTGTCCTGGTCGGACGCGGCCATCGTCCGGGACGCGGAGGTGGTGACCGGCAGCAGGTTGTACTCGCGGGAGAAGTCGAGCACGTTCTCCTCGCTGTAGACGAAGTCGAGGAACTCGCCGACCTGGTCGCGGTGGCCGTTCTTCTTGAAGGCCATCATCCAGTCGGCGACACCGAGCGTGGCCGGGCTCTCGCCGTTGGCGCCCGGCGTCGGCACCATGCCGAACTCCACACCCTTCGCCTTCGCCGTCTCCATCAGCGAGGGGTGCCCGTTGAGCATGCCGACGTCCCCGGCGGCGAACGCCGCGAACGCGTCGGCCCGGTCGAGCTTGCCGGGCGCGACGGGACCGGTCAGGCCCTTGCCGACCAGCTCGTCCTTCAGCCAGGAGAAGGTCTCGACGTTCTGCGCGGAGTCGATGCTGTACGTGCCCATGATGTCGGTGTAGCCGCCGTCGCCGCTGAGCAGCCACTGCATGGTCTCGGCCTGTGCCTCCTCCGGGCCGAGCGGCAGCGCGTACGGGTACTTCACGCCCTGCGCGTCGAGCGCCTCGGCGGCCTCGGCGAGCTCGTCCCAGGTCTCCGGCGGGGTGATGCCGGCCTCGGCGAACAGCTTCTTGTTGTAGAAAAGCACGCGCGTGGAGGAGGCGAAGGGCAGGCCGTACTGCACGCTGTTGACCTCGCCCGCGGTGGTGAGCTGGGAGAGGAAGTCCGCCTGGACGGGGATGGAGAGCAGGTCGCCGGCCTTGTAGAGCTCGCCCTCGGCCGCGTAGTCGGCGTACGCGCCGATCTGCGCCATGTCCGGCGGGTCGCCCGCGTCGACCATCTCCTTGACCTTGCGGTCGACGTCGTTCCAGGAGTAGACGTCCACGTCGATCTTCACGTCGGGGTGCTCGGCCTCGTACCGCTCGACCAGGCCGGCCCAGTACTTCTCGGAGCTGTTGGCCGCGCTGTCGCCGTAGTCGGCGGCGACCAGCTTCAGGGTCACGTCGGAGGACCCGCCGCCGAGCCCGCATCCGCCGAGGACTCCCGTCAGTCCCAGTGCGGACACCACCGCGATCGTCCTTGTCCTGACCCGCCGCTGCACTTGCCCTGCCCCTGCCCCGGCGCACCGCGCCGTCCGGAAAGTTTTCGATAATCGGAATAAGGTCTACACCACGTGAGTGGACTAGACCTCTTGCGGGT
>NZ_NCTE01000168.1 GCF_002114215.1 Streptomyces sp. 13-12-16 | reverse complement strand
GGGTCGCCGCCGGGCTGTGCGGCGGCCAGCGCCCGGGCGCGGCGGCGGGCCAGCGGGGCGGCCAGCGCGGTCAGCGCGATGAACGCGCCGATGGTCAGCAGCACGATCGTCGCGCCGGGCGGCACGTCCTGGTAGTACGAGGTGACCGTGCCGCCGATGGTCACGCTCACGCCGATCGCGACGGCGATGGCGAAGGTGGCGGCGAAGCTGCGGGTGAGCTGCTGGGCCGCCGCGACGGGCACCACCATGAGCGCGCTCACCAGCAGCAGGCCGACCACGCGCATGGCGACGGAGACCGTGACCGCGGCCGTGACCGCCGTGAGCAGGTTCAGGAACCGCACCGGCAGGCCCGTCACCCGGGCGAACTCCTCGTCCTGGCTGACGGCGAAGAGCTGCCGGCGCAGACCGACGGTGACCAGGACCACGAACGCGGCCAGCAGGCAGATCGCGGTCACGTCGGACTCGGAGACCGTGGACAGGGAGCCGAAGAGGAACGAGGAGAGGTTGGTGGTGGAACCGCCGGGGGCGAGGTTGATGAACATCACGCCGCCGGCCATACCGCCGTAGAAGAGCATCGCGAGGGCGATGTCGCCGCGGGTCCTGGCGTACCAGCGGACCAGTTCCATGAAGACGGCGCCGAGGACGGAGACCAGCGTCGCCATCCACACCGGGGACCAGCTCAGCAGGAAGCCGAGGCCGACGCCGGTCATGGCGACGTGGCCGATGCCGTCGCCCATGAGGGCCTGGCGGCGCTGGACGAGGTAGATGCCGACGGCGGGGGCGGTGATGCCGACCAGGACGGCGGCGAGCAGCGCCCGCTGCATGAAGGCGTAGTCGAGAATGTCCATCGGATTCAGCTCAGCAGTCCCGTGCGGATCGGTTCGGTACCCGCGGGGGCGTGCGGGTGGACGTGGTCGTGGCCGGGCAGCGCGTGCTGGCCGACGGCCTTCGGGGGCGGGCCGTCGTGCAGGACGCAGCCGTCGCGGAGCACGACCGCCCGGTCGATCAGGGGTTCCAGCGGGCCCAGTTCGTGCAGGACGAGGAGGACCGTGGCGCCCTCGGACACCTGGTGCCTCAGGGTCTCGGCGAGGATCTCCTGGCTGGCCAGGTCGACGCCCGCCATCGGCTCGTCCATGATCAGCAGTTCGGGGGCGGCGGCGAGCGCGCGGGCGATCAGGACCCGCTGGTGCTGGCCGCCGGAGAGGGCGTCGACGGAGTCCTTCGCGCGGTCCGCCATGCCGACCAGGTCCAGGGCGTGACGTACGGCCTCGTGGTCGGTCCTGCGGAAGAGGCCGAAGCGGGTGCGGGCCAGGCGGCCGGAGGAGACGACCTCGGTGACCGTGGCGGGCACGCCTCCGGCGGCGGTGGTGCGCTGCGGGACGTAGCCCACGCGCGCCCAGTCGCGGAACCGGTGCCGCGGGGTGCCGAACAGCTCGATCTCGCCCGCGCTGGCGGGCACCTGGCCGATGACGCTGCGCACGGCCGTCGACTTGCCGGAGCCGTTGGCGCCGAGCAGGGCGACGACCTCACCGCGGTGCACGGTGAGGTCGATGCCGCGCAGGACGGGGCGCGAGCCCAGCTCGGCGCGGACGCCGCGCAGGGAGATGACGGGCCCGGTCGTCATGCCGTCCTCCGGTGGTTCGTCGGTCACTTGGTTCCCAGGGCCGTCTGCAGGGCCTTGAGGTTGGCTTCCATGACCTGGAAGTAGTCGTCGCCGCGGGATGCGTCGGTGATGCCCTCGAGCGGGTCGAGGACGTCCGTCTTCAGTCCGGTGTCACCGGCGAGGGTCTTGGCGGTCTTGTCGCTGACGAGCGTCTCGTAGAAGACGGTGGTGACGCCGTCGGCCTTCGCCATCTGCTGGAGTTCCTTCACGCGGGCGCCGCTGGGCTCGGTCTCGGGGTCCAGGCCGCTGATGGCCTCCTCGGTCAGGCCGTAGCGCTCGGCGAGGTAGCCGAAGGCGGCGTGCGTGGTGATGAAGACGTCGGTCTTCTTGTCCGCGAGGCCGGTCTCGAACTTCTCGTCGAGGTCGTTCAGCTTGCCGACCAGGGCCGCGGTGTTCTTCTCGTAGTCGGCGGCGTGGTCGGGGTCGGCCTTCTCGAAGGCCTTGCCGACGCCCTCGGCGACCTCGGCGTACTTGACCGGGTCGAGCCAGATGTGGGGGTCCTTGCCGCCCTCGTGCTCGTGCTCGTGCTCGTGGCCGTGCTCCTCCTCCTCGGCGTGCCCCTCCTCGGCGTGTCCCTCCTCGGAGTGCTCCTCCTCGTGGCCGCCGGCCTCGGTGCCGTGCTCCTCCAGGGAGGTCAGGGTCGCCGCGTCGATCTTCGTCTTCACCGGGGACTGGCCGATGGCCTCGTCGACGGTGGGCTGGAGGCCCTTGAGGTAGAGCGCCGCGTCGGACTCCTCGAGCTGCGCGGTCTGCTTGGCGCTGATCTCCAGGTCGTGCGGCTCCTGGCCGGGCTCGGTGAGACTGGTGACGCTGACGTGCTCGCCGCCGATCTGCTCGGCGAGGAAGGCCATCGGGTAGAACGACGCGACGACGTCGAACTTGTCGGTGTTGCCCGCGGCGGCGCTGTCGGAGGAACAGGCGGTCAGGGTGCCGAGACCGAGGGCGGTGACCGCGGCCAGCGCGGCCGTGGATATGTAGTGTCGTCGTACGTTCATGACACTCATTTTCAACAAATATGGAAACCGTTGTCAACAAAGCACGTGAGGGCGCTGTAGGGGGCACCGAATTGGTCGCGGGGCAGGCCGCGCCGGTAGCCTGAGGGCTTCGCTGGAAGCAATCTCGCTTCGTCGCCCGTCGTCGTAATGAAGAGAGCACCGTGGCCGCCGACAAGATCGACACCATCGTCAGCCTGAGCAAGCGCCGTGGCTTCGTATTCCCCTGCAGTGAGATCTACGGCGGCCAGCGTGCCGCCTGGGACTATGGACCGCTGGGTGTCGAGCTCAAGGAGAACCTGAAGCGCCAGTGGTGGCGCTACATGGTGACGTCGCGCGAGGACGTGGTCGGTATCGACTCGTCCGTCATCCTGGCCCCCGAGGTGTGGGTGGCCTCCGGCCACGTCGCCACCTTCACGGACCCGCTGACCGAGTGCACCTCCTGCCACAAGCGGTTCCGCGCGGACCACCTGGAGGAGGCGTACGAGGAGAAGAAGGGCCACGCCCCGGAGAACGGCCTCGCCGACCTCAACTGCCCCAACTGCGGCAACAAGGGCACCTTCACCGAGCCCAAGCAGTTCTCGGGCCTGCTCTCCACCCACCTCGGCCCGACGCAGGACTCCGGCTCCATCGCCTACCTGCGCCCCGAGACCGCCCAGGGCATCTTCACCAACTTCGCCCAGGTGCAGACCACTTCGCGCCGCAAGCCGCCGTTCGGAATCGCCCAGATGGGCAAGTCCTTCCGCAACGAGATCACGCCCGGCAACTTCATCTTCCGCACCCGCGAGTTCGAGCAGATGGAGATGGAGTTCTTCGTCAAGCCGGGCGAGGACGAGAAGTGGCAGGAGTACTGGATGGAGCAGCGCTGGAACTGGTACACCGGTCTCGGCCTGCGCGAGGAGAACATGCGGTGGTACGAGCACCCGCAGGAGAAGCTCTCCCACTACTCCAAGCGCACCGCTGACATCGAGTACCGCTTCCAGTTCGGCGGCAGCGAGTGGGGCGAGCTGGAGGGTGTCGCCAACCGCACCGACTACGACCTCTCCTCCCACTCCAAGGCCTCCGGCCAGGACCTCGCCTACTACGACCAGGAGGCCGGGGAGCGCTGGACGCCGTACGTCATCGAGCCGGCGGCCGGTGTCGGCCGGGCGATGCTCGCCTTCCTGCTCGACGCGTACGTCGAGGACGAGGCGCCCAACGCCAAGGGCAAGATGGAGAAGCGGACCGTGCTGCGGCTCGACCACCGCCTCGCGCCGGTGAAGGTGGCGGTGCTCCCGCTGTCCCGCAACGCGGAGCTGTCGCCGAAGGCGAAGGGTCTCGCGCAGGCCCTGCGCCAGCACTGGAACATCGAGTTCGACGACGCCGGTGCGATCGGGCGCCGTTACCGTCGCCAGGACGAGATCGGCACGCCGTTCTGCGTCACCGTCGACTTCGACACGCTGGACGACAACGCGGTGACCGTGCGCGAGCGCGACACCATGAAGCAGGAGCGCGTCTCGCTCGACCAGATCGAGGGGTACCTCGCCTCCCGCCTGATCGGCGCGTAGCCGCCGCGCGGGCTCGCTTCAGGCCCCCGGTGCCGGACCACTCAGTGGTCCGGCACCGGGGGCCTCGCGTTCGGCACCCGTCGGTTCGGGTTCGACGGGTCCACCGTCGCCTGGTGCGCCTGTGTCAGGTGCTCCTGTGCCTTGAGTAACGGCAGGAGCCGCGCGCTTCTGCGCCAGCCGCAGGTGTCGCACCTGAGCGTGCGCTGCACGCCGGTGCGCTGGACGCGCACGGTGTGCTCACGGCCGTGCAGGTCCCAGCGGCTGACCTTGCTGGTGTCGGTCCGCGACATGGTTTCTCCGGTGGCCGGGGCGGGTGTCGCCGTTCTTCTGCCCCGCATCGGGGACGGTAAGGAGCATGAGGCAAGAACGACATCAACAGGTGTTCTCCCGGAGGGAGTTCCATCACGGTACGGTTCCACCGGTGCCGTGGGGAGGGGCGGGCGGAATGGCTGATGTGGTGAGCGCCTTCGTGGCCGCGATCGCGCTGGTGGTGTCGGTGTGGTCGGTCCTGTATGCGGCCAGACAGACGAAGGCCGCCGCCGAGCAGGCCGGGATCAGCAACACGGTGGCCTCCATCTCGGCGAACGACATGGCCCTGCGCGCGTTGCGGGAGGTACATCTCCTGATGCTCGAACGCCCCGGCTCCCGCGCGTACTTCTACGGCGGCAAACCGCTGCCGGAGCACCAGGACGAGCGTGACGCGATCACCACGATCGCCGAGCTGCTGGCGGACGTGATGAGCAGCGGCCTCCTCATCCACGCCGAAGTACCCGACAGCAAAAGTGCCCATCCGTGGAGCGACTACTGTCGGCACACCCTGGCGAACAGTCCGGTCATGCGTGACCTGGTGCGGGCACACCCCGCATGGTGGCCCCCGCTCCCCGCACTGCTCCCGCCGGGCTGATCAGGCGGGCACGTCCGCGTCCTGCCGGATCTCCGCCGTCTTCAGTCGCTCCGCCGTCCGCTCGGCGGTGCGGCGTGCCCAGCGGCCCGACGTCAGCAGGCCCACGACCAGCACCACCAGCCCGCACACGACGAGGATCCACCACCCGGGCCGCGCCGCCGTCACGAACGTGTCCGCGTACGACGACGACCCCACCCCCGCCGCCAGCACCGCGCCGATCACCGCGACCCCCAGCGCCTGCCCCAGCTGACGGCTGGTGGACGCGACCGCCGAGGCCACCCCCGCCTGCGCGGTCGGCATGCCGGAGACGGCGGTGTTGGTGATCGGGGCGTTGACGAAGCCGAAGCCGACGCCGAAGAGGACGTACCCGAGGAAGAGGGTGACATCGGACGTCTCGGCCTCGAACAGGGCGAAGAGGAGCCCGCTGACCGTCATCGCGCCACCGGCGACCAGCAGCGGCAGCCGCGGCCCCCGGCTGCCGACGAGACGGCCGGAGAGCGGGGCGCACAGGAAGGTCGGGACGGCCATCGGAAGCATCCACAGGCCCGCGTCCAGGGCGCTCAGACCCCGTACGTTCTGCAGGTACAGCGTGGACAGGAACAGGAAGCCGCCGAGCGAGGCGAACGCGCTCACGGCTATGACCGTGGCCCCGCTGAACGGAGCGGAGCGGAAGAAGCGCAGGTCGATGAGGGGTTCGCGGCGGCGGGGCTCGTAGCGCAGGAGGGCGAGCAGGGCGAGCAGGGCGACGGCGGCGAAGGGGGCGGTCGCCGTGAGGGAGGCGTGCGGGGCCTCGATGATCGCGTACGTCAGGGAGCCGAACAGGACGATCACCAGGAACTGGCCGACCGGGTCCGGGCGGCGGGCCTTCGGCGCGCGGGACTCCGGGACGAAACGCCAGGTGAGCAGCAGCGCGGCCAGACCCACCGGCAGGTTGATCCAGAAGATGGAGCGCCAGCCGACCGACTCCACCAGCAGCCCGCCGACCAGCGGTCCCGCGGCCATCGAGATGCCGACGACCGCGCCCCACGCGCCGATCGCGCGGGCCCGTTCGCGGGGGTCGGTGAAGGTGTTGGTGATGATCGACATGGCGACCGGGTTGAGCATCGAGCCGCCGACCGCCTGGATCATCCGGAACACGACCAGCGACGTCAGGTCCGGTGCCAGTGAGCACAGCACCGAGCCGAGGGTGAAGACCACCAGGCCCGCCATGAACACCCGTCTGCGGCCGATCCGGTCGGCGGTGGAGCCGGCCAGCATCAGCAGGGACGCCAGGACGAGGGTGTAGGCGTCGATGGTCCACTGCAGACCCGAGGTGCTCGCCTCGAAGTCCCTCTGCAGGGCGGGCAGGGCGACGTTGAGGACCGTGTTGTCCAGGCTCACGATCAGCAGGCTCATGCAGCAGATCGCGAGCACCAGCATGCGTCGGCCATGGCTGAGCTCGGGCATGGGTGCCATCGTACGCGCATTTCGATAGTGCGGTTAACTAATGACCCTTACACGGTCATCGGCACCGCCGTGCCGGGTACCCCTCGGGATGCGGGACAATGGGGGAATGCCCACTTCCTCGCCGACCACGGACACGACCCTGCGCATCGGCCCGCACGCGGTTCAGCCGCCCGTCGTGCTCGCCCCCATGGCCGGGATCACCAACGCGCCCTTCCGTACCCTGTGCCGGGAGTTCAGCGGCGGCAAGGGCCTGTTCGTCAGCGAGATGATCACCACCCGGGCGCTGGTCGAGCGCAACGACAAGACCATGCAGCTCATCAGGTTCGACGAGAGCGAGAAGCCGCGCTCCATCCAGCTCTACGGCGTCGACCCGGTGACCGTCGGCAAGGCCGTCCGCATGATCGCGGAGGAGGACCTCGCCGACCACATCGACCTCAACTTCGGCTGCCCGGTCCCCAAGGTGACCCGCAAGGGCGGCGGCTCGGCCCTCCCGTACAAGCGGAACCTGCTGCGGTCCATCCTGCGCGAGGCGGTCAGCGGGGCCGGGGACCTGCCGGTCACGATGAAGATGCGCAAGGGCATCGACGACGACCACCTGACCTACCTGGACGCCGGCCGGATCGCCGTCGAGGAGGGTGTGACCGCCATCGCGCTGCACGGCCGTACCGCCGCCCAGCACTACGGCGGCACCGCCGACTGGGACGCCATCGCCCGGCTGAAGGAGCACGTCCCGGAGATCCCGGTGCTCGGCAACGGCGACATCTGGTCGGCCGGGGACGCGCTGCGGATGGTGCGCGAGACCGGCTGCGACGGGGTGGTCGTGGGGCGTGGCTGCCTCGGCCGGCCGTGGCTGTTCGCGGACCTGGTGGCCGCCTTCGAAGGGCGCGCCGACGCCTTCGTGCGGCCCGCCCTGCGCGAGGTCGCCGACGTCATGGTCCGGCACGCCACGCTGCTGGGGGAGTGGATCGGCGACGAGTCGCGCGGGGTGATCGACTTCCGCAAGCACGTGGCCTGGTACCTGAAGGGCTTCGCGGTCGGCTCCGAGATGCGCAAGCGGCTCGCGATCACCTCCTCGCTGGAGGAGCTGCGGGCCGGGCTCGACGAGCTGGACCTCGACCAGCCCTGGCCGGCCGGCGCCGACGGCCCCCGCGGCCGTACGTCCGGCAACAACCGGGTGGTGCTGCCGGACGGCTGGCTGAAGGACCCGTACGACTGCGCGGGCGTCGGCGAGGAAGCGGAACTGGACACCTCCGGCGGCTGATCAGCCCTTCGTGGGGCGGGGCGTGGAGCCGTAGGCCGTCAGGAAGCGGTCGCGGAACGAGCTCATCCGCCACACCGGCGCGTCCTTCGCCGGCCTGAGCCCTTCCGTCCAGTTCCAGGCGTCGGTCTTCTCCAGCACCTTCGGGTCCTTGGCGACGATCGACACCGGCACGTCCCGGCTCGCACCGTCGCCGCTGACGCGGGCGATGGGCTGGTGGTCGCCGAGGAAGACGAGGACGGTGTCGTCGGTGCCGTAGCGCTCCAGCCACTGGGTGAGGCTGGTGACCGAGTACTCGATCGACCTGCCGTACTCCCGCCGGGACTCGGTGGAGTCGGCGATGACGTCGGAGGACTTCTTCCCCGCCTTCCGGACGGCGTCGAAGACCGAGCCGTCGCCGAGGTCGTCCCAGTCGACCAGCTCGGGGACCGGCGCCCAGGGCTGGTGGCTGGAGGTGAGGATGATCTCCGCCATCAGCGGCCGGTCGCGCTTCCTGCCGTGCTCCAGGCGCTGGAAGGCCTCCAGGGCGTACTGGTCCGGCATGGTCGACCAGCTGAACTTCGGCCCCTCGTAGCCGAGGCCGAAGGCGTCGTAGACCTTGTCGAGGCCGTACCACTCGGCCTCCGGCCAGGCCTTCTGCACACCCGGCATGACGCCGACGGTGTCCCAGGCGCCGGTCTTCTGGAACGCCTTGGTGAGGGTGAGGTGGTCGCCGGAGGTGACGGTGCGGTAGCGCTGCTGGTTGTCGATCCACAGGCCGGACAGGGCGGTGGAGTGGCCGAGCCAGCTGCTGCCGCCGTACGTCGCCGAGGTGAGCCAGCCGCTGCGGGCGTGGTAGCCGGCCTTCGCGAGCGCGGCCGTGCGGGTGTCGAGGACACGGGTGACGCCGGGGGCGATCAGCGGGTCCTCGACGGCGGTGCGGCCGTAGCTCTCGACGAAGGCGAAGACGACGTCCTTGCCGCGCAGGTCCGGGACGAGCCGGCCGGGGGGAGTGGCGCCGAAGGTGTCCGCCCGCGCCTCCTTCGCGAACGCCGCCTCGTCGCGCAGGGTGTCCACCACGCGCCGCGTCTGTCCCTTCAGGGCGCCCGCGGCGCGGTCGGAGGCGACCGGCGCACCGGAGACCTGGACCCCGAGCGCGGCGCAGGCGACCCACGCCGTCCCCGCGATCAGCACGCCCCGGCCGGCGCGGACGCGGTGGCGGGCGAGCAGGTTGCCGAGCCGGACGGTGGCCAGTGCCGTGACGGTCACGAGGAGCAGGGCGAGGACGACCGCGCCGACGGCGGCGGCGGTCGCGGCCGTGGAGCCCGTCGAGTCCGCCACGTAGGCCTGGGCGTCGTCGAGCAGCCCCCAGTCGAGCACGACGTTGAAGCCGCGGCCCAGATACTCGGTGAACCCGATGTCCAGCAGGTTCAGCACGGTCAGGACGCCGATGCCCGCCCCGTACAGCGCCGCCACGACGATCCGCGGCCGGCGGGGCAGGGCGAGCAGCAGGACGGCCCCGATGATCGCCTCCGCCGGTATCCGGGTGAACCGGCCGGGCCGGAGCCCCGGCGCGGTGTTCGGCATCAGGAGGGCGCCGACGACGAGGGCGGCGGCGAGGACGTGGACCGTCCGGCGGAGGGCGCGGGCGGCGGCGGGGTGCGCGTCCCGCGCG
>NZ_NCTE01001508.1 GCF_002114215.1 Streptomyces sp. 13-12-16 | reverse complement strand
GAGGAGTGTTCACATGTTCAAACAGTGGAGCCGTAAGTTTCCCGGCCTGCCCCGCAAGGTGGCGGAGGCTCGTGACTTCGTCGCGGCCTTGCTCGAAGGTGAGGGCTCAGGTCCTGTCGATGACGCCCTGTTGATCGTCAGCGAGTTGGCAACTAACGCTGTCCGGCACACGCGGAGCGGCTGGTACGGCGGCTGGTTTCTGGTCGTTGTTAGCTTCGGTGACGACGTCGTACGCATTGAAGTCATCGACGCAGGTGGGGACAGGGAACCGCTGCTCCGCAGTGTCAACAGCGATGTGGAAGAGGGTGGCCGCGGCCTTCTGCTGGTCACGGCCTGTGCCAAGGACTGGGGCGTACAGGACCGGCCCGGCGGGCGCTGCATCTGGGCAGAGCTGGCGCGGGTGAGTGAGTGATGGTTCCGTGCGGGGCGGTGGGTCGTGCCTGCCTTATAAGCAGCGCAGGGTGAGTCCTCGCGGTGTACCTCGGCGACGGGCGGGGTTCTATGTGATCGGCGTTCGTACAGGACGGCGTCTCCCGCCCATTTCGTCTAGGGCTCTAG
>NZ_NCTE01001507.1:547-825 GCF_002114215.1 Streptomyces sp. 13-12-16 | reverse complement strand
CGCCGCGACCACCGCCGCCGGGTGGCCGCCACGGCGGCGGACCGCGCCCGGGAGCAGCGGACGCCCCCCGGTGTGCAGCGCGACCGCGGTCATCGGCAGTGCGACCAGCAGCAGACCGGTACCGAGCACCGCGCCCATCACCGGGAACCCGGCCTGTGCGGACAGCACGCTGCCGGTCAGCGGCCCGGCGGCGGTCCCCAGGGACGACGCCGAGCCGACCAGCACGGCCCACCGCCCGCGCGGGTCCAGCGAGGCCGCCAGCCCGATCAGGTACGACA
>NZ_NCTE01001507.1:0-416 GCF_002114215.1 Streptomyces sp. 13-12-16 | reverse complement strand
AGATCGTGTTCCAGGCGATCTCACCGGTGGCGAAACTGCCGAGACCGGTCGCGGAGGCGCTGAGCGCGATGCAGCCGGCGATGAGGACCGTGCCGCCGCCGATGGGCAGCGCCCGCCCCAGCCTCGATCCCAGCGCGCCCGCGCCCAGGACGCCCAGCAGTCCGGCGCCCAGCGCCACCGCGAAGACGACACCCACGGTCGGCTCGGACAGGTGCGCCTGGCCGACCCCGATGCGTCCGCTCACGCCCCACAGCGCGTTCTGGGCGAGCGACCACAGCAGCATGGTGCCGGCGAGGACCGTGCCGGAACGCCGGTGCGGCAGCCGGGCGGCGGTGGTGTCGTCGGGCCCGGTGCGGCGCGGACCGGGCGTGCCGGCCGGCAGCCGGGACGTCAGCGGCCACACGGCCAGCGCGGTC
>NZ_NCTE01001506.1:243-7904 GCF_002114215.1 Streptomyces sp. 13-12-16 | reverse complement strand
GCCGCGGTCGCCCTGGTGCTGTGCGCCCACGGCGTCGAGCACGCCGCCGAGGACTCCGCCGCGGGTTCCACCGCGCGGGTCACGGCCGCCCACCATGCGCCGGCGCCGGCCGTCGTACCCCGCTCCGGCTGGCTGGGCGACGCCGAGCGGGAACAGCCGCCGCCGCGCTACGACGACGAGGTCGTCGCCGTCTTCGTCCACCACACCGACTCGCCCAACGGCTACGACTGCGCCGACGCCCCCGGCATCATCCGGGGCCTGTACGAAGGCCAGACCGGCGCCCGCGACTGGGACGACCTCGGCTACAACTTCGTCGTCGACCGCTGCGGCACCGTCTACGAGGGCCGCGCGGGCGGCACCGACCGCCCCGTCACCGGCGCCCACACCCAGGGCTTCAACCACCGCACCACCGGGATCGCCGCCCTGGGCACCTTCACCGAGGGGGCCGAGGTGCCGCAGGAGATGCTGCGCGCGATCGCCGCCGTGGCCGCCTGGAAGCTCGGCACGTCCGGCACCGACCCGCGCGCCGACGTCCGGCTGGTCTCCAGCAACGGCGGCAGCCGCTACGCGGCCGGCACCACCGCCGTCCTGCCCGCGGTCGCCGGCCACAGCGACGGCTACATGACCGACTGCCCGGGCGCCGCGCTCAAGGCCCGCCTCCCGGAGATCAGGTCCCTGGCGGCCCGCCTCCAGGGACGCGGGACCGGGGACACCGTGCCCGACGACACCCAGACCGCCGTACGGAACGACAACGACACACGGAACACACGGAACGAAGAGCAGGTCCCATGAACGACACGCCCGACCGAAGTACCACCTGGGCGGACGCCCTGCGCCGCCCCTGGACGGCCCTGTGCGCCGCCGCCGCCGTCGTCCTGGGCCCCACGGCCCACACCGCCGCAGCCCTCATGCAGGCCAACGCGGCCCCCCTGCGCCACGCGCCGAGCCCCCACCGGCGCCTGTGAACCGGCTCGCCCTTCAGCCCCCGAACCGCTCCCACAGCCGCGGGTAGCGTTCGGCGAGCAGGGCCTCGTTCTCGAAGTCGAGCGGCGTGCCCTCCGGCTCCGCGGGGGCCGGGGGCAGGTCGAGGTCGGGCGCCACCGTCCCGGTGAGCTGCTCGTACGCCTCGTCCGCCGCGTAACCGAGGTCCTCGCCGTCGCCGTCGACCTCCTCGTCGAACTCGTCCAGCAGACCGGCCAGCGAGTCCGGATCGTGCAGCGCCCCCTCGAACACCTCCCGGCCCTGGCCGATCAGCCAGCACCGGAAGTAGTCGAAGGCGTCGTCGCTCGCCCCGTCCAGCAGCACCCATGCGGCGCCCCACAGGTCCCAGTGGTAGGCGCGGTGGTACCGGGACTCGAAGTGACGGGCGAAGTCCAGGACCGCCTCCGGGTCCAGCCGCAGCAGTCGCTCCACCAACAGATCGGCCTGCTCCTCCGGATCACCCCCGGCGTCCTCACGGGCGGCGTCCACCAGCTCCCAGAACTCCGTCTCGTCCATCACGAGGTCAAGCATCGACCCTCCGCCCCACCGACGCACCCGCAGTGCACGTATCAGGGGCGCGGGTCACGGGGGCGCGGGGCCGTGCCGGTGTGCGGCTCCGCCGCGCGGGCGCGAAGTCCCCAGGGACGGGAAGGGGCGGCGGGGGCGGAACCCCCGGAGGGCACCCCCACCCGCACCAGGGAATCGAAAGGGCCCCTCTTCAACGCCCGTACAGCTCCGCCAACCGCACGGCCCCCGCCGCGAACCGCTCCCGCAGGGACGGCGGCGCCAGCACCTCCACCTCCGCCCCCAACGCCATCAGCTGATCATGGGCGACGTCCTCGGACTCCACCGGCAGAGCCACCCTCACCCACCCGCCCCCGTCCGGCTCCCCCGCCCGCGCCAACGCCTCCCGCGCCGCAGCCGGATCCACGGCATGCGGCAACCGGCGCACCCCCTCCGCCGACAGCCGCACCACGACCTCCGCACGCAGGATCGACCGTGCGAACTGCTCCGCCCGCTCCTCCCAGAACGCCGGCAGATCGAAGTCCTCCGCCCGCTCGAAACGCTCCTCGCCCGCCTTCACCGCCGTGAACCGGTCGATCCGGTACACCCGGAAGGAACCCTGCCCGCAGACCCGCGCACACAGGTACCAGACCCCCGCCTTGAGGACGAGCCCGTACGGCTCCAGCTCCCGCTCCACCTCGCCGGCGTCGCGCCGGTACCGGGCGGTGACCCGCCGGTCGTCCCACACCGCGTCCGCGACCGCGGGCAGCAGCCCGGGCGTGTCCGGCTCGTGGAACCAGCCGGGGGCGTCCAGATGGAACCGCTGCGCCGCCGTACGGGAGGCGTCCCGCAGGGACGGCAGCAGGGCGGCCGACACCTTCAGCCGGGCCGCCGACGCCGCGTCCTCCAGCCCCATCTCGCGCAGCGCCCCGGGCACCCCGGACAGGAACAGCGCCTCCGCCTCCCCGCGCGCCAGCCCCGTCAGCCGCGTCCGGTACCCGCCGACCAGCCGGTAGCCCCCGATCCGCCCCCGGTCCGCGTACACCGGCACCCCGGCCTCCGACAGCGCCTGCGCGTCCCGGGTGACCGTCCGCTCCGACACCTCCAGCTCCCGTGCCAGTTCGGCGGCGGTCATGGAGGGCCGGGACTGGAGCAGCAGCACCATCTTGATGAGCCGGGCAGCGCGCATGGGCCCATCATGCAGGAGGCCCCCGCCTGACAGGCGGGGGCCTCCTGCACGATCAAGCCGTCACAGGCCGTACTTCTCGCGCGCTTCCTTCACCGAGGCCGCCTGGACCTCGCCACGGCGGGCGAGCTGGGCCAGGGCCGCGACGACGATGGACTCGGCGTCCACGCCGAAGTGGCGGCGGGCCGCGTCACGGGTGTCCGACAGACCGAAGCCGTCGGCGCCCAGCGACGAGTAGTCCTGCTCGACCCACTGCGCGATCTGGTCCGGGACCTGGCGCATGTAGTCGGAGACCGCCAGCACCGGACCCTCGGCGCCCTGCAGCGCCTGCCGGACGAACGGCACCCGGTCCTCGCCGCGCAGCAGCGCCTCGTCCGCCTCCATGGCGTCCCGGCGCAGCTCGGTCCACGAGGTGGCAGACCACACGTCGGCGGCCACGCCCCACTCCTCGGCGAGCAGCTTCTGCGCCTTCAGCGCCCAGTGGATCGCCGTACCGGAGCCCAGGAGCTGGATCCGCGGCGCGTTCGCGGCCGGGGACAGGCCCGCGGACTCCGCCGTGTTGAAGCGGTACAGGCCCTTGACGATGCCCTCGTCGATACCGGCGGCCGACGGCTTGGCGGGCTGCGGCAGCGGCTCGTTGTAGACCGTCAGGTAGTAGAAGACGTTCTGGTCCTCGTCCGGCAGGGCCTCGCCGAACATCCGGCGCAGACCCTCCTTGACGATGACGCCGATCTCGTACGCGAACGCCGGGTCGTACGTCAGTGCCGCCGGGTTGGTCGCGGCGATGACCGGCGAGTGGCCGTCGGCGTGCTGCAGGCCCTCGCCCGTCAGCGTCGTACGGCCGGCCGTGGCGCCGACGAGGAAGCCGCGGCCGAGCTGGTCGCCGAGCTGCCACATCTGGTCGCCGGTGCGCTGCCAGCCGAACATCGAGTAGTAGATGTAGAACGGGATCATCGTCTCGCCGTGCGTCGCGTACGACGTCGAGGCGGCGACGAACTCGGCCATGGCACCGGCCTCGGTGATGCCCTCGTTGAAGATCTGGCCGTTCTTGGCTTCCTTGTAGTACATGAGCTGGTCGCGGTCGACCGGCTCGTACGTCTGGCCCATCGGCGAGTAGATGCCGAGGGACGGGAAGAGGCTCTCCATGCCGAAGGTGCGCGCCTCGTCGGGGACGATCGGCACCCAGCGCCTGCCGGTCTCCTTGTCGCGGACCAGGTCCTTGACCAGGCGGACGAAGGCCATGGTGGTGGCCACGTTCTGCGAGCCGGAGCCCTTGTCGAAGGCGGCGAACGCCTTGTCGGCGGGCTGCGGCAGCGGCGCGACCGGGTGCACGCGGCGGGCCGGGGCCGGACCGCCGAGGGCGGCGCGGCGCTCCTGGAGGTAGCGGACCTCGGGGGAGTCGGCGCCCGGGTGGACGTAGGGGACCTGGCCGTCGACGAACTGGGAGTCCGAGATCGGCAGCTCCAGCCGGTCGCGCATCGCCTTGAACTCGTCCACCGTCAGCTTCTTCATCTGGTGGTTGGCGTTCTTGGAGGCGAAGCCCTCACCGAGGGTGTGGCCCTTGACCGTCTGCGCCAGGATCACGGTCGGCGCGCCCTTGTGGGCGAGCGCGGCCTTGTAGGCGGCGTACACCTTGCGGGACTCGTGGCCGCCGCGCGAGAGGTGGAAGCACTCGAGGATCTTGTCGTCGCTCAGCAGCTTCGCCATCTCGACGAGCGCCGGGTCCTTGCCGAAGAAGTCCTCGCGGATGTAGGCCGCGTCGCGCGTCTGGTACGTCTGCACCTGCGCGTCGGGTACCTCGCGGAGGCGTCGTACGAGGGCGCCGGTGGTGTCGAGCCGGAACAGCTCGTCCCACGCCGTGCCCCAGAGCGTCTTGATGACGTTCCAGCCGGCGCCGCGGAACTGGGCCTCCAGCTCCTGCACGATCTTGAAGTTGGCGCGGACCGGACCGTCGAGGCGCTGCAGGTTGCAGTTGATGACGAAGGTCAGGTTGTCGAGCTGCTCGCGGGAGGCGAGGGTGAGCGCGGTCGTCGACTCGGGCTCGTCCATCTCGCCGTCACCGAGGAACGCCCAGACGTGGGAGTCGGAGACGTCCTTGATGCCGCGGCTGGTCAGATAACGGTTGAAGCGCGCCTGGTAGATCGCGGAGATCGGCCCGAGGCCCATGGAGACGGTGGGGAACTCCCACAGCCAGGGCAGGCGGCGCGGGTGCGGGTACGACGGCAGGCCGTTTCCGCCGGCCTCGCGGCGGAAGTTGTCGAGCTGCTGCTCGCCGATCCGGCCGTCGAGGAAGGCGCGAGCGTAGATGCCGGGGGAGGCGTGGCCCTGGATGTAGAGCTGGTCGCCGGAGCCGTCACCCTCCTTGCCGCGGAAGAAGTGGTTGAAGCCGGTCTCGTAGAGCCAGGCCGCGGAGGCGAAGGTGGCGATGTGGCCGCCGACGCCGTACTTGCTGCCGCGGGTCACCATGGCCGCCGCGTTCCAGCGGTTCCAGGCGGTGATCCGCTGCTCCAGCGCCTCGTCGCCGTCCACGGCGGGCTCGGCGGCGGTGGGGATGGTGTTGACGTAGTCCGTTTCGAGGAGCTTCGGCAGCGCGAGGCCGGCTCCCTCGGCACGCTCCAGCGTGCGGCGCATCAGGTATGCGGCACGGTGCGGCCCGGCCGCCTCGGTGACGGCGTCCAGGGAGGCCTGCCACTCGGCGGTCTCCTCGGGGTCGCGGTCCGGGAGCTGGTCGAGCTCGCTCGGCTGGATGGCGTTGGGGTCGGTCGTCATGTCGCCGCCTTCCTCAGTCGAAGGGGGGTGCCCTTGTGTCTTTGGCAGGACAGGGCGGAGGGCTCGGGTGCAAGCCCGCTGGCGACTGTAACTCCCTGATCGATGATCGATCAAAGGGTTGAGGGGCAAAATCTCTCGATACCGAGAAAGTCGGCACGCGGTGCCTTCGGAAGTGGCACGGGGTGACTGTCCGGTCGGGAGTTTGTGCAGGTGAGGGGATGCGTGCGCGGAAGAGCGCGGGCGGTTTCGGCTGATCGCGCAGTTCCCCGCGCCCCCGAGGGGCGCGGGGTTGCGCTGATACGCGGCTCCGCCGCGCGGGCGCGAAGGGGGCCTGGGGGCGCAGCCCCCGGGGACGGGACGGGAAGGGGCGGCGGGGGCGAAGAAACTCCCGGCGTCACGCCCGGGGCGCACACCCCAGCACGTGCGCCTTGACCAGGTCCGCGATCAGGGGGTCCCGCCGCCGGAACGCGGCGACGAGCTCCTCGTGCTCCTCCGCGTAGGACTGCTGCACCGTCCCCAGCCACCGTATCGACAGCGCCGTGAACACCTCGATCCCGAGCCCCTCCCACGTGTGCAGCAGCACCGAGTTCCCGGCCGCCCGCACCAACTCCCGGTGAAACCCCACGGTGTGCCGCACCTGCCCCGTCCCGTCGGACAACCGGTCGGCTTCGTACAGCGCGGCGACATGCGGCTCCAGCGCCGAGCAGTCCTCCGCCAGCCGCTCCGCGGCCAGCTCCGCCGCGATCGCCTCGAGGCCGGCCCGCACCGGGTAACTCTCCTCCAGGTCGGCCGCCGTGAGGTTCCGCACCCGCACGCCCTTGTTCGGCGCCGACTCGATCAGCCGCAGCGACTCCAGCTCGCGCAGCGCCTCCCGTACGGGCGTCTGGCTGACCTCCAGCTCGGTCGCGATCCGCCGCTCCACGATCCGCTCGCCCGGCTGCCAGCGTCCGCTGATGATCCCTTCCAGGATGTGCTCGCGGATCTGTTCGCGCAGCGAGTGGACGACGGGCGCGGTCATGAGGGCTCCTTAGGGAGGGGCATGAATCCGATGCAGCGGCCCGAAGGGCCTCGTTGAGGGGTGGTGGCCGGGCGGCGGGTGGGACCCCGGGGGGCTTCGACGCTTAGACAATACGGTGGCGAGCCCGCCCGGGAGGGGCGCACGGGAGCGCTTTCGCCCAGGTGAGACGAGACTTACACGTTCCATACGCCGGTGCCCCCGCCAGGGAAGCCTCGAGAGCTTCCCCGACGGGGGCACCGTACGACCGTGTCGGCGACCGCGGACCAGGCGGTCACGGGATCACGGACCGAGTCCGGCCTCGTCGGGATCCCCGGCCCCTCGCGGGGCCGCCGGAACTACAGACCGAGCTCGACCTCGAACTCGCCCGCCTCCAGGATCGCCTTGACCGCCGTCAGGTAACGGGCCGCGTCGGCACCGTCCACCAGGCGGTGGTCGTAGGAGAGGGTCAGGTAGGTCATGTCGCGGACGCCGATGACCGTGCCCTCCTCGGTCTCGATGACGGCCGGACGCTTGACCGTGGCACCGATGCCGAGGATCGCGACCTGGCCCGGGGGCACGATGATCGTGTCGAACAGCGCACCGCGCGAACCGGTGTTGGAGATGGTGAAGGTCGCGCCGGCCAGCTCGTCCGGGCTGATCTTGCTGGCCCGCACCTTGCCCGCCAGGTCGGCGGTCGCCTTGGCGATGCCGGCCAGGTTGAGGTCACCGGCGTTCTTGATGACCGGGGTCATCAGGCCCTTCTCGGAGTCCACCGCGATACCGATGTTCTCGGTGTCGAAGTAGGTGATGGTCCCCTCGGCCTCGTTGATCTTGGCGTTGATCGGCGCGTGCGCCTTCAGCGCCTGGGCCGCGGCCTTGACGAAGAACGGCATCGGGGAGAGCTTGACACCCTCACGAGCCGCGAACGCGTCCTTGGCGCGGGCGCGCAGCTTCATCAGACGGGTGACGTCGACCTCGACCACCGAGGAGAGCTGGGCCTGCTCGTGCAGGGCCTTGACCATGTTGTCGCCGATGACCTTGCGGATCCGCGGCATCTTCACGGTCTGGCCGCGCAGCGGGGAGGCCTCCAGGGTCGGGGCCTTCTTCGCGGCGGGCGCTGCCGCCGCGGCCGGGGCCGGGGCGGCGGTGGCGGCCTTCGCCGCCTCGGCGGCGGCGATGACGTCCTGCTTGCGGATACGGCCGCCGACGCCGGTGCCCTTGACG
>NZ_NCTE01001506.1:0-233 GCF_002114215.1 Streptomyces sp. 13-12-16 | reverse complement strand
GTGTCGAAGTAGGTGATGGTCCCCTCGGCCTCGTTGATCTTGGCGTTGATCGGCGCGTGCGCCTTCAGCGCCTGGGCCGCGGCCTTGACGAAGAACGGCATCGGGGAGAGCTTGACCCCCTCACGAGCCGCGAACGCGTCCTTGGCGCGGGCGCGCAGCTTCATCAGACGGGTGACGTCGACCTCGACCACCGAGGAGAGCTGGGCCTGCTCGTGCAGGGCCTTGACCATGTT
>NZ_NCTE01000167.1 GCF_002114215.1 Streptomyces sp. 13-12-16 | reverse complement strand
CCCGGCCGCCGGGGCCCCCGCCGCCGCCCCGGCCGGACCCGGCGGCGCCGCCGCGGCGGCCGAGGACTTCCAGCAGGTCACCCTCGCCAAGGGCGTGGCCGAAACGGGCGAGCCGATGACCCTGGCCGTCCTGCCGGACCGCTCGGTGCTGCACACCTCGCGCGACGGTACCCTGCGACGGACCGACGCGGCCGGCACCACCACCGTGGCGGGCAGGCTGGACGTGTACAGCCACGACGAGGAGGGCCTGCAGGGCGTCGCGGCCGACCCCGGCTTCTCCGCCAACCGCTTCGTCTACCTGTACTACGCCCCCGAGCTGAACACCCCGGCAGGCGACGCCCCCGCCGACGGAACGGCAGCCGACTTCACCCCGTTCGACGGTGTCAACCGGCTCTCCCGTTTCGTCCTGCGGACCGACGGCACCCTCGACGTGGGGAGCGAGAAGAAGATCCTCGACGTGCCCGCCTCCCGCGGTCTGTGCTGCCATGTCGGCGGTGACATCGACTTCGACGCGGCGGGCAACCTGTACCTGTCGACGGGCGACGACACCAATCCCTTCGCCTCGGACGGCTACACCCCCATCGACGAGCGGGCCACCCGCAACCCCGCCTACGACGCCCAGCGTTCCTCGGGCAACACCGACGACCTGCGCGGCAAGATCCTGCGGATCAAGGTGAACCCCGACGGCACCTACGGCATCCCGGCGGGCAACCTCTTCGCGCCCGGCACCCCCAGGACCCGGCCCGAGATCTACGCGATGGGCTTCCGCAACCCCTTCCGGATGAGCGTCGACAAGGCCACGGGCACCGTCCACGTAGGTGACTACGGCCCCGACGCCGGCACCGCCAACCCCTCCCGCGGCCCCGGCGGACAGGTCGAGTTCAACCGGATCACCAAGGCCGGCAACTTCGGCTGGCCCTACTGCACCGGAAAGAACAACGCCTACACCGACTACGACTTCGGCTCCGGCACCTCGGGCACGGCCTACGACTGCTCGGCACCGAGGAACACTTCGCCGCACAACACCGGCCTGACCGACCTGCCGCCCGCCCAGCCCGCCTGGATCCCCTACGACGGCGCCTCCGTCCCCGAGTTCGGCAACGGATCCGAGTCCCCCATGGGCGGACCCGTCTACCGGTACGACGCGAACTCCACCTCCGAGGTGAAGTTCCCCGCCGAGTACGACGGCGACTTCTTCGCCGGCGAGTTCGGCCGCCGCTGGATCAAGCGGATCGAGACCGGTGGTGACGGAAGCGTGCAGTCCGTCAACGCCTTCCCCTGGGCGGGCACCCAGGTGATGGACATGGCCTTCGGCCCGGACGGCGCCCTCTACGTCCTGGACTACGGCACCGGATACTTCAACGGCGACGCCAACTCCGCCCTGTACCGCATCGAGCACGTGACCGGCGGGCGCGCCCCCGTGGCCCAGGCCGAGGCGGACACCACCTCCGGCACGGCACCCCTCACCGTCGGTTTCTCCTCGGCCGGCAGCTCCGACCCGGACGGGGGCGCGCTCACCCACGCCTGGACCTTCGGCGACGGCGCCACCTCCACCGCGGCCGACCCGTCCCACACCTACACCACCAACGGCCAGTACACCGCGACGCTGAAGGTCACCGACCCCACCGGCAAGTCCGCCACGGCATCCGTACAGATCACCGTCGGCAACACCGCCCCGACCGTACGGCTCGACACCCCGGCCGACGGACGGATCCACGACTTCGGCGACGCCATCCCCTTCAAGGTCACGGTCACCGACCCGGAGGACGGCACGATCGACTGCGCCAAGGTGAAGGTCACCTTCATCATCGGTCACGACAGCCACGGCCACCCGCAGACCTCGGCCACCGGCTGCACCGGCACCCTGCAGACCCTGGCCGACGGCGAACACGACCCCAACGCCAACATCTTCGGCGTCGTCGACGCCGAGTACACCGACAAGGGCGCCAACGGCCAGCCCGCGCTCACCGCGCACGACCAGCACATCACCCAGCCCGGCCACCGGCAGGCCGAACACCACGGCGACTCCGCCGGAGTGACGGTCGTCAACCACACGCCCGCGCACGGCGGCAGGACGGTCGGCGACATCCACGACGGCGACTGGATCTCCTTCAGGCCCTACACCCTCGACAACGTCACCGGCCTCACCGCCCGCGTCTCCTCGGCGGGCAGCGGCGGCACCCTCGAAGTCCGCGCGGGTTCCCCGGCCGGCACCCTGCTCGGCACGGCCACCGTGCCGGTCACCGGTGGCTGGGAGACCTTCCAGGACGTCACGGCGTCCCTGACCGGCGGGCCGGCCGGCACCACCACCCTGTACCTCGTCTTCAAGGGCGGCAGCGGCGCCCTGTTCGACGTGGACGAGTTCTCCTTCACCACCTCCACCGGCGGCACCCGCTCGGGTGAGGTGAGGGGGGTGAACGGCAAGTGTCTGGACGTGGACAACGCGGGTACGGCGGACGGTACGGAGGTGCAGGTCTGGACGTGCAACGCGTCGGCGGCGCAGCGGTGGACGGTGGCGGACGACGGGACGTTGAGGGCGTTGGGCAAGTGTCTGGACGTGTCCGGTGGCGGGAGTGCGGACGGTACGCGGATCCAGTTGTGGACGTGCAACGGGACGGGTGCGCAGAAGTGGGCGGCCGGGTCCGACGGTACGGTCCGCAACCCGCAGTCGGGCAAGTGCCTGGACGCCTCGGGCGGTACGTGGAACGACGGTACGCCGGTCCACCTGTGGACCTGCCACACCGGACCCAACCAGAAGTGGACCCTGCCCTGATCCCGGCAACTTCCCCGGCCCGTCCGCCGCTTGACGCCTCCGACCGGGGGTAGCCGGTAGGGCGTCAGGGACGAACAAGGCAAAGTACGCAAGGAGGCCGACCATGGGAGCGCGTCACGAGGACGGCGGACAGGAACTCGGTGACCTCGAACCGGGCACGCGCCAGCGCGACCGGTTGCGCGCACGCGTCGCCGACATCGCCTCGACGGCCCTGTGCGTGGTGCTCGCCCTGTGGGCGGTGTGGAGCGTCGTCGGCGTGGCGCGCGGAACGACGGGATGGGCGTACAGCGCGGTGGCCTGCGTGCTGCTGGCGGCCGCGCTGTACGCCCGGACGGCAGGTGTCCGACGCGGCGACGTCGGGCCCGGGCGGTAGGGGCGGCGGTGGAACGGCTCAACACCTTCCTCGGCCGCCACATATGGGCCCAGGTACTGCTCGTCGTCCTCCTGGGCTGGGCGGTGATCATGCTGATGTCGCCGGGGGAGCCGGCCCTCGTGGTGCTGGCGCGGTCCGCCGTGACCTCGGTGGGCGCGGTGGCCGTCCTGCTGGTGCTGCGGGCCCGGGAGAAGCGCGCGGCCGGCGGCTCGGGCGACCGCCTGGTCACCCTGGACCGCCGGCTGCGCCACGGGGAGATCCCCTCCTCGCCCGCCGACCGGGAGGCCATGCTGGGCCTGGTGGAGCAGCGGCTGCACCGCACCCGGCACCGGCGCCCCGCCCTGGCGGTCCTCTGCCTGATGTACGCGCTGCTCGTCGCCGCACCGCTCCTCCTGGGCCAGGTCCGGCAGGCGCTGGTCCTCGGTCTGCTGGGCGCGATCGTTCTGCCGCTGCTGGCATGGCAGGGCGGCCGGCAGGTGCGGCGCCTGCGCGAGGTGCGCGAGATTCTCCACGGGAGCCCCGGCGGAGCGAACGCCGGTGGTGAGGCGTCGGAGGGGCGGGAGCCCCGGCGGTCCTCGCACGACGGGTAGCCCCCGTGTCCGGACCGCCTCCCTCCGGCCCCACCGGCACGCCGCCCACCGTGGACCGGGCGCGGGAGGCCGCGTTCGCGCGCCACCGCGCACAGCGCGGTGGCGGCATCCGGCCCGTCAGCTTCCCAGGGTGAAGAAGTGCAGCGGGCTGTTCGGCTCGAAGCCGATCCGCGGGTACACGGGGGCCCCGGCCGCGGTCGCGTGCAGCGTGGCACGGGTCAGACCGGTGGCCCGGGCGCCCTCGTACAGGGCCTTGCGGGTCACCGCCTCCCCGTACCCTCTGCGCTCCCACCGCGGATCCGTGGCCACCAGCACGACGAAGAGGCGGCCGTCCGCCTCCACGGCACCGGCGCACGTCACCGGAACGCCGTCCCGCATGCCCAGGTAGGCGTGCACCCCCGTCCTCCACAGCCTCGAGCCCACGAGGCCGTCGCGGCCGGCCTCCAGCGGCATGCCGTAGGCGCGCGAGTTGAGGTCGGCGTAGGCCCGCAGGTGCTCGTCCGTGCCGACCCGCGTGAACGTCAGGTCCGGGTGCGCCGGTTCGGGGACCGGCAGCAGGTCGCCGGCCATACCGGTGCCCGAGAAGGCGTGCGCCAGACCGGCCCGCTCGGCCGCTTCCGTCAAGCGCGGGCGTGCCCCGGCGTCGAGGAGGTCCTCGAAGACCCACAGAAAGCCCGCGTGCCTCTTCGCCCGCATGATGTCCGCCGCCTGCCCCAGCCGCTCCTCCATGAGGTCCGCGTCCGCCCCGGCGTCGGTGAGCGTGACGCAGTTCCAGAAGCCGAACCGGCACTCCGCCCAGCGCACCGCGATGCCCGGCAGGTCACGTACGTCCGCGCCCGGATCCCGGTCGAGCACCATGCCCCGCCAGACCGTGGCGAGCTGCTCCATCGATTCCACCGCGTCGGCGGAGTTCCGCGTCACCTTGTCCCCTTTGCTCGATCACCGATCGGGACATGTCTGCCCACCGGGACCGACGCAGCACGCTCGAACAGGATCGAACGGCTCCGCTCACGCACGGTCGGGCAGCCGGAGCCACTCCCCCCAGGTCACGTCCCGGCCGATGAAGCGCGGCCGCTCGAAGGGCCAGTCCTCGGCGATCCAGCGCGGCACGAACGCGTCCAGTGCCCGCTCCAGCGCACCGCCCACCTCGTCGTCCACCACCCACCAGGAGATCTCGGCGTCCGCCCCCTGCTTCTCGGGCGGGTCGATGTAGACGCAGCCGCGCAGGGCGGTGCGGTCCGCGTTCTCGATCGTGTAGTTGAACGACTCGTGCGCCTCGATCTCCGCGGCGTGCCGCTCCAGATCGGCGAGGTTCGCCTCGTACGACATCGTGGTCGCCGGCCAGCCCCACGCAGGGCCGAAGATCGACCACAGCCGCTCCCGCGAACCCATCACCGTCGGGTAGTCCAGCGGCGCGTCCGCACCGCTGATCGGGCGCAGCCGGTGACCTCCGCCGTCGGGTATGTCGACGTGGAGGGGGTGGACGAAATCATGCGGAAGCCAGGTCATGGGCGTGAGCCAACCAGGCCGGGAGACGCCGCGCAAAGGGATATCGCCGCGGCCGACCGGTGTCAGGTGGCACGGTGGAGTCCGTCCCGCGCGTCGGCCGCCGTTCCCGGACCGGACGCGGCGGGAGGCATGGGCGGCAGGCTCGAGGCGAGGTCCGGCAGCAGGACGGGCTCCAGCCGGACCCGTTCCTGCCTGCCCAGGTAACCCTCCAGCTCCGACGGCCGGTAGTGCGGGTCCCGGTCGTAGCGCTCCTTGGCGGGCACCGCCAGGAACTCGTTGCCGTCGGGCTCGCCGTGGTCGTCCACCGCCTTCCCGAGCGGCCGGTGCAGCGGCCTGGCCAGCCGGTACACGCCCGTCCGTGAGGCGTGGAGAGTGCCCGAACCGTCCGGCCGTACACGGAAGTCGACGCATTCCTCGGGCTTCATCACCCGGGGTCCCTCCGTGCCGAGCGCACCGGCGTCGAACTCCAGACCGTGCCTGCGGGCATGGGCGACCATCCACAGCAGGGCGATGTCGGACAGTCCCGTCTCCTCGTAGCCGCCGCCGACATCGCTGTGCACCCCGGCGAACCACACCTGCTTCAACTCCTGGCCCCGCGCGGCGGAGTCGGGCCGCCGGTGCCACAGGGCCGGCCGGAACGCCGAGCGCTGTTCGTCGACGGCCAGCGCGTGGAAGGCCGCCCCGACCCGGTCGCTCAGCTCGGTGTCGTGGAACGCCCAGCGGCGGTTGAACCGGTCCGCCGCCGGCCGCAGCCAGGGAGTGTCCGGGACCGGGATGCCCAGGGCGCCGACGGTGTCCCACACCCCGACGAACCTGATCTCCGTCTCGCGCGCGTACGAGCGGCGGAACAACGTGGCGGCCGCGCCGTTCGGCTGCTCGACGCGGTCACGGTACAGGGCCCAGGCCTCCGGGATCCGGTCGGCGTGGTCCCGGCGCAGGATGCCGCTGTTGTGCACCAGCCCCGCCAGGCTGCGGGCGGTGAACGCACCGCGGCTGAAGCCGAAGAGGAACAGCTCGTCGTCGGGCTCGTACGTCTCGACGAGGAACCGGTAGGCGTCCACGACGTTCCGGGACAGCCCCACACCGAACGCGCCGCCGCGCAGACGCTCCCACCGGTGGGTGCCGACGCCGCTGTGGTAGTAGACGCGCTGTTCCTTCCCGGCGGCGGAACCGGGGCGCACCGACAGGGCGACCTTGGCGACGTTGGTCTTGCTCGGCTGGTCCGCGAAATTCCAAGTGCCGTCGCAGCAGACGACCAGACGCTTGGCCATGACCATCCCTCCTCGCGGGAGCGTGGAGCGGCGCACAGCACCACTTCCAGGGTCTCACCGTCCGGCGCCCCGTGCCATGCGGCAGCCGCTCGACACGTTCACTGGTGATGTTCCGTCCTCGGGAGCACCATGGAGAAGGAGAGGCGAGCGGCCTCGGACGGGGCCCGCCCTCCGGTCTTCCCTTCCCTCGTACGAGGGGGTTCCCCATGGCTTCCCACAGCCGTCCTCCTGTCACGCCGGCACCGGGGCGGGACATGCGAGAACGTCACCAAGGGGGCCGTCCCGGCGGCGGTGGCCGCCCCAGGCACCCCGGCGGCGACCGTCCGGACCGTCCCGGTGGTGGGGGTCGCCCGGACCGTCCCGGTGGCGGAGGCCGCCCCGATCGTCCCGGTGGTGGGGGTCGCCCGGACCGTCCCGGAGGCGGTGGTCGCCCGGACCGTCCCGGAGGCGGTGGTCGCCCGGACCGTCCCGGAGGCGGTGGTCGCCCGGACCGTCCCGGTGGCGGTGGCCGCCCCGATCGTCCCGGTGACGACGGCGCGGTGGGACCGTTCAGGGTCGTACGTCCTGCGGACATGCTCGTGGCCGACATAAGCCTGGTGAACCTCCGGTTCGACGGCCGCCGCCTGGTGCGGCGGGAGCCGGCCGCGCCGACGCTGATCGTCGTCGGGCTGCCACCGCAACACGTCCGGGAGGAGGTCCCCGGGAAACAGGACTCCACGGCCGATCCCCCCGGCTCCCTGGAAGCCTTCACCTCCGGTGTGTCCCAACTGGTCTTCTCGGTGCCGCCCGAAGTGGAGAGCCTCGACCTGTCCTTGACGTCCCTGCTCGACTGGGAGCGGTTGGTGCCGATGACCGTGCCGCTGCTCCAGCCGGGCGTCCCCGCCTCCGGACTGCCCGGAAGCGTCCTCGAGTTCCCCACCCGGCTGTTCCTCACCTACGACGAACCCGTCACCTGGACCTGCCGGCCGGAGCCCCACGACGCCGACGGCCGCACCGGACTGTGGCACGCCCTGCTGAACGGCGAACGGGGCGGCGAGGCACTGCTGCGGGCCCTGAGGAGGGCCGAGGGGCGGCCCCCTGTTCCCGCGCATGTTCCGCTGACCGAGGCGAATCTGGAGGACCTGGTCACCCTCACCAGCCGTACGGAGCTGATCGACGCCGACAAGGCGCCCATACCGCTGCCCAGCGCCCCCCTGCGCGCCGAGCAGTTCGTCGCGACACCACTGGGCGCGTCCGCCCATCTGCACGGCGCCTGGGACGACGTGTCACCGGACGCCAAGGAACAGTTCCGCACGCTCATGAGGCGCAGCCCGGAACTCGTGGCGTACGACCACATCACCGGTCTCGGACGTGACCAGTTCGTCAGGGTCGTCACCCGCGGCTGCCTCTCGCTCGGGCACCCGGCCCTCCTGGTGAGTGAGTTCAAGCGGCTGTTCGTCGCCCACAAGGACGACGGCGTCGTGGCCTACCTGCAGCGGGAGGACCGGATCCTTCCCCGTGAACCGGAAGTGCACTACGGGGAGGGCACCGGCTTCCCGAACCAGGGACGCGAGATGCCCTTCCGGGTGCTGCGCATCACCGACCGGGTCACCCCGCCGCTCAAACCCGTGTGGCCGCCGCGGCCCTTGGACCGGCCGGACGCCCAGCCGCAGGCCACGGAGCCGTTCTGGGTCGAGCTCGAGGGCGGCGGGGACCACCAGTTCACCGTTCTCGCGACCGACCACGAGGGGCGCAAGGTCAGCTTCACCACACCGCTGGTGTTCGTGCCCGACTCACGGACCGAGGACTGGAAGGCGTTGAACGACCTTCACACGTCGGACGAGACGAAGGAGAGGAAGCGTCTCGAACGGCCGCTGCACGGGCAGGTGATGGCCATGGCCCAGCCGCCCGCCGACGCTCCCGGCAGCACCGCTCACGCGGTGGGCGAACTGGTCTTCACGTTGGTCCGGAAGGAGGCCGGAGGCGGGCACCCGCTGGCCGGCATGCTCGTCGTGTCCTCCGCCGAGGTGCGGGTTCCCGCCCTCGAACCGTTCGCCCCCGAGGCGGGGGACGTGAGCGTGGAGTTCGACCCCGTCTACCGCGCCCGCGGTATGGCGGCACATCCGGCACGCGCCTACCTCGACCTGAAGAAGGCGGTCGGCCTCGACTTCGCCGCGGAGAAGGCCGGAGGCCTCGCCCGGCCCAACGCCGAGGTCAAGGTGATCACCAGCCAGGCCGGTGTCGTACCGGACATGTTCAGGACCGGCCCCACCGGAGCCGTCGAAGCGGCCGACATGCGGGATGTCGCGAAGGCCTTCGACGGCGCCAAGCTGCTCGGCCTCGTCGACCTGTCCGCACTCCTGGCGCCCGTCACCACCGAGCACCTCGGCCGTCTGAAGCAGCTCGGGGACGCCGAGATCCAGAACCTGCTGGACGACGCCGAGGGAGTGATCCCGGCCCCGGTGCTGCGCGTCCGTGACCTCGCGGACGGGACGGGCAGGGAACTGCGCTACGTGTGGAAGACCAAGCTGCAGAAACCGCAACCGGCGTCGCCGGACGAGGTGTTCCTCCTGGACGTGACCCGCGCGGTGCTGACCCTGGACGCGCGGACGGCCATCGCGAAGGACGGCGGGCAGAAGACGTCGGTGGAGGGCCGGCTGCGCAATGTCGCGCTGGTCATCGGCGGCGTCGTCCGCGTGGACATCGCCGACCTGAGGTTCAGGGCCGTCCCCGGCAACAAACCGGACGTGTCGGCGTCCGGCCTGGAGATGCGGTTCCTGGGGGAGCTCCGGTTCATCGACACCCTGCGCAGCGCCCTGCCCGCCGACGCCTTCGGCTCCGGCGCGTACGTGGACGTCCAGCCCTGGGGCATCCGCACGGGGTACGCGCTGGCCCTCCCCACCATCGGGATCGGCGTCTTCTCACTCGCCAACGTCTCCCTGAAGGCGGAACTGACCATCCCCTTCGACCCCGGCAAGGCCATCTCCTTCCGCTTCTCGGTCTCCGAGCGGCAGCGTCCCTTCAACGTCACCGTCTCCCTGTTCGGCGGCGGTGGCTACTTCTCCCTGCTGGTCGACGCGGCCGGGGGCATCGAGGTCGAGGGCGCCATCGAGTTCGGCGGGGGAGCGGCGCTGAACCTGGGCGTGGCGAGCGGCGGGGTGAGCATCATGGCCGGTGTCCGCTTCGAAGTCCGGGACAGGAGCGTGAAGGTGGGCGGCTACCTGCGCTGCAACGGCTTCCTGAGCGTGCTGGGCATCGTCACCGTTTCCGTCGAGTTCTATCTGGAGCTCACGTACGAGAAGCACGCCGGCGGGTCCGTGGTCCGGGGGAGGGGCACCCTCACGGTGAGTGTGAAGATCGCCTTCTTCAGCAAGTCCGTATCCCTCGAGCTCGAGCGGAGTTTCCCGGGTGCGCCGGGCGACCCCTCCTTCGTCGACTGCTTCGACGAGGAGACGCACTGGAAGGACTACTGCCTGAGCTTCGACGGAGCCCCGTAGACCGGGCGGGAAGTGATCATGAAGTTCGAGCAGCAAGTCCTGTGGACCGTGCTCCCGGCGGGCGTCACGGCGGACGGCACCCAGCTCAAGGTGTCGGTCTTCGTCACCCCACGACTGGGGGTCCCCGACCCGGATCCGGCCCAACCGCCGGACCGGCCGGAACGCGGCACGCTGCGGTCCTTCCCCGACTTTTGCGCCTGGCCCGACAGACTGCGGGAAGCGACCTTCGAGTTCGGGCCCGGGGACGGCACCTCCCCTTCCTTCAGCGACCAGGTCCGACCGTCCGGCCCGGCCCCCGACCCCGCGCTCTGGGCGAAACTCTTCGGCGGCGAGGACATCCCGCTGGAGCCCTACGTGTTCCAGGACATGGCCCCACGGACCCACGAAGCCCGCACCTACTCGGCCCGGAGCGTCAGCAAGGCGACCCGGACGGCCTACGGGTGGGCGGCACGGGAGTCTCCCGAGCAGCCCCCCGAAATGCGTCCCATGATGCGGGAGATGATGAACACCGAGGACCCGGGGATCTCCTCCCAGGCCACCACCATGCGCGAGGGCCTGAACCAAGTGCGGGAATTCCACGAGCCGCTGGGCCGGAACACCCCGACGCTCGCGGACGGGGAGACGCCGCCGCCTCCGCCGCCGAAGAAGCTCGACCCGGACTTCCACCAGATGATCACCTCGCTCGGCGACCATCCGGCCCTGCTCCGACGGCTCGGGCTGATCCTGGACTTCCTCCTCCCGGACGGGATCGTCCCCGAATCCTCGGGCGAGCGCACACTGAGCGTCGTCCCGCACTGGACGTCCGAACTCGGCCCGCGGTCCAAGGACCTGGCCCCGCGCACGCGTTACGTCCGCCTTCCCGACCGGAAGCTGTTCGTTCCCGCGTCCCGGAAGGCCGGCACCGGTCCGCTCGGCTCTCCGGCGCTCGGTCTGCTGGCGCTGCCCGAGGACGACTTCTCCCTCGAACAGGCCGACATCGACAGCGCCGCGCTGAAGCTGGCGGAACTCGCCCGAGATCCGGCCGAGACCGGCGCCGCCGCGACGGACCCGGCCGAGCCGGCCCCGGAGACCAAGGGGCTGGCCCCGGTCCGCACCCAGGGGCTCTCCCTGGTCAGGGACAAGCGCCTGGAGCTCCTCGAGGACGACTTCAAGAAGGCGGCCCAGGACAACGACGCGGCCGCCGGCGCACTGGCGAGGAGGCAGGCGGGGGACGCACCGCATCCGGAGCGGCCGGACTCGGCGGACATGCCGGATCTCAGCGCCGAGGACCTGGTCCGCGGTCACCGGATGGACGTGTGGGACGACACCCGGGGCCGCTGGTACTCGTTGCACGCGCGCACGGTCGCGTACCGTTCCCCCGGCGTCGGCGAACCGCTGCTCACGGCGTCCGACGAAGGCTTCTTCCAGATCAACCTGGTGTCCCCGCCGGACGATGCCGACAGCGACCGGATGTACGTGCCCGAACGGATCACGACCTGGGAGAACTGGTCACTCTCCGCGCCCCGGCCCGGCCGGGTCCTGGGCATCGGACAAGGGGCGCCCGACGAGGTCGTCGAGCCAGCCAACGAGAGGCAGACCCGGCTGCCGCTGGAGATCGACGTCAAGGTGCTGGAGGGCTCGCTGCCCCGCCTCAGGTACGGCCGTGGATACCGGATCCGGCTGCGCACCGTCGACCTGGCGGGCAACGGCCTCGGCCTGCGGGAAGCCGATGCCCTGATGGACCGGGACCACGACGGCGACTGGGCCCTGCCCGGGGACGGGCCCCTGCTGTTCCGGAGGTTCGAGTCCGTGCCGGCCCCCGCCGTCGTCCCCAGGCTGCCGCTCGACGAGGGCGCCTCGGTGTCCCGGCTGGTCATCCGCAGCACCCCGGGCAGCGCACCCGGCCCGGCCGGCGGTGCGGCCCCCGGCACCGGGACACGGACCGTCGTACTGGCCGACGTACAGCCGGGCATGACCAACGACGACGTACGCCTCGTCCAGCAGGCCCTGATCGCTCGCGGCCACCCCATCCCCGCCGGCGCGACCGGCCACTTCGGCTCGCAGACCGGGGAGGCGTACGCCGCCGAACAGCGTGAACAGGGCTTCCGCGGCAGGGACGCCGACGGCGTCCCCGGCTGCCGGTCCCTCACGGAACTCGGCCGCAACAGCGGATTCGCCGTCGACTGCGACACCGCCGCAGGCACTCCCGGCACGGCGGCACGCCGGCCCCCCGGGGACGAGGAACCGGCCCGGACCGCCGAACAGTACGCCGCCGCCCTCAATGCCTCGCCGCTGGTCACCACAGGGGAGCACACCCCCTTCCACGGGGTCGACGAACGGCACCTGGTGGCTCCGAAGGCATCGCTGCAGTGTGTCGAACGGCACGGGCTGCTCGACGGGGCCATCGGTTCGCAGGACCACGCGGCCAGGGAAGCGGGCTACGAACTGGCGTCCCGCGAGAACGGGTCGCTCGGCGATCCGAACCGGCCGGACGTCGAAGTGACACCGGTCGACTCGCCCGCCGCCGACCCGGAGCACCCCGCGGTGACCGTCCGGCACACCGGAGAACAGGTCGAACTGCCCTATCTGCCCGAGCCGCTGGCCACCGGCGTCCTGCTGTTCGATCTGCCGGGCATGCCGAAGGGGAAGCCGTTCGAGGTCGGGTGGGGAGGCGGCGTCTGGCACCGGCCCCTCTCGTTCCGGCTGCGGCTGGCGGAAGGCGATGCCCCACCTCGCTTCGACGAGTCCTCACGCGTGCTGACCGTTTCGCTCCCCAAGGCCCAGGTCGCCACCGTACGGGTGTGCTCCGCGGTCCGGTTCGACGAGTCACTGATGGGCCTGGCCTCCTGGTGCCGCGAGCAGCCCGGCCCGCGGCCGGCCCCGCAGGCCGCGCCCGAGGCCGGGGAGAGGGCGGCACGGCAGGACGCGGAGGTGCGGGAAAGGGCGTCCACCGCGCTGGAGATGGCGGCCGCCGGACGCCACTGGATGTTCACGCCCGGCCAGGAACTCACCCTGGTGCACGCGGTACAGCGGCCACTGAGGCAACCCGTCCTGGAGCTGCGGCCCACGGGGCGACGCCCCGAGAACGCCACGGCCGAGCACCTCGCCGGAACGATCAGGCTGGACCAGGGCAGCACCGACCGGGTCGAGCTCGTCGCACGGTGGACGGACGTGGTCGACGAGGGCGACGAGGGCCGCGCCGAGCGTCCGATGACCACACCGGTCTTCGATCTCCTCACCGCGAAGCTGGCCCCGGCCGACGGCGGCGCCGGCGCCGCACCGGCCACCCTTCAGGACGGCACCCTGACCTTCAGCACCCAGGCATCCGACTCCCCGACCGCGGAGCGGCCGGGGAGCACGGAACCGAAGAAGCACGAGTTCGGCGACACCAAGCACCGCAGGGTGCTCTACCACCCGGTGGCCGGCACCAGGTTCGGTGAGTACTTCCCGTCCCGGCTCGCCGAAGGCGACGCGGGCGCCCGGACCGTCCGGGGCGCGGCCGTGGAGCACTCGGTACCCAGCAGCGCCAGGCCCACCGCGCCCAGGGTGCTGTACTGCGTGCCCACCCTGTCCCTCGAGACCGTCGAGGGCCCGCCCGGCACCGTAGTCCGGCGCCGCCGTGGCGGCGGCATCCGGGTGTTCCTGCAGCGTCCCTGGTTCTCCTCGGGGGACGGCGAACTCCTCGGCGTGGTGCTCGGCCCGGCGGCGGGCGCCGGCACACCTGCCCCGAACGCCCCGGAGGTGACCCTGATGGGCCGCGACCCCGTCCACCGCTCCGCGGAAGTCCTCCCCCCGACCGTGTCGACGTTCACCAACGCGGTGCGGCACGCCGAGGGAGTCACCCCCGCGACGCCCACGCAGCCACCCACCGTCACCGTCGTGGGCTTCACCCCGCAGTTCGACGCCGAGGGGGACCGCTGGTTCTGCGACCTGGACCTGGACACCGGGGACACCTGTCTGCCGTTCATCCGCCTGGCCCTGGTCCGCTACCAGCCGAACTCGATCCCGGGAGCCGAGATCTCACCGGTCGTGGTCACCGACCTGGTACGGACCCTGCCCGACCGTGAACTGCGGGTGAAGCTCGACGACATGCCGACCGTCAGCGTCACCGGCCCGTCGTACGACCCGTCCGACTCCCCGCCGCCCCGGGTCACGGCGACCGTGCAACGGCGGAACGACGCCGTCACCGACGAGGACCTCGCCTGGGTGACGCTCCACGACACGACCGTGACGCTGACCTCGATCGACGCGGCTTCCACCAGGACCCCGTCCTACATCGGCCAGGTCCCCCTGCCCGAGGGCGCGCGGCGGGACCGACTGCGTCTGCTGGTCATGGAGACCGACGGGATACCGCCCGACGCGGGAACCCCGCCGACCACGCCGGGGCCGGTGGTGTACTGCGACACCGTTCCCCTGGACGGAGACCACCGGCGCCGTGACCACCACGACGGCCGGGACCACGACGGCCGGGACCATCGCCGGGGCGATCACGACCGTCGGCACTGACCCGGAGAACAGCACGCCGGCACCGGTCCACCGGACGTCCTCATGTGCGGTGCTCCGCCCGGAGGAATCCGGGCGGCACCCCCGGGCGCGCGGTCCTCCTCGTACGTGTCAGTGGTGGTGACCGCGGCGGCCGAGGGTCTCCACGGGGGTCGCGCCGGGGCGGGTCCACTGCGGTACGGGGCGGCTGGTCGGGCCCCAGGTGGCGTTCCCGTCCGCGTCCGAGCGCCAGGACCAGCACGGGCTGCCCCCCTCGGGCCGGCCCTCGGGGTTGTCCTCCCACGCCTCGCCGCGGCCGTAGGGCGTCATGTCGAGCAGGCCGAGGGAGCCGTTGACCCGCTCGTTGCCACGGCCCGTCGTGGAGTAGGTGAGGAACGCGCGGTCGCCGTCGCGGAGGAAGCAGGTCAGATACCCCATGTCGCCGCCGACCGGCGCCTCCACGTCGCGCACCGAGTACCAGGGCTGGGTGTAGCCCATGAACGCGACGTAGGAGGCCACCTCGTCCCAGGGGCCCGTGGTCAGGACGGCGAACGAGACGCCGCGGGCGTTGAGGTAGACGGCGTCCTTCAGGTGCCAGGCCGTGGTGGTGCAGCCTTCGCACTGCCCCTGGTGCGGCGCGCCGTCGTACCACATGTGCTTGTAGACCATGAGTTCGTCGCGCCCCTGGAACAGGTCCAGGAACGGGACCGGCCCGTCGGGTCCGACGACCTCGACCGTGCCGTCGAACTCCACCATCGGCAGCCGGCGGCGGGCCGCGGCGATGGCGTCGCCTTCACGGGTGTGGGCCTTCTCGCGGACCAGCAGTTCGTCACGTGCGGCCTGCCAGGTGGCCAGGTCGACCACGGGCGGGCGTCCGGACGGCGCGGTGGTCGGGTCTTCCGGCGTGGTCGTCATGGTGTTCCTCCGTGGTGCCTCGTGCCGGGCGGCGCCGTACGACGACGCTCTACGACGGTCACCAGAAGAGACTCGCGGCGGGGCCGGAACTCATCGCGGAGGGACGTCCCCGTGCCGCTGCGGCATGCAGCCAGAGCCGGACGCTCCACGGTCCCGGCCCCAGGGAAACGCGTCCCGGTCGGGGACGCGTCCGAGGCGTGGCCGCCGCCTTCCTGCACGTGTGCTCGCCGGGCCGCGCCGGCGCCGTCCCTAGCGCTCCGCTTCGGTGAAGCGGTCCAGACCGAGCACGGCGAGCAGTTGCAGCTTCTCGTGGCCCTCGGTGCGCGGCGGAGCCGTGAGCACGAGCAGTGTCTGGGACTGGTCCTCGGTGAACAGCGCCTGGCAGTCCAGCTCGATCGCGCCGAGCTCGGGGTGGATGAGCGTCTTGTGGTCCTCGAACCGCTGCGCCACCTCATGGCGGGCCCACAGTTCGGCGAACTCCTCGTTCGCCTTCTGGAGGGCGCGCACGAGTTCACCGGCCCGCGAGCGCGGGCCGCGCAGCCCATGGGCTGCGCGCAGGTTGGCGACCTGGGCGCGGCTCTGCCGGGCGTGGTCGGCCCCGGGGTAGATCGACCGTTCCGCGGGATCGGTGAACCAGCGGTAGATCGCGCTGCGGGCGAGCCCCGTGTGCTTCGACGCGTCCCCGAACAGGGCGGCGGCCATCCTGTTCTGCACCAGCGTCTCGCCGAGGTCGGTCAGAACGAGCGCCGGGGTGTCGTCGAGCCGGTCCAGCACCCGCAGCAGCGCGGGAGCGACGTGCGGTGAGGCCGACAGCGCCACCGGTGCGTTGTGTCCGGCTATCCGGTACAGGTAGGTGCGCTCGTCGCCCGTCAGCCGCAGCGCCCGGGCGAGCGAGGCCAGCATGTGCTCGCTGGGCTGCGGCCCGCGCCGCTGCTCCAGCCGGGTGTAGTAGTCGGTCGACATCACGGCCAGCGACGCGACCTCCTCACGCCGCAGACCCCGGGTCCGCCGGCGTGCGCCTGTGGGAAGGCCGAGGTCCTCCGGTTGCAGCGCCTCGCGGCGGCGGCGCAGGAAGTCGGCCAGAGCTGCACGGTCCATGGAGGCGATTATCGTCCGGCACCGGTGCCCGAGCCAGGGATCGCCGATCCCCCGACAACCGGTCTCTGCCCCCGCGACGGCGGACCGGCGACGATCGGGGCATGGACATCTCCGGAAACACCATCTTCATCCCCGGCTCCACCAGCGGCATCGGCCTCGCTCTCGCCCTCGAGCTGAAGGCCAGGGGGAACACCGTCATCGTCGGCGGCCGACGCACCGAGCTGCTGGAACGGATCGCGGCCGAGCACCCCGGCATCGACACCGTGCAGATCGACACCACGGACGCCGCGAGCATCGCCTCCGCCGCGAAGCGGGTGCTGGACAGTCACCCGGATCTCAACGTCCTCGTCACCATGGCCGGCGTGATGCGCGTCGAGGACTGGCGCGATCCCGCGTCGTTCCTCGCCTCCGCGGAGTCCACGGTGACGACGAACGTGCTCGGTCCGATCCGTCTGATCGCCGCGTTCGTCGAGCACCTGCAGGCACAGCCGGACGCCACGATCATGACCGTCTCCTCAGGTCTGGCCTTCACGCCGCTCAGGGCCACGCCGAGCTACAACGCGTCGAAGGCGGCGATCCACATGCTCAGCGAGTCCATCCGGCTGCAGTTCGCCGGCACCTCGGTGAAGGTCGTGGAACTCGAACCGCCGTCCGTCCGCACCGCGCTGCTGCCCGGGCACGAGGACAACGAACACGCCATGCCGCTCGACGAGTTCGTCACGGAGGTGATCGGTCTGATCGAGACCCGGCCCGACGCGAAGGAGATCCAGGTCGAGCGCGTGAAGTTCCTGCGCTACGGAGAGGCCCGCGGCGACTACGACCAGGTCGTCGAGACACTCAACGGCACCGACCCGCACGGGAAGTAGGCCAAAACCGCTCGCCACCGCGCACCGCCCGGCGCGACGCCGGGGGCGACGTGCGCGGCCTGCTCGCCTTCGGTCCCGCCCCGGTCCACGCCGTCGACGCCGCCGGCCCCGGGGCCGGCG
>NZ_NCTE01001505.1 GCF_002114215.1 Streptomyces sp. 13-12-16 | reverse complement strand
CCCAGCGCCTGCTCGCCGCCGGTGCCGCGGCGGCCGCCGCCTGCACCGCGGCGCTGGCCCTGGTCGCCGACGGGCCGGCCGTCGCCGTCCCGCTGCGCTTCATGACCGGGGTGTTCCTGGCCGGGGTCTACCCCACCGGCATGAAGCTCATGGCCTCCTGGGCCGGCAGCGCCGGACGGGGCAGGACCATGGGCGTCCTCATCGCCGCCCTCACCCTCGGCTCCACGCTTCCCCACCTCATCGCCGGGCTGGGGTCGCTGCCCTGGCGCGGTGTCCTGCTCGCCGCAGCGGCGGCCGGACTCGCCGGCTCCGTCATCGCCCTGGTCCTGGTCCGGCCCGGCCCCTACGCGGCGTCGGCCGCACCCGCCCGCAACCCCCGATACGCGCTGTCCATGTTCACCGAACGCGGGCCGCGCCTGGCCAACCTCGGTTACTTCGGGCACATGTGGGAGCTCTACGCCCTGTGGACCTGGATCCCGTCCTTCCTGCTGGCGGCCCCCGCCGCGGGAGGACTCCCGGGCTCGGTGGAGACCACGGTGTTCCTCGCCATGGGACTCGGCGGCGCGGCCGGCTGCCTGCTCGGTGGCTGGGGCGCGGACCGCTTCGGCCGCCCGCCCGCCGCCCTGACGGCACTCCTCCTCAGCGGCCTGTGCTGCCTGCTCTCCCCGCTCCTCTTCCACGCTCCGCCGCCGCTGCTGTTCGCCTTCTGCGCGCTGTGGGGCGCCGCCGTGATCGCCGACTCGGGGGTGTTCTCCACCTCACTGAGCGAGGTCGCCGACCACCGCTACATCGGGACGGCGCTCACCGGCCAGACCGCGATCGGCTTCGCCCTCACCGTCGTCAGCATCCAGCTCACCCCCCTCCTGGCCGGGGCCGTCGGCTGGGAGTACGCCTTCCTCCTCCTCGCCCCCGGCCCCCTGGCCGGCGCCTTCGCCATGCGCGCCTTCGGCAAGGGCGCCCCCTCCGTCCGCTCTCCGCAGGGCACCTCCTGAAGGTCGGCCGTCGAGCGGGTGTCGGCTTCAGAAGTGGAGGTGGCGCACGTCGGATCCGTACATGTCGCCGACGCGGGAACGGAGGATGTCGGAGAAGCCCCGGACATCGTTGGCGCGGAGCCTGGTGATCAGCGCCTCGTGCTCGGCGGGATGTTCGCGCATCGCTGAGATGGCTTTGCCTACGAGAACGGGACTCGTTCGTCGATGAGCGCGGGAGGCACCTCGAAGGCGGTCTCGAAGTCGACCGCCCACCGCCGCTTCCTCATCTGGTCCAGAGCTGGCCTCTGGGGTCGGCTTCACGAGGCGGTGCTGCACCGACTCGACGACGCCGGCCTCATCGACGTCACCCGCGTCGCGCTCGACACCGCCCACGTGAGGGCTAAAAAAAGGGGCGAACACACAGGTCCGAGCCCCGTGGACCGGGGCAGGCCGGGTTCCAAGATGCACGTCCTGTCGGACGCGAACGGACTGCCCCTTCTCGTCGGCGTCTCCGCGGGTAACACCCACGACAGCGAAGGGCTGAAGCCGATGGTGGAGGGTCACCAAACGAGACACGACCCCCACAACGGCCGGTACTTCAAGCCGCAACGCCTGCATGCGGACAAAGCCTACGACCGGGCTGACCTGCGCAGATGGCTGCGCGGGAAGCGGATCGGCGTACACATCGCCCGTAAAGGCATCGAGTCCAGCGAGCGATTAGGGCGGCGCCACTGGGTCATCGAGCGGGCGATGTCGTGGCTGTCCGGCTACCGCCGCTTGAGCCCTCGCTACGAACGCGATCCCCGCAACTACCTGGCCTTTCTCGGACTCGCCGCCGCCCTGTGCCGCTACAAGCGACTCATCCGCCTCACCACGTAGGACACGGTCTTATCCTTCCACCCGTGCGACACCACCCAGGAGAGGGAACGGCCTGGGCGCTCCGGCCGCTTGCGGCGCCGGGCAATCCGTCGGTTCACGAGGTCATCGTGCGGCCCGTCGGCAGGGAGCGTCTCCGTTGCTGACACGGCACGCCGCCGAAGCGATCCTCCTACGGCCGCCCGTCCGGGCCATCTCAGCGTCACGACGCGTGCGGGGGCAGCACGTACGCACCACAGGTACGCGCCGCCCTCAGGGGCGCTGAGCAGACCACGGTGGCCGGGCGGCGGATGGCGAGGTGCCCACCGGCATGCGGTGGCACATCCTGTCCCGGGCGTCCTTCTTCTGTGCCCATGTGGCGCTGCGCGGCCTGGACACCGGCCGCTCGGCGTGGACGGAGACGCGCTGCAGAGGATGGTCCGATGAGCGACGCGACGACGTACGCGGTCCACGGCTCCGGGCTGCCGGTGGTACTGGTCGCCGGTGCGGGAGGCGTGAGTCCGAATCCGGCAGCACCACCAGGTGCCCGCACTCGCCGCGGCGGGCCATCAGTGGTATCACCCGGAACGACCCGTTGCCGGTTGCTCAAGACAACGAGCCTCGCGGATTGCCGCTACCTGTCAGAGGAAATCATCCGGGTCAGCTGTGATGGCGGTGACGGCGCGGCTCGGCGAGGGTGGAGAAGCGCGCGACACCTCGTCGTCGGCCCCCGCCGCCCGCCTACCTGGAGGAGCACATTCATGTCCGGACGCAACACCCTCATCCGCAGCCTGCACGACGTGGGACTGGCCGCCTGGTTCGGCGGCTCCCTGATGGGTGCGGTCGGGCTGAACGGAGCGGCGGAGCACGAGGGCCCCACGGTCGCCGCCAGGGCCCGGATCGCTTCGGTCGGCTGGGCGAAGTGGGTACCGGTCAACGCCGCCGCCATCGGCGCGCACCTGTTCGGCGGTGGCGGCCTGCTCGCCGTGAACGCCCACCGGGTCAGAACCCAGCACGGCGTGGGCGCCTCCACCACCGCCAAGACGGTCGTCACGGCGGCTGCCCTGGCCGCCACCGCCTACGCCCGCGTCCTCGGCAAGAAGGTCGAGCTGGCCTCCTCCTCCGATCCCGAGGACAGCCAGAAGGCGGACCAGCACCCCATCGACATGGAGAAGGCACAGCGCCAGCTCGCCTGCGCACAGTGGGCGGTGCCGGCCTTCACCGGATGCCTCCTCGTCCTCAACGCCCTCCACGGCGAACAGCAGCGGCCCTTGGAACAGCTCCACGGCATGTGGGAGCACGCCCGCTCCAAGGCTCCGCTCATCCCGTGAGAAGGCTCAACCAGCAGTGAGGCCTCACTGCCCGAAACCGACATCGGCATGCCGTCCTCGGTCAAGGGACCATCCCCCGTGGGTGCGGGGAGCAGGACTGCCCCGTGACGGCCGATACGTGGGGGTGTCCCGTACGTGATCGTGCCCGAGGAGCTACTGGAGTGCGACCGCACCGGGCCGAGCCAGCTGCCTCGGCATGTTCGGTGACCCACCTGGTGGCACCGCTTCTTCGGAGTCTTCTGACGAGTGCACGGCGAGGGACAGGCCGGTGCCGACGAGGCAGCCGCCGACCCCATCGGGGCGGGCGGTGGCGGACAAGACCTGGAGAGGTCACACACCACTGCCCCGCCGTAAGAGCAGCCGCGCCCGGCCACGAACCGCCCACAACCCCAACCACACAGGCCAGCGCACCCGGAAGAGCTCTCCGTAACCTGGATGTGGCAGCTCGGTGCCGAGGCAAGGCCGGATGAAAGCGTGACGGAGGGGCCTGAACGTGATCGACACCGGCGACATCGACGTCTTCCCCGGCCTGGACGTCGGCAAAGGCGAACACCACGCCACCGCCGTCACACCGGCTGGGAAGAAGGCGTTCGACAAGCGCCTGCCCAACACCGAGTCCAAGCTCCGTGAGCTGTTCGCCAAGTTGCAGGCCAAGCACGGGACGGTACTGGTCGTGGTCGACCAGCCGCCCTCGATCGGAGCTCTGCCACTGGCGGTCGCCCGCGACATGGGCTGCCCGGTCGCCTATCTGCCGGCCTGGCGATGCGGCGGATCGCCGACCTCTGTCCGGGTGAGGCCAAGACCGACGCGAAGGACGCGTTCATCATCGCCGACGCCGCCCGCGCGATGCCCCACACGCTGCGGGGGATCGACGGCGAGGACGAGACGATCGCCGAGCTGGAGATGATCGTCGGCTTCGACGACGACCTGGCCGGGGAAGCGCCCCGCGTTGCCACCGGCTCCATGGCCTGCTGACGCAGATCCATCCGTCGCTGGAGCGGGTGTTGGGGCCGCGGTTGCAGCACCCGGCCGTCCTCACCCTGCTGGAACGGTTCGGGTCCCCGGCCCGGATCCGCAAGGCCGGACGGCGGCGGCTGGTCACCCTGTTACGGCCGAAGGCCCCGCGGATGGCCGAGCGGCTGGTCGAGGACATCTTCGCTGCGCTGGACGAGGAGACCGTCATCGTTCCGGGCACGGGGGCGGCCGCGCTGATCGTCCCGAGCCTGGCCGGCTCGCGGCGCCGGGTCACGCGCATCCCCTCCGGCCGCCCCGACACCTCCTGCTCGGCAGTGGTGTCAGCGGGCGCGTCCTCGGTAGGCTCGGCGAGGCAACTGCGGTGCGTGACAACGTATTTCTCGACGGCTTCGCACCGGTTCTTCCACAAATGGAAGCGGTCCGCGACCTGGATCGCGTCGGGGCGGGCGGTGCGTACGGCCTCGGCGTAGGCACTGGCCCGGTCCCGGCAGGCGATCTCCGCTCCGGGGTGTGCGCGCAGCCACGCGGTGAGGGTCTCCGCGGTGCGGTCAGGCAGGACGTCGACGCGCTCCCCGGTCTCCATGTCCAAGGTGATCGTTCCATGGACGTGCCCCTTCTTCAGGGCGAAATCATCGACGCCCAGCACACGGGGCGCGACGCCGACATGCTTGTCCGGAAGCCTGCGCACCAGTCTGAGCAGGGAGTTCGCACTCGTCGGGATGGACAGATGCGCGGCCAGCCGGGCGCCAGGACGTCCAGCGAGCGCCGGCGCGATCTTTTCCAGCGAGCGACGCAGGAGCGGCGTGCGCCGCGCGAATCGCTCGGTGAGCCCGTCCACTTGCTCGACGAACGTGCGGCGACCGCACGCAGCCGCCGGGCAAAGGAACCGTCGCACCAGCAGGTCGATCAGGACCTGCCGCCCGGCCGCCGAGAGGTCGGCAAGGCGCCGTCGGTGGCCACCATGGACACGGACGGACACGGCGCCGCAGCCCGGGCAGGCCGCCTCGCGCGTCACCGTCCGTGCCGTGAGGGCTATCCCACCGCCATCTGCTCTGATCTCGTCGACCACCACGGAGGACAGATGGGCGAAGACCGTGGAGAACGTCGAGAACACGCTGCAATCACACCAACGGGCTTCCTTCCAGCCGGTTGTGACGCCGTGTCGCCGCCTCACAAGAAGTGGATCAGAGCCGAACAAGGCTCTGGTCCACTTTCCGTGGAGGTTCGCGGATCGTGATGTCAGTGGTGCGTGGTGGGATGACCGGACTCTGCCGTTGATCTGCTGGGAGACCGCCGTGACGTCTTCGTATCCGTCCCTGACTCGTGTCTTGGTCGAGGTTTTGGTCGATGTCCTGTGGTTCATCGACGGCAGCGAAAACGAGCAGATGGATCAGGACGACGCGGTCAAGGTGACGGAGGGGGTCGCCCACGTGGTCAGCACGCTGCCTGGTGATCAGCAACAGGAGCTGATCGCCCTGCTCGGGGAGATGACAGCTGCCGAGGCCGACCCCGCTCGACGTGAGTTCCTGGAGGGGTTCCCGGAGGGCTTTGGGCTCATCGACGATCCGTCCTGAAGGTTCAGCTTGCCGTGCGAGGCAGGCACCGAACCGCGTCGCGGCGGTTGATCCTCCACCCACGCTCATCACCAATGGACTCGACGATGTTGAATAGCGGCGTGGTGGGACGCAAGAAGGAGAAGCAGCGGCCTGCCTGGGGCATCCCGAAGGGGATCGTTCTGTTGGCGACGCCGGAGGGCTGGCGCACCAGCTTCCTCACCGAAAGCGGAATGCTCTGCGGGCGGCTGGGCGTGCCGATCAACACCGACCCGCAAGACGCGCGGGCCGCGGCGGCGGTGATGGTGACGGAACTCGTGCGCGCCTTCCATGACACCGACGTCGAGGTGAGCTGGGATCCGCCCCGGGAGCCTTGGTCATGGACCGCCCAAGTCACCCTCGCCGCCGATGACGAACTGTCTTCGCCTGGCGCCGAAGACTGAACGGCAAACTCAGGAGTGGAGCAGGACGCGCTTGCGGAGGAGTTCGAAGCCTGCGCGGCCGGGCATCTGGCGCTTGAGCATCTTGATCCGGTTGACATGGCCTTCGACGACCCTGGAGTTCCACGGCTGCGAGAGTCCGGCAGTGACGGCGTCGAGGCCGCGCTCCAGGTGCCGGCGAAGCGCTGGAGGCTGGGCAGGTCGGCGGCGGTTGCCGCTTCGATCCATGTCGGCAGTTGGTGGCCTTGCAGCTGGGTGGGCATGCAGGCGAAGAAGCGCACGTGCTCGGCGAGTGCGTCCAGTTCGGGGCAGTTGGCCGACACGGCCTCGAGCTGGAGCCGGTCGCTCTCGGCCAGGGCATCGGGGTGGGTGAGGATCCAGCGGGTGACGGCGTGGGCGGATGACGGTCGGGGGCCGACCGGTTTGGGCTTGCCGCGTAGGTTCCGGCTGACGTAGGCGCGGACGTTGCCGTAGCCGTCCGGGGAGCCCTGTGCCTTGATCTCCTCCCGTAGTTTCCAGGCGTTGGTGCAGCCTTCCTGCCATCGCTGGTCGAGGTAGGGCTTGTAGGCGTCGAGCTTGGTGGGGCAGCTTTGCCACTGGCCGGTGAACAGTTGCTCCGGTTCGGTGGCGCGGGAGAATCGGAGGACGGTGTTGAGGCCCATGCCGAGCTGCTGGGCGATGGCTCGCTTGCTGCGACCGGCGACCAGCAGGGCGTGGACGGTGGTGTGCTTGGCACGGGTGCGTTCGGCGAACCGGTGGCCCGTTGGCCAGGGCGAGGACGTGGGTGACTCCGGCGTCTGGTCTGGCTCTTCCGATGACTCAGATGCGGGCCGCAGGCAGGCGCGGTGTTAGGGTCCGTCTTCAAACGGATCTTGCCCAGAGCAGGAGCGACGCGAGACTGACCGCTGCCTCGTATGAGGTGGCGGTCTTGTCGTATCTGGTCGCGATGCCGCGGAAGCCCTTGAGCCGGTTGAAGCAGCGCTCGACGAGGTTGCGCCGGCGGTAAGTCTCCCGGTCGAACCCTGGCGGTCGACCGCCGCGGCTCCCGCGCCGCAGTCGGTGCCGCCGCTGGTCGGCCTTCTCGGGAATGGTGTGCGCGATGCCGCGTCGCCGCAGGTAGGCGCGGAAACCGCGGGAGCTGTAGGCCTTGTCCGCGATGACCTGGTCGGGTCGGCAGCGTGGCCGGCCGAGGCTGCTGCGGGGAACGCGGATGCGTTCGAGCAGGATGCGTGCGCAGACACTGTCATGGCGCTGGCCCGGCGTGACGAGGAGAGCCAGAGGACGGCCCTTGCCGTCGCAGGCGAGGTGGACCTTCGTGGTCAGTCCGCCCCGGGATCGGCCGAGGGCGTGATCGTCCGGTTCGTCCGGCCGCTGATTCCCCCTTTTCGGCCGGTGGCGGCGGCGTGCTGGTGGGCGCGGACGATGGTGGAGTCGATCTGGACCAGCCAGTCGATGTCACCGGCGGCGTCGGCCCGGGCCTGGATCTGCTGCAGGGCCCGGGTGAACACCCCGTCGATCGCGTAGCGGCGGAAGCGGGGGTAGACCGTCTGCCAAGGCCCGTAGCGTTCGGGCAGGTCACGCCACGAGATCCCGGTGCGGATCTTGTAGACCATCCCGTTGATGACCTGCCGGTCCGACACCCGCGGCCGGCCCGTCGCGGCCCTCGGTATCAGCGGAGCGAGCAACTCCCACTCCTGGTCAGTGAGTTCATGACGACGTACCACCCCACCATGATCCACGATCTGATGATCTTTGAAGACGGACCCTAGTAGACGCACTTCCCGACGACTTCGCCGAGGTTGTGCCAGAGATGCCATCGGTCGGCGACCTGGAGTGCTTGCGGGGCGCCGCGGGTGGCCCCTCGGTGTAGAAGAGAGCGCGGTCCCGGCAGATGATCTCGATCCCGGGCCGCTCGGACAGCCAGGTCGCGAGGGTGTTCGCTTCCCGGTCCGACAGGAGGTCCACAGGGCGCCGTGTCTCGACGTCGACAGGTACGGTTCCGTAGATCCGGCCCTTGCGCTGGGCGGACTCGTCGACGCCGAGCATGCGGGGAACGGTGGTGGGCGGGTCTGGCAGCGAGGTGACCAGCCTCAGCAGGATGTTCCGGCTGACTCGGACCCCGCAGGCGTCCGACATTCGAGCGCCGGCCCGCCCCGCAAGCGCGAGACCGATCGAGACGAGCGTCGATCGCAGCTGCCCTGTCCGGCGACCGGATCGACGGGTGAGGCCGGGTGCCTGCTCGGCAAACGTCCTGCGCGGGCAGGAACGTTCCGCACAGACGAACCGGCGCACCCGCGACGACATCACGACGAGCTTGCCCGACGTGGGCAGATCTCGGGGAAACCGCAGGTAAGAGCCGTGTACTCGCCCTGACCAGCACCCACACCCCGGACAGGCCGCCCGCCTGGCCGTGGACCGGGGGCCTCCACTCTTACGACAGCATCAGCCACGTCGACCGACTCCACCGCCATGTTCTCCACCGACCCGAACAGCAGCTCTTCCAGCTGCGGCCGCACGTTGTTCACGGCGCGGAACTGTCGACGTTGTCCCCTCTCTGGCAGGTCGATTTTCGGGCGATGTCAACCACCACCGAACGACGACCAGCCGTCACGCCGCGTACGTGACCACAAGAAGTGGACCAGAGCCGGTTCTCGCCTGCATAGCCAACCACCCTCGTCCCGAACGAGGCCCAACAGCGGTGGTCCGCCCCGGAACCGCAGGGCTTTCCTCCTCCACGCGCGCCTTTCCCACGGAGCCTGTGCACCCCTCCCCGACTCGTCCGGAGCGCCCCGTTCCTCCAGGACGCCCGGTGTCTCGGGCCGGGGCGCGCGTGGACAACGCCGTCGGCCGGTTCGCGAGGAGATTCCACCGAGGCGTTGAAACAAAGCCGGTTAATGGTTGATGGTTCATGTAAAGCTCCATCCCACCGGAGCTCTGACCGGAAGGAACCACGACTCCATGAAGAGCCGATCCAAGAAACTGGCGCTGGGTGCAATAGCGGCCGTCGCGGTGAGCGTCGCGCTCCCGGCAGCCCCCGCTTTCGCCACCGAGGAGATCGACTGCGGCACCGGCACGGATTCCGTGAGGGTGACGTACCTGGAGAACGGCACGGAGCACGCCCGGTGCTGGACCGGTCCCGGCGACGTCCCGCTCGGACAGGACGGTGTCACTTCCTTCTACTCGGGCGCCCACGACGTGGTCGTCTTCTGGAGGACGAACTTGGGATGGGACGTCGAAGTGCTCCCGCCCCACACGTTAGCCCCCTTCACCGGCGCCGACACCTACCATGTCTACGGTTTCCACGTCAGGTAACCACTGACGGCCGGCCCGGTCCGTCCGGGCCGGCCGGCCGGTCGCGACACGCGCGGTGATGAGGAGTACTCGCCACCCTGCGGCCTGCGGCCTGCGGCCTGCGGCCTGCGGCACTTCTCGTCCGGACAGCCCGGGATCGTCCGGCACGGGAACGACTGGACGACCGGTACGGTGCCGCGCCGGAGAACGCGTCCAGCGGCCGCGTCCAGGGCGCGCGGAGCCGCCGGTCCGGTCCCGTCCGCCCGGCCTGCGGAGCTCAGCTCTGCGGGAGCGGACGGAACGGCCGGATCTCATGCAGGTGCACCACCACGTCCGCGGACCTCAGCAGGTTGACCGGGTCCGGGTCCCGGGGCCAGTGCGTGCCGATCTCCCGTTTGGGCCGGGTGACGTCCAGCCAGGCGCGGACCACGGACGGCGCGGTGCGCAGGTCGAGGTACCAGTCCCGGTGGCTCACCCGGTCCAGGGTGTGCTCGACCGAATCGGCCACGGAGGGCCCCGAGCGGAACACCTTCACGTCCTCGTCACGGGGGTTGGAGACGCCGGCGTCGGTGGCGTGGAAGGAGCCGTGGTCGAAGGCCAGGCCCACGGCCCGGTAGGCGTCCCCGAGCGCGCGGCGGAGCAGGCCGCCCTGGATGACCGGGTAGTCCGGGTCGTAGCCCTGTAGGTATACGTGGCCGTTGTGGGCGGCCAGCACCGCCCGGGCGCCGGTCTGCCGGAGCCACCAGAGGGTGTTGTCCGCCATCACGGTGTCGCGGTAGGCCAAGCCCTCGCGTTCGTCGGCCGGGTCGTCGTAGTCGAAGGCGTCCTGGCGTGCGACCTGGTGGATGATCTCCGCGTTCCGCACCGCCCGGACGTGGTCGTCCCCAGCCACGGTGCGCCCGGCGAAGCTCCGGGCGCGCAGCAGTTCCAGGACGCGGCCGGTGCGTTCGGCCTTCTCCCGCCGCACGGCCAGGGGTGCCTCGAAGGAGGCCGTCATGTGCTCGCCGGCGGGCAGGGTGGGGCGCAGCCCCTCGTACAGCTCGGTGACGGCGGGCAGCAGGTCGGGGTGGGCGCGCCGGACGTGGTCGACGACCCGGTCGTACAGCTCCGGGCCCGCGTAACTGCTGTCGTTGCCGGCGAACCTGACCGGGTCGTGAGGGTGGGCGATGTTGTACGCGCGCATCCAGTGGATCAGGCCGAGAACCTCGCGGGTTCGCATGAAGAGGTAGGCGTTCTGGAACTCCTCGGACATGATCCGGGCGGGGTCGCCGCGGCCGGTGAGCAGGTAGTCGTCCAGACGGAGGCCCGCGCTGAAGGGGGCTTCGAGGATGAGGGCCCGGAAGCCCTTCTCCTCGACCAGGTACCGGAACACCCGGTGCTGGAGGGCGAGGAAGTCGTGGGAGCCGTGGACGGCCTGCCCGACGCCGACCAGTCGGGCGTCGCTCACCGCCTCGCCCAGGGGGTGCAGGTCGTCGAAGGGGCCGGTGGGCTGTACGGTGCGCAGCGGATGGGCTGCCTTCTCCAGGGCGGGCAGCAGGTCGGTGGACGTCGCCGATGTGGGGGGCCGCTGTCCGGCCGCTTCACGGGCGAGTCTCCGGCTCGGCCGGATCTCGTGCAGGTGCACCACCAGGTCCGCCGACCTCAGCAGGTTGACCTGGTCGACGGAGGGAGGGAAGTCCGTGCCGATCTCCCGTTTGGGCCGGGTGACGTCCAGCAGGGCGCGGGCGGCGGGCGGTGCCGTGCGCAGGTCGGCGTACCAGTCACGGTGGCTCACCTGGTCCAGGACGTGCTCGGCCGAGCCGGGCACGGAGGGCTCCACGTCGAACCGCCTGACGTCCCGGTCGGCCGGGTTCTGCAGGCCCTGTGCGGTGGCGTGCACGGCGCCCCGGTCGAAGGAGAGTCCCACCGTCAGGTACCCGTCGCCCAGCCGCCGCCGGAGCACCGCTCCCTGGGGGACGGGCAGGGTGGGGGTGGAACTCCTGGTGTACAGGTGGCTGTTGTGCCCGCCGAGCACGAGTCGGTGGCCGGTGTGGCGGTGCCACCACAGGGTGTTCTCCGCCATGACGGTGTCACGGTAGGCCATGGCCTCCGGCGCGATTCGGGGATCCGCGAGATCGAAGGCGTACAGGCGTGCCACCTGGTCGATCACGGTGGCGTGCTGGACCGCCCAGGCATGGTCCTCGTCTGTCCCGGCGGGCTTACGGGCGCCGAGCAGTTCCAGGACGCGTCCGGTGCGTTCGGCCTTCGCACGGCGCTCGTCCAGGGGAGCGGTCACGGCGGCGCGCATCCACGCGTCGACGGGCAGGGTGGGGCGCAGCCCCTCGTACAGGCCGGTGACCTCGGGCAGCAGGTCGGGGTGGGCGCGCCGGACGTGGTCGACGACCCGGTCGTAGAGCTCCGGGCCGGCGTAACTGCTGTCGTCGCCGGCGAACCTGACCGGGTCGTCGGGGTGGGCGACGTTGTACGCGCGCATCCAGCGGATCATGTCCAGGTACTCCTGGCTGTGCAGCAGCAGGTGAGCGTTCTGGAACTCCTCGGACATGATCCGGACGGGATCACCGCGCCCGGTGAGCAGGTAGTGGTCGAGGCGCGCACCGGCGCCCCAGTTGGCCTCCAGGACGAAGGAGCGGAAGCCCTTCTCCTCGACCAGGTACCGGAACGCCCGGTCTCTGAAGGTGACGAAGTCGTGGGAGCCGTGGGCGGCCTCGCCGATACCGACCACCACGGCGTCACCGACCGCCTTCCCGAAGGGGCGCAGGTCCTCGAAACCCCCCGAGGGCTCGGTGGTGCGCAACGGACGGGCTGCCTTTTCGAGGGCCGGCAGTGCGTCGCCGACGGTCGTGAGTGACCCGTCCGCAGCCCCGGTGTCCCCGCCGGCCGGGGCGGCTGCGGCCGTTCCGGGCACGGCGGTGAGCCAGACGAGTAACGCGGCCGCGAGTCGCCTTGTCAGAGGAGATGCCATGACGTCAGCGTCACCGCCTGGGCATCGGACCGCATTCCGGGAGTCACCCGGCCGGAGCAGCGCCGCAGGCGGGGCAACGGTCGGGCAGAGGAGCCCGTCCCGCTGTACCGACGAGAGCCGAGTGGCCTGCCGAGGACCGCTCCGCGTTACCGGGGCGGCTCGGTGGCACGGAGCGCTGGCCCCGGCACGGCTGTTGATCCGTGAGGGTCCAAGAGGCGGCCCGACAGTGCCCACGGGCGGGTCAGGAAGTGCTCCGGGGCCTCCACCATCCGCTGGTGGTACTGGAGTTGCAGGTCCGAGGCCGTCACCGCACCGATGACACCCGCGCCTTCCCCCCTGATGGAGAAGGAGCCGCCGTGGGCCGCATAGGTGTCGGCGTCCGGGCGGGAGGACGCCTCGGAGGTCGTGCCCTTGGCGCGGTGGCGGGTGCCCACCAGGTACGCACTTGGCGATCAGACGGCTGAGAGATGTCGGTGAGAAGCGGGCTCTGTCACAGATCTTGGTGGGCGAACGCGGAGGGTGACTGCCGTAGGGCCTTACAAGATCTCGACAGCCCCTGGCGGGACCGGTCCCTCGCCCGCGTAGGTGTCGCCCGGTGGCGTCGACGGCGCGTTCTCGGCGAGCGCCAGGCTGAGCCAGGGCCCGGCGAGGACATCATCGTCCAGAGTGATGCCGAGGTGGTCGAGTACGAGGGCCACTACCGGCGCCATCCCGGCACCCTCACCCTCGTGCACGGCGAGTGCCGCCTCCACCCGGTCCCACCAGCGGCCGAGTGGTTCGGACCGGGTGTGCTCCACGCCAGGCTCGAAGTACTCGACGCACTCGCCGTCACGCCAGTACTGGAAGACGTCCATTCCATCGGTCGTCGACAGGCTGTACGTCTCAGTGCCCCGGGACAACTCCGCGAGCGATTCCTCCCCGAAGCCGATGCCACCCTCCTCCTCGACACAGAAGACCCAGTCACCGATCCTCCCGGACCGCAGCAGCGAGACCATCCCATCGTCGGAGTCGCCCGAGACCAGGTCCAAGGCCGCGTCCCAGTCGAGCAGTCGCGCCTGGTCCGGGTCGGCCCCGTAGCGGGTGAAGACCTCCTTGGGGCTCAGGCCGCGGGTAAAGGTGACACACATCCAGGCCACCGCCCAGCGGAGCGAATCCATGCCTGCTTCTGTCTTCATGACTTGCCTCCGTCGTTCACTTCGGTATCGCTCGCCGGCCCTGCAGGGCTGGTGTGTTCCGGGCCATGCGTATGGCGTGACGAGACGCCAGTTTCATGCTGCCTGGTGGCCGTAGAAGCCATTGCAGCAGGATCGGCTTTCGGAGCAGTTCGAATCCGGCTCGACCGTAGAGCCGCCTTTTGATCTTCTTGATGCGGTTCACAGCACCTTCGACACTGCCGGAACTCCACTCCAGGGTGAGTCCGGCTGTCACGGCGTCGAGGTCTCCCAGCATGTGAAGTGCGAAGCCGGTGAGGCCGGGCAGTTGGCTGGCCTCGACGGCCTCGATCCAGGTGGGGAGCCTGGTTCCGAGACGGCCGGTGAGGATCTCGCCGAAATCCCGGACATGGCGGGCGGCGGCGTCCAGTTCCGGGCAACGAGCCAGGACGTTCTTCAGATAGGTGCGGTCGTCCTCGCTCAGGGTCGCGGGGTGGCGGGTGAGCCAGCCGGTGGCCTGCCGGACCGTCGGCGGTGGAGGAGGTGCTGTTGCCGGTGCGGCGCGCAGGGTGGTGATGTGGGCGCGGACCATCTGGTAGGTGACTGGGGCGTTCTCAGCGAGGAGTTCGTGGTGCAGACGGGTGACGCTCGTACATCCCGCGGCGAACCGCCGTTCCGAGTAAGGCTTGCAAGGATCCAGCCTGGTGGGCCGGGGCCGGTTCTCGCGGAGGGTGTCCTGCCAGTCGACGGCACGTGCGTAGCGCAGGACGGTGTTGAGGCTCCAGCCCAGGTGCCGGGCGATTCCCCGGCGGGAATGGCCCTGGGCGAGCAGGTTGTGGACCAAGGCGTGCGCGGCCTTCTTGCGCTGAGCCCGACGGCCGTCAGGTCCGGGCCGGCGGGTACCTTGGTGTCGCTGGGTGCCTCAACGGCCATTTTTGTCAGTGGTGTTGAAGCATTCAGGCATTCACGGTGGGCCGCGACGCAGGTCTCCACGGCCCGGCCGGTGCCCTGCCACAGATGAAATCGGTCGGCCACCCGGCCTGCGGTGGGGGCGCCGATTCGAGCGCCCTCCGCGCAGGCGCCCGCTCGGTCTCGACAAATGATCTCCACGCCTGGGTGATTGGCCAGCCACACGGCCAGCGGAGCGGAGTCGCGGGTCGGGAGCACGTCGACCACTCGATGGGTTTCGCCGCAGGTCAAGGCGGTGGAGTAGGTCCGTCCACGGCGGATCGCGAAGTCGTCCACGCCCAGCACGCGGGGTGTGCCGGGCTGCGGGTCGGGCAGCGCCATGACCTTGCGCAGCAAGGTCATCCTTCCTGCGCGAAAACCGAGTCGGGCGGTCAGCCTGGCACCGGCCCGTCCAGCGAGGGCAAGCCCAACGCGTTCCAGGGCATGGCCGAGTCGCGAAGTGAGGCGTGCGTGCGGGGTGGTCAGCCGCGCGAACGGTTCGGCGAATGTGCGACGTGGACAGTCTGCCGCGTCGCAGATGAAACGCCGGACGGTCAGACAGATCACAACGCTCTGCCCAGCGAGCGGCAGGTCCTTCAGTCTGCCCTGGTAGGAGCCGTGCACCCGGTTCGATGAACGGCCGCAGTCAGGACACACCCCGCCGGTCGCCCGGCCTCGCGCCACGATGTCGACCCTGCCGAAGGCGACGGTCACTGCATCGACGTCCACGCCGTCGATCCCGTCGAACACCAGCGAGTCCCAGAACATTGTGTCGGCCTGCATAACCAGCACCGTCCCCGGCCACTACCAGCTCCAGCCAGAACCAAGACATACCTGACGGAGCGTCATGCTCGTCTGCCAGATGGAGAGGCGTACGCCGTCTCACCTCGACCCGAGTCTTCGCAATCGAACACCCCGGTCACGCTCCGCGACCGCTCCCCAAGATCTGTGACGGAGCCGAGTTTTGATGTCACCGACCCGCCGTGGAAGACGGGCGAGACACGTGTTCGTCCCCAGCGAAGACGGTCGTGGTCCATGGCCGCCGTTGCCAGGGTGTACTCATGAATACAACACCGGATGGACGACCGGTCCCGCCCGCGCATGCCGACGAGCGCACCATGCTGGAAGCATGGCTGGACTTTCACCGTGCGACTCTCGTCCTGAAGTGTTCGGGCCTGAAAGATGATCAATTACGGTTTCCTGCGGCGTCACCGTCGTCGATGACGCTGCTCGGTCTCGTTCAGCACATGGCCGAGGTGGAGCGCAACTGGTTCCAGCGCGTGTTCGCAGGTCTGACCGTGTCGCCGGTCTTCGGGGAGGGCAACCTCGACGGCTTCGCCCTTCAGCTGGAACGAGGACTCGACGAGGCGATGGCTGCCTGGCAAGGGGAGGTCGCCCGAGGTCGTGAGCTGATCGCTGAAGCATCGCTGGATGACTCCGGCCAGCTGTCCGAGCAGGAAGCGGGTCACGTCGGCGACCAGGGAGTCTCCCTGCGCTGGATATTGGTGCACATGATCGAGGAATACGCACGTCACAACGGTCACGCTGATCTCATCCGCGAGCAGGTCGACGGAGTCACCGGCGCGTGAGACGTGCTGGCGCGGTCGAAAGGACCGCGCCAGCACCCGGCAGTCCCTCTCGACCGGCGGCCTGCTCGGCCAGGGCTTTGGTGCGGGCGAGGCGGTAGGACTCTGTGCCGGTCTGGATGCTCGCGCCGCTGAACGGGATCGTGTGGGAGCTGCGGACCTGATCTCGTCCTGGCGCGATGCGCCGGAACGGTACGGCTCCTGACAGATCTTGTGCACGCGTTTCCGCAAGCGGGCCCTGGACGGCACCTTCTCGCGCATGCTGCGGGCCGCCCAGGCCGAGAAGGACGCGGCCGGGGACATCCAGTGGCTGGTGTCGGTCGACTCCACCGTCGTGCGAGCCCATCAGCACGTCGCCGACGGTAAAAAGGAGCGGTCGACCGGGACGAAGCGGGTGATCACGCCCTCGGCCGATCCCGCGGTGGACTGAGCACGAAAGTCCGCCTCGCCTGCGACGGACTCGGCCGGCTGAACCGCGGCACACGCGGCGGCCGGCCACCCGGCTCCGACCGGTCCGTCCACCGCCGCCGCAACGTCGTCGAGCCCTGCTTCAACCGCCTCAAGCACTGGCGTGGCCTGGCCACCCGCGACGACAAGACCCGCGAGTCCTGCCGGGCCACCGTCACCATCACCTCAATCCTGCTCCGGATCCGACCTTTGAAGACGATCTCTGGGGCCTGTCTGAAGTCGTGATCAAGAGGTGAGATTCCTCTTTCGACCGGATGCGCAGGATTCTGTGAACCTTTCCGCCCGGAACGCCGACTGTCTGTGTGGCGGACGGCGCAGGGCAGGGAGGTGTGGTGGGCAACGATGAGTTGCTGGTGGTGCGCTGCCAGCTTGGGGAGCGGGAGGCGTTCCGCGAGCTGGTGGCCGTGTGGCACCCCCCGCTGTGGCGTTACGTCCGGGGCATGGTCGGCTCTTCGCACCTCACGGACGATCTTGCTCAGGAGGCGTGGGTCGCCGTGGTGCGCGGCCTGCCGCGGCTGCGGCAGCCGGAGCGGTTCGCCCCCTGGCTGTTCACCATCGCCCGGCGCACGGTCACTGACCATCTGCGGCAGACGTACAAGGCGCCGGAGACGGCCGTGGAGGAAGCCACGGCTGTCGTCGCCGACGATGAGCTCAACGGCGTGCTCACCACGATGCAGATCGAGGCAGGTCTTGCCGTGCTGCCGCCCTTGGAGCGCGAGGTGCTGATCCTCTTCCACCTTCAGGATCTGCCGCTGGCTTCCTGCGCGGAGGTGCTCGGCGTACCGGCCGGCACGGTCAAGAGCAGGCTGCACCGCGCCCGGCGCATGCTGCGCAACCACCTTGCCGAGAAGGGATACGAGGCATGAGCGAGCAGAACCGCGCAGCGCAGCGGGCGGTGCCCGAGCAACTGGAGCGCGTGCTGGCCACGGAGGTGTCACTGCGGTCCCGGCTGCGCCACGTGGCAGTGGGCCTGGCCGGAGGATGCGGCGCGGCCATGATCGCGGTGCTGTGGGCCACCGAGCCACATGCGCCGCCGCCGCATACTCAGGCCGTCTTCGCCGGACTGATCGCCATCGGGCTGGCCTGGGCCGTCTTCGCCGGCTGGGTGCTGAGCAGACGTCGGCCGCTGTTCGCCCGGGACCGGGTGCTGTCCGCCCGGATCGCGCTGGCGGCGACCGTGGTGACCGCCCTGGCCGGGGTGGCGCTGGCCGCCGTCCGAGGCAGCACCGCCGACCTGGTGGCCACCGCCACGGGCGGGGTCGTCTTCACCGCCGCCGCGATGCTCACCCTGGTACGGGCGCGGCACCACCGCCGCGAACTACTGCGACTGCGGGATGCCCTGCGACAGGACGCCTCCTGAACAACCGAATTCACCCAATCCCAGATTACCCGGATCATCAGGGAGACGGACATGAACAACAACAGGACCGCTCCGATCGGCCAGCTGGCCCTCGCCCTGCGTCTTCGCGGTGCAAACAAGCGCACCGTCCTGGTCGTCGCCGCCCTGGCCGGTACCGCCCTGCTGATCGGCGTCGGCCTGCTCCTGACCTGAGCTTGCGCCCCGGAGCCGAGGTTCCACCACTGGGACCTCGGTGCCACACGCCCAAGAATTCCCTATCCGCCGACGGCTGGGCATTGACCGCATCATCCGAAGCCGAAGGGCGCGCTGACCCGCCTGGATCGCGGGGAAGAACTGGTCGGCCTCCAGGCCCTCCGCTTTCCGCTTCTCCAGGTGGAGCATGGCCCGCGACTGGGGAGAGGTGACCATGGAGCGGCTGATGCCCGCTCAGGAACCTTTGCTCTTCACAATTTTTAACGGCAACACCCCGCATGCTCCACTGCGGCTGACCGGACTCGCCCCGGGTGAGTGTCGACGACGTCCGTGCCGCCACCGGCGCTCCCGCCCGGCCAGCGGCACATCCCGTCTGATTAGCAGACGGGACGTGGCGGCACAACCCGTCCGTGCGAACACCATGCCGGGCAGGTTGGTGGTGCCCCGCGCCATACCGTTGCGCGTTGAACCACCCCTACGGTGCCGGTCACCGGACCGCTTCGCCGCCCCACGCCGGCGGAGCGGCCCAGTGTCTCTCCCCCCAAGCACCGAAGGAGCCGCCATGCAGTCGCCGCCGTCGCGGGGAGCCGTCGCCCCGCCGACCCACATCTCTTCCGCGTTGCTCGCCGATCCGTTGCCACGGCCGGTGGGCCGCGTGTGGCGTGCTGTGCTGTCCCGTCTGGTGGCCGTCGTGGCCCTTGTGCTCACAGCGGCCCTGAGCGGCCCGGCGCCGAGCGCCCAGGCTGCGGTCGGCCTGACCCGGGTCACCGGTTTCGGCACCAATCCGGGCCAGTTGAACATGTACGTCTACCGGCCCGCTTCCCTGCCCGTGAACCCGGCGGTGGTGTTCGCGCTGCACGGCTGCACGCAGAACGCCCAGGGCTACGCGGACAACTCCGGGCTGCCCGAACTCGCCGACCGGCACAAGTTCCTGGTGGTGTTCGCGGAGACCACCTCCTCGAACAACCTCAACAAGTGCTTCAACTGGTTCCAGACAAGCGACAACCGCAGAGGCCAGGGGGGAGGCGGCCTCCATCCGCCAGATGGCCGCACACACCGTCACCGCCTACGACGCGGACGCCCGGCGCACCTACGTCACCGGCCTGTCCGCCGGCGGCGCCATGACCTCGGTGATGCTCGCGGCCTACCCGGACGTCTTCCAGGCCGGCGCCGTCGTCGCCGGCCTGCCCTACGGCTGTGCCAACGACGTCGGCAGCGCCTACTCGTGCATGAGCCCCGGAACCGACCTCACTCCGGGCCAGTGGGCCGAGCGGGTCCGCGCGGCCCACCCTTCGTGGTCCGGTCCGTGGCCGCGCGTGGCCGTCTGGCACGGCGACCGCGACACCACCGTCGTGTCCCGCAACGCCGACGAACTGCGCGACCAGTGGACCGCGCTGCACAGCCTTTCCCAGAGCCCGAGCCGCACCTCGGTCATCGGCCCGAACTCCACACGGCATGAGGAGTACCTGTCCGGGAACGGCTCGGTGGCCGTCGAGGTGAACCGCGTCCCGGACATCGGGCACGGCACCCCGGTCGATCCGGGCGGCAGCGCCCAGCAGTGCGGAAGCACCAGCGCCGCCTACTTCCTGGATTCGATCTGCTCAAGCTACTGGATCACGCGGTTCTTCGGCCTGGAGGACTCCGAGCCCCAGCCCGGCACGCTGCCCGCTCCGACCGGGCTGGCCACCACTGGCACCACCGACACCACTGTCAGCCTGCGCTGGAGCCCGGTCGACGGCGCTACCGACTACGCCGTCTACCGCGACGGCACCCGGATCACCACATCCGATACGACGTCATACACCGACACCGGGCTCACCGCGGGATCCACCCACGCCTACACGGTGGCCGCCCGTGACGCCGACGGCAGGACCGGGCAGCTCTCCGGCACGGTCACGGCCAGGACCACCGGCGCCACGGCCGTCTGCTGGACCGCCAGCAACTACGCCCACGTGCAGGCGGGTCGGGCCACGGCCAGCGGCGGCTACACCTACGCGGTGGGTTCGCGCCAGAACATGGGGCTGTACAACACCTTCATCACCCACACCCTGAAGGAGTCGCCTGCCGGTTACTACACCGTCGCGGACGGGGCCTGCCCCTGACACGGAGCCGGTCATGGCCGCAAGCGCCGCCCCCGGCGCCTGCGGCTGCGCACCCGTCATGGCGGCAGGCCACCTGAACGGCCCGCCCGCCATTCCCTCACGGCAGCCGTCGGCGCTGCCTGCAGCGCCTTCGCCCTGCTCCTGGCCGTGCCCGGTTCAGCATCGGCGGCAACCGGCCAGTTCCGCTACACCTACACCACCGCCGAGGGATACGAAGCCGTCGGCTTCCTGAACGACCCCGCCAGCGGCGAATGCATCAACCCTCCCGCACCTGGCTCCGCCCCCGGTACGGCCTCGAGGGCACCGCAGAACTTCACGGACGCCACCACCACCGTCTTCCTCAACGCCGACTGCGAAGGCGACACCTACTACACCCTTCCCCGGGTACCAGCGCATCCGACCGTCTGCTCCTGCGCTCCGTCGCCTTCTCCTGAAGGAACACCCAAGGGGACACACAGCGCGGCGCCGCCGCGGTGCGGGAACACAGTCCCGCGCACTGACCGCACAGGACGCCCGCCCGCCGGCCCCGGCCGCACTCGACTGTTTCACGCCGGTCAGGCGCCGACGATGCCGGTGAGCTGGGTAAGGCTGCCGGTCCACCGACCCGCAGCCATCACGGCTTCCGGGTCGTCCGCCCACACATACACCCGCGGGCCGCGGCGAAGGTGCGCCGTACGCAGCCCCGCCGCCTTCGCGGGGAACACGTCGTCGGCCGGGTGGTCGCCGACGTACAGGGTCGCGTCCGCGGCCGCCTGCGCGGCCTCGATGACCCGGCCGAGAAAGGCCGACCGCGGCTTCGCGACGCCCCCGCTCCCCCGAGGTGACGATCAGGCCCACGGGAGGTCCAGGCCACGCAGCAGCCGCCCCGTGCGCGGGTTCCGGTTCCCGGGATGACCACGCGCACGCCCAGCAAACGCAGCGCGGCCAGTGCCGGGCGGATGTCGTCGTACAGGTCGCCCTCGTCCAAGCCCTCACGACGTCACCGAGCTCCACGGGCGGCAGCCAGCTGTGGGCGGTGGGCGGCAGCTCCGTCCACAGCCCACCGCCCAGAGCTTCCGCGTCTACCTGCGCTGGGTCGACGACGCCAAGCGCGGCGGCAAGCAGCTCACCCCCGAGGCCGCCCAGCAGTACGGCTTCTTCATCAACTGGATCGGCGTCGACCAGCCCTGATGCCCCAACGGGCACAGTGAACCCGTGAACGGGCCGGTCCCGAGGGGCCGGCATCATGGCCGCTGCTCAGCGACGACCTGTTCGCCGTGCTGGAGCGTGAGCTGCTCAAGGGTCCGGTGGCACACGGCCGACCGGACCGGACCTGGACCCTGTCACGGATCAAGACCCTCATCGGGCGCCGGTTCCACAAAAGCTGCACCGTGCAAGACGTCGCCGCCCTGGCCTGCCACAAGGCCGGCGAACCCTCCCGGCTGAACTACCGGCCCTGCCCCGATGCCCGGCCCGACGGACGCAGAAGCTTCTCCTGGAAGGACTATCACGACCTCGTCCAGACCGCCCACCAGCAACTCGGCGGACCGATCGTGCTGGTCCGGGACAACCTAAGACACCCACCTCACCGCCGACACGCGCCGTTGCACCACCGACCGCGACTGGCTCACCGTCTTCCAACTGCCGTCCTACGCAACCGACCTCAACCCGGCCGAGGGCATCTGGCCCGTGCTGCGACGCACCACCACAGCCGACCGGGCCTTCGCCGACCCCGACGACCTGATCACCGCCGTCCGCCGCGGCCTTCACCAGCCTTGGCCGGCGCCGTCCACGACGTCCGGGCCGCGCGCGAACACCGCATCATCGAGGCGCTCGCCGAGGCCGGCATCGCCTGCTGAGCAGATGCGGGCCACCCGGGTGCAGGCGGCACGGTCCGTCTCCCCCACCGCGGTCGATGAGACAGCCTCTCCACCTGCTGGTCGTGGTCGCCGGCGGTCGGGGCAGGGGGCGGCTGCCCGGGTGGCGGCGCCGGTCGTAGCGGGTGGGATGCTCTTCGGATGACGGATCGACCGGAGACTTTCCTCGCCCATCTGCGGACCGCGGCCGTCGGCGTCCTCAAACGCTTTCCCGCCGAGCTGAGGCCCGAGATCTACGCCCTGTCCTTCCGTATCTGGCGGGTGGACGACGACGACCGTCGCCCGTACGTGGCCATCGGTTACAACACCGAGAGCCAGTACGAGCGGGAGCGCTACCCGGACGACGACGGCGAGGTGCGCTGGAACTACGCCTACTGGCTCCTCGAGGGCTTCGAGACGCTCGGCAACGTCCCCGAGGACCCGGTCGGCAGCCAGGTGTACGTCGAGGAGGTGCGGCGTCTCGGCGCCTGGTACGACGGCGAGTTCGACCTCGACAGGCTGCTGGACGACGAGGACGTCGCCACCCGTGCCGAACTGCTGCGCGCGCACTTCTGCGACGCAGTGATCGACCTGGCCCGGCATCTGCACGCCGACGGGGTGATCGAACGCGTCCTCGGCCGGCCGCTGCCGGTGGTCGTCTTCGACATGGCCCGCCCCGGCTGGGAGGTGCATGCCACCGAGGCCGCCAATCCGCCCGGGGCAGTCGAGGAGTTCATGGCCTGGCAGCTGGCGGCCGGGGAGATCTAGTCTTCCGAGTCAGGAATTTCGTTCAGATAGTTGGCGAGGCGCTCGAGGATCTCGTCCGCGGTCTTGGTCCGGACGTAGGGCTTGGGGTCGGTGTTCCACGTGGCGATCCAGGTGCGGATGTCCTTCTCCAGTGCCTGGACGCTCTTGTGGACCCCGCGTCGTATCTGCTTGTCGGCCAGCTCGGCGAACCACCGCTCGACATCCGTGACACGGTCGACTGCGACAGGCCCATCTCCTTCGCCACGGCACGCGTCGACCAGTGCGTGGCGTTCTTCGGCGCCGACTCCAGCGTCCGCTTCACCACCGCGGCGACCTGCTCGTCGGTCACCGTCCTCGTCCCGCCGGACCACGGCATGTCGCCCAGGCCGGCGATCCAGTGCTCGACGAACCGCTTCCGCCACCGGCCCACCGCGTGCGGTGCCGAACCCAACTGCGCGGTCACGTCCTTGTTCGACGCGCCACTCGCGCAGGCCAGGATGATCCGGCACCGCAGGGCCCACGCCTGCGGCGTGGAACGGCGCCGCAATCCCGAACCCTTGCCGGAGACAGCCCGGTTGCTCTCCTCCGCGCTGATCGGGGAACAGTCGGGGAAGCCGCCCGACGCCGCGGTCTCCGACGCCGGCTTCTCGGTCGGGCTCGAACTGATCCTCGACGGCATCGCCACACGCATCGGACACGCCACCGCCTGAGGTCGCCCAGGCATACCCGCCGGAACGGAGACCGCCACCACAGTCGGGCATGGGGACGAGGGCCCCATCCAGGGCTGAAGTGTCCTCATGGGTGCTCCGCCACGGCCCATGCCTTTCAGGAATGCCTGGAGGCCGTCGGGGTCCCGGACACCGCCGCCCTCCTCCGTTCTCACATGGCGATGGCCGCCGTGCGGTCGTTGTGGGTGCCGGACTCGATGTGGTCGGGCGCCATGATCTCCATCGCGGTCGAGAGTGCATGACCGCCACGATGGAGAACGCCTGACAGTGGAACCGGCGCAGCGCTCACGGGCTTGTGCGGGAGCGGCCGGCGCGATCTCGGGCACGCTCGCGGCCGACCGGAGGAAGCGCGACGCCGGACGCCTCGAGAAAAGCCTGGCTGCCCGGCCACACGACATCTCGCCGTCGAGGACCAGGACGTACGCGGTTGACGAGCTCGTCAGTACTTCCTCACGGGCCTGTGACTCAGCCTCACCCGACTCCGTCGTGGTTGGTTTCATGCCCCCTCCTGATCGCCCTGTCGGCTGGCTGCACCGGTTGGTCGGCCAGCCGAACGTGAGGACTGTTCACCGGACGGGAGCCGGTGGCGAACCTCCCGACCGGTGTTCGCGGCGCGGCCGGGGTGTCAGACGTGTCCGAAGAACAGGCTGCCCGGTGCGTTCGGATCGTTGGAGAGGTAGTACTCGCGGATCGCGCGGATGAACTCGTAGCGCGAGATCGCGCCGTCCCCGTCGGTGTCGAGCCTGGTGAACATGTCCATCGCGTCGGGTGCGTCGTTCTTCCAGACGTCTCTCAGGAAGCGGGCGAACTCGTCCTTGGTGATCTCGTTGTCGCCGTCGACGTCGACGATGTCGAAGATCGCGTGTCCGCCGCCTTCGGTCACGTTCAGGCGGCTGGTGTCGATGACCGCCAGGCGGCTGGCCGTGACGAACTGGTCCTTGGTGAGCCGGTCGCTGTCCACGCCCGCGTGGCGCAGCAGCTCCAGCCAGTAGATCTGGCAGAAGGTCTGCAGTGCCCGGGCCCGGAGGTCGTCCTTGTCGAGCCGGTAGGCCTGGATGTAGCGGTCGGCGAGCTTTTGGTAGTCCGTCCAGTCCATGTAGCCGTCGTGGTTGGCGTCCATCTGGTCGAAGGTGCGCTCGAGCTTGAGGGTGAGGATGTCCTGTGCCGTCGTGGTCATGGGCCGGGTCCTTCCGTGATCTGGTGTCGCGACTTCCTCGGCACGGGGGCACAGCATCCCGAAGGAGCACCGGACCATACCCGGCATACCCGGGTACGTACTCAGGCGTCGGTGAACTCGTGGACGTGGCCGCCGTGCCGCTCCCCTACTGCGTCCGGGGTGGTGTCGGGGTCGGCGGCTTCGAGGAGCACGTCCAGGTCGTGGTCGCTGTAGGCGGTGCCGAGGCTCTTGTCGCGTCCGTGTGGGTGGTGCCTGCGTGACGTTCCGGCCGGTTCGTACGTGAGGGTCGATGCACGACGATCGGCACGCTGGTCACGCCCGTCATCCTCCCCCCAGCCGGCTCGTACAGCGAGCCGAGCATGGCGGTCGGGGGGCGCCGGTGGCGGCGAAGCGGGCCGAGAGGTGGGTCGTACGGTGAACCGAGCATCCCTGTCACTGCGTCGTCTCGGGCTCGGCAGCACATGACGGCCGGGCCCGAGACGACGCACCGGGGGGGGCGACTACGGCGTACGGCACCGGGACGCTGCCCCAGTCCGTTCAGCTCTGTGTATCCGCCTTGTGCCTGTCCGCGAGCTCGGCGAGGGCGTCGAACGCGTCGGCAGTGAGTTCGACTGCCTTGACGAATTGCTCGTCCGGTTGCGGTTCGTCCGATCCCGCCCGGACGAGGGTGGCTTGCCGGTCCTTCCCGCGAGGGTGCGCGACTCCGGCCGAGCGCAGGCCCTGAAGCAGGCACAGCGGACTGATCAGCGGTGTCGGGTCTTCGCCGGGCTCCTTCCCCCAGGCCTCGACGCAGTTGACCGTGGTGCCCTTGAGGCCGGCGCCGGGGCAGCCTCGAAAACCACGTGCTCCAGCCGTTGTGTCTCCCTACGCTCCCTGCCATGGACAGCACCCGGACCGAGAACCTCGTCAACGTCGTGGACGTCGAAGCGACGTGTTGGGCTGGTTCCCGGCCGCCTGGCGAGGTCAGCGAGATCATCGAGATCGGGCTGACTGTCATCGACCTGGACGCAGGCGAGCGCCTCGCCCGGCACCGGATCCTGGTGAGGCCCGTCCGGTCCACGGTCAGCAAGTTCTGCACGGAGCTGACCGGCCTCACTCAGCACGAGGTCGATCAGGGGCTCGCCTTCGCCGAGGCGTGCCGGCTGCTGGCGGCCGAACACCGCGCGGGCGCCCGGCCGTGGGTCAGTTGGGGCGACTACGACCGCCACCAGTTCACACGGCAGTGTCAGGCCACACGGACGCCCTACCCTTTCGGTCGCCGTCACACCAATGCCAAGGCTGTCTTCACCGAGGCACACAGTCTGCGCAAACGCCCCGGCATGGCACAGGCCCTGGAGATCGCCGGACTGCGGCTCGAAGGCCGTCACCACCGGGGTGAGGACGACGCCTGGAACATCGCGGCCCTCGTGCTTCACCTCGCTGAACGGGGAGTCTGGCCGGCCACGGTGGAACACCCCGCCTGACCCACTCGCTCGGCTTGAAGAGGGAGCCGGCCAAGGCCTGCGGAATCTGCGCCGACCTCTGACCTTCCCCTCATCGGCAGGGTCTTGGGCGGTTGCACGGCAGCCACCGCCCATCGCGTTCCCCGCCGCGCTGCACGTCGCTTCCTCATACCGGCGGCGTGCCGCCGCGTCGAAGGGGTGGTGCACCGTGGTGGTGCGGGCGGTGCTCGGCCGCCGACGTGGGCACGGTCAGGACCGTGCCCAGGACGGCGGCGGTCAGGCGGCGGGCGGTGACGGACTTCGACACAGGTTCCCCTGTGGGCCAAGGACCCTTCAGGGCTTGGCTGTGGGGCCCGCGGACGCCGTGGCGCGCCGCCCCAGGTGGCGTGGACCGTCATCCGGAAGTGGGTAACAGTTCCCCGCACCACCGCTGCCTGCCGGACGCGTACGTGCAGCGGTGCAAGCGGGCCACGGCCTCGAGCGGAGGCTCCGGCCCGGCCGCTGGCCGTCGCGGCCGCGCCGAGCGGAGGGCCCCGTTCTGGCGTGTGCCGCCTGGAGTCGGCTCAGTGGCAGGGCATGCTCATGTAGAGCGCCTGCTCACCTCTTGCGGGGGTGTTGTCGTAGAGGGTGGTGTCGAGTCCGCAGAAGGCGAAGCCCATGCGCCGGTATGCGTGGATCGCGGGCGCGTTGATGTTGGTGACCTCCAGCCAGAGGTGGCCGGCGCCCCGCTCGCGGGCGAACTCCTTCGCGTGTCCCATCAGCGCGCGGCCCACTCCCTGGCCCCGGTGCTGTGGGGCGACTGCGATGTCCTCGATGGTCAGCCGGCGGTTCCAGCCGGAGTACGAGACGGCGGCGAACCCAGCCAGGTCACCGGCGGCGCCGTGGGCGACGAAAGCGCGGGAGTCCGCGTCGTCCCCGTCGTCGCCGCCCGGCTCGTCCTCGGGGAACACCTTGGTCAGGGGCGGCTCCACCGGGACCTCCCGCAGCGCGAACCCCTCCCCGGTGACGGTCACCTGGAAGACGGTGCCGGTGGTGAAGGAGTCGTCCAAGGCCCTGATGGCCTCGGCGTCCCCGGCGGTGGCGATGCGGTACCGGTAAGCCGTGCCGCCCACAGTGGTCATGGCACGACGCTACGACCACTCCGACCACGGCAGAACGGGTTTCGGCCGGTCACGCTCGCGCCTGCCAGGTCCAAGGCTCCAGGTCGCCGGGCACCTCGGATCCCTCCACCCCCGCGGCGGTTCCGTTCCGGCCCCGGGCAGGGCGCCATGTGAAAGGGCCTGCACCGGGACGCCCTCGGCGGTCCAGGACCTCACGTCCGACCGGCTTCTGACAGCACGCGGCCCTGGTAGAAGATCGTCGATGCTGATCTCGTACCAGGGCCTTCCCCGTTTCAGCCGGGGCAGGGTCCTTGTCCGGACGACGAGAGTGATGCCCCGGCTTGTCGACGGGCGTGGCGCCTCCCTGCCGCAAGCCCGAGAAGGTGACCTGTACTGCCTCCTCCCCACGGGTGAACCCGGACGGCGTTCGGCCGGTCGGCAGCCCGGGGTCGCTGTCTCCTGAGCGTGATCAGAACCCTGATGCGCTCCGGCACCTCGGCTACGTCGTGATCACTGCCCACACGGAATGGCGGGGCGGGGACACCGGACGGAAAGGGCAAGCCCACTCACTCGGCCGTTCGAGGGCCCACGGATAGGCTGGCGCCGTCAGCGAAGATCGCGGAAGGAAGACGTACATGGCGGACATGGTGGAGAAGGCGGCGCGGAGTGTCTTCGAGCGCTATGACCTGGACGGTGACGGCCTGGTCACCGCGGAGGAGTACCGGCAGGTCGTGACGGAGCTGGAGGGCGCCGAGATCACCGAGTCGGAGGCCCGGGCCCTGATCGACTCACTCGACACCGACGGTGACCGCCGGATGTCCTTCGACGAGTTCTGGGCGGCCATGAACCGCTGACGCCTCCGGCCGGGCCGTGAAGAGCGCCTGTGACGGGTCCGCCCGCCACAGGCGCCGTGCTCAGGCCGAGCGTACGAAGGCGGCGAACCGGTCGAGCGCCTCATCGATGTCCTCCGGTCCGAGGGCGTTGCACGACAGGCGCAGACACCGCAGTGGTTCGATACCGGTTCCGGTCCCCGACGCCACCGCGTCGTAGAAGTGGTGCAGCGGCGTCCACAGCACACGGTGGGCGCGGGCCGAACGCTCCAGTGCCTCATCGGTGACGCCGAACGGTACGTCGACGACGGCGAAGAAACCGCCCTCGGGACTGTTCCGGCTCGCCCCGGACGCCGACGGGTGGGGGAAACGGCGGGCCGGCCCGTCGACGATCCGGTCGAGACCTCCTGGTACACCTCGCTTTCCCGCTCGCCGGCGCAGAACGCCCCCGGTGTCCCCGGAGCGAGCGAGAAGGGTGACGACTTCGGTGCCACCCTCGCCGTGGCCGACCTGAACCGGGACGGGCCGGCGGACATCGTGGTCGGCTCGCCGCTGGAGGACATGGGCGAGACCGACGTCGTGCAGGTGACGGTCGTCCCCGGCCGCCGGACCGGCTCCCTCGGAACCGGCGCCTACGCCTACACGCAGGACGCTGCCGGCATCCCCGGGGCCGGCGGGACCGGGGCCTCGTTCGACGCCGCTACCCATGACGGAACGTCACCGGCGCACGGAGGCACAGCCCCGCTTCACGAACGGAGGGTTCAGCGCAGCCGTCGCGCACGCAGCACGAGGTCGTCGGTATGGTGCGCGCCGGCGCCACCGTCGGGTGCCACGCGTGGCCGCTGTTCGTTCACCTCGACCTTCCAGTCGTCGTCGAGCAGGGCGGCGACCATCGAGGGCCAGACGTAGTCAGCCGGGTCGAAGCCACTGTCGTGTGCCTGCTGGGTATCCATCCCCGCGTGGTGTACGAGCAACAGCACGCCGCCGGGTGCGACGGCCGCGAGCAGCGCTCGCTCGGCTGCGGCGTCGGGGGTGCGCAGCAGGGCCGGGTACTGCGCGGAGACCAGGTCGAAGGAGGCCGGCGGGAGCGCCGCTTCCGTCAGTGCGGCGTGCACCCAGCGAATGGTGACGCCCGCGTCCCGGGCGTGCCCGGTCGCCCGCTCCAGCGCCACGCCCGAAACCTCGAGCGCAGTCACGTCCCAGCCGCCGCGCGCGAGCCAGACGGCGTCCGCGCCCTCGCCGCAGCCGACGTCGAGTACCCGCCCGGGGGTGAGACCGGCGACCTCGGCCACGAGCGCGCCGTTGGGCCGGCCGCTCCACAGCTGTTGTCGGTCGGCATACCGGTTGTCCCACTCCGTCCGTACCGCAGGGTCTCCGAGGTATCCGTCGCCGGGCAAGGGGGTGTCGGACACGGGCGGTCCCGCCGTGATGTCGTCGCTCATGGGCCCACCGTCGCCCATCGAAGCCCGGCCATGCCACTCGTGTTGCCGCTCCGGCAAACCAGCTTCCAAGGGGCGAGGGACGGCCGGGTGCGGTCGTAGCACGGGTGCGATGCCGCCGGGACCTTCAGTGGGCGGCGTGATGGCCTTGCCCTGGAGTGCGGTCCAGCATCTGGCGCCTCCGCCATGACGACACCTCAGCACAGCATCGGATCGGGTTTCGGCGCCCGGAGCACCGCGGACGACGTCCTGAGCGGGATCGACCTGTCCGGCATCATGGCCCGCCGCCTCACCGGCGAGGACACCCTCTCCTGGCGCGACCCGACACCATGGACCAAACAGATGATTCCGGGATGAAACATCAACCGAGAACGACCTCTGAGCAGTGAGGGAGCCCGGTCGTCGGGAGATTTCCGGACGCCTGCGCGGCAGGGATGTCTACGCCTTGCGTACGGCGTTCAGGCAGCGGGTGACGTGGGCGTGCAGGGCGTCGGTGAGTTCGGGGGGTGCGTTGGTGAGGGTGAAATCGGCGTCGACCGAGGTGATCATCCAGGCGAGGTCGCGGGGGGTGTCGGCGCCCAGGTGCAGTAGGCAGCTGTCGTCGTCGACGGGTTCGATGACGCCCATGCCGGGCCAGATGCGGTCGGTGACCGCTGCGGCGGGCTCATGCAGGGTGACGGTGGCCTGGAACGGCCAGGCCCGCGATGACAGCTGGTGGGCCAGATAGGTGGCCACGTCGGTGTCGGGGAGTTCGCGGGGGGTGAACCGCGGCCCAGTCGGCGTGCGCGGAGTGAGTCTGTCGACGCGGAAGGTGCGCCAGTCGGTGCGGTCGGTGTCCCAGGCGACCAGGTACCAGTGGCGGTCGAAGCTGACGAGGCTGTGCGGCTCGACCGAGCGCGTGCTGCGGCTGCGGCGCGGGCTGACGTAGTCGAAGCGCAGCCGCTCGCGTCGGCGGCACGCCTCTGCGATGGCCATGAGGGTGTCCGCGGAGACCTTGGGAGCCGGGGCTGCGCCGGCCCGGACAGTAGCGGTGTGCAGGGTGCTCACTCGGTACCGCAGCCGGGGTGGGAGCATCTGCTCGAGCTTGGCGAGCGCGCGCATCGAGGACCCTTCGATGCCGGCGACCGAGCCACCGGCCGCCGTGCGCAGGCCGATGACGACGGCGACGGCCTCGTCGTCGTCGAGCAGCAGTGGCGGCAGCGTGGCCCCGGCCCCGAGCCGGTAGCCCGCCGTGCCCTGGGTGGCGTGCACCGGGTAGCCGAGCACACGCAGCCGCTCCACATCACGGCGCAGGGTGCGCCGGCTGACACCGAGGCGTTCGGCGAGTTCGGCCCCGGACCAGTCGCGGTGGGTCTGCAACAGGGAGAGCAGCTTCAACAGCCGCCCGGAGGTCTCCAACATGCCGTAAGACTGCCGGAAGGCGAGGACCGAAACTGACCTAAGCGAGTCCTAGCGTCGCAGCCATGACGAACACGACACCCAGCAGTATCCGCTCCTTCCACATCGACATACCGCAGGCCCGGCTCGATGATCTGCGAGCCCGCCTGGCCGCCACCCGCTGGCCGGATGGACTGCCCGGTGTCGGCTGGAGCCGCGGCGTTCCGGTGGACTACCTGAAGGATCTGGCCGAGTACTGGCGCACTGCCTACGACTGGCGGGCACACGAGGCGGAACTCAACGCGTTTCCTCAGTACATGACCACCATCGACGGGCAGAACATCCACTTCCTGCACGTGCGCTCCCCCAGGGCCGATGCCACACCGCTGATGCTGCTGCACGGCTGGCCGGGCTCGGTGGTGGACTTCCTCGACGTCATCGGGCCGCTGTCCGACCCCGGCACCTACGGAGGCGATCCGGCCGATGCGTTCCACCTGGTCATCCCCTCGCTGCCGGGATTCGCCTTCTCCACCCCACTGGCCGGACCGGGCATGGACACGGCTCGGATGGCCGGGGCGTTCACCCAGCTGATGGCCCGCCTCGGCTACACGCGCTACGGCGTTCAGGGCTACGACACCGGCTCATGGGTCGCCCCGGAGATGGGCAAGCAGGCACCGGACCACGTGATCGGCGTCCACGTCAACGCCATGATCACATTTCCCTCCGGGGCAGAGGGCGAGATGGACGGCCTGACGGAGGCCGAGCAGCGACGATGGCATCGGATGCAGAACTTCAACGACGGTTACCTGCAGTGCAACTCCAAACGACCGCAGACCGTGGCTTACGCCCTCACCGACTCCCCTGTCGGCCAGCTGGCTTGGACCGTGGAGAAATTCAAGGAGCTCACCGACCCGGAAGACGCACTGCCCGAGAGCAGCATCCACCGGGACCGCATCCTGACCGAGGTCTCGCTGTACTGGCTGACCGCCACCGCCGCCTCAGCAGCCCAGGTCTACTACGAGGAGATGTCCGCGAGCACCTGGAGCGAAGCCGCAGCCGACGACCGGGCTGCCCCCGGCGCGGCGCACGACACCGGGTGGAGCGACGGTCAGGGCGACTGGGCAGCCGGTTCACAGAGGTCCGTGCCCACCGCCGTGCTGCTCTCCGCCCATGACGTGACCATCCGCCGCTGGGCCGAACGCGACCACGACATCGTGCGGTGGACCGAACTCGACCGTGGCGGCCACTTCCTCGCGATGGAGGCCCCGGAACTGCTCGTCGGCGACGTCCGTGAGTTCTTCGGCAAGGTGCGCTGACAGGAAGCGCCCCGAATCTCGACGGCAGGGCGTAGCGGTCCCGCCCATCGAGCATGCAACCAAGTGGGAACAGGAGTAGGGGCCGGGGGTTTTCAAGGGCTCTGTCCCCGGTTCCGTGAAGGCACAGGTCAGTGACAGGGAGGGGCCGTCCCTTCCCGGGTGTCCGTGCCGCCGCGATCAATGCGTTCAGGGACGTGGGGACAGTGGCCGGCTGTCTTGTGATGACCGGCGGTCGGGCCGGTTCATGCCTGGAACTCGGTGAGGTCGATGGCGTGAACGCGCAGTGGGTAGCCGTACACCGGGTGGGCCGTCTCCCGTTCGGGCGCCATGCCGAGCTTGCGGATGACGTTCTCGGAGGCGTTGTCCCCCACCCGACTGATGCTGATGACACGATCCAGGCCGCGGTCCTGGAGTGCGAACTCCAGGGTGGCGTGCGCGGCTTCGGACGCGTATCCCTGGCCCCAGAACGGTGAGCCGAGCCGCCAGCTGATCGCCACGGCGGGCATCACCTCCGGCAGGAACTCGGGCACGGACAGTCCCGTGAAGCCGATCAGTTCGCCTGAGGCCAGCAGTTCGACGGCGAAGAGTCCGAAGCCCTCCTCGTCCCACTCCTCCTCCCACCGTTCGATGTCCTCGGCCGTGTGGTCCAGGTCGCGCACCGAGCCGTCGTCGACCCAGCGCATGACCCGTGGGTCAGCGTTGATGTCCGCCATCGGCGCGAGGTCGTCGTCGTGCCAGCTACGGAGGAGGAGGCGGGGTGTGCGGATCTCGTTCATGCGCCCATCCTGCCGAAGACAGGCACCGCATCGGTAATCCGGCGCTCGCCCGCCCTGCCGCTTCGCAACCACAACGCGTCAAGCCCTTGCACCACGCACCGTGACGGGAGAAACATCGGGCCGACGGCCGGGCGGACGACGTGCCGCTCCCTGGCCCTGACAAAGCCTCTGGACGTGCCGGTGGGGGATCAGGCGGACGGCGAGGCCGAGGAAGGGCCTCGTGGATGTCGCCGCGTCGTTCCCGGCGGATCCACAGGCGGCGGAAGCCGCGCAGCCAGGAGATCGTCCGTTCGACGACCCAGCGGGAGGTGCCCGGGCCGGTGCCGTGCGGTCGTCCCCGCTCCGCGATCGCGGTCCGGATGCCGCGCTGCCGCAGAGGGGCCGGATCCGGATGCCCGGCAACAGGATTTTTCCCAACTACTGTTCCATACACGCCTTTCACGCTGTTTCCACAGGTCACACGAGGTAGAGGCAGGAGGGCCGGGCGAGACGATGCGCATGCCGCCCCTACGGGTCCTCCGGCGCCCAGGGGCGGCATGCGCATCGTCGGGAGCCGGCGTACGAACCGGGTGCCTGCGGCACGAGGCGAGGGCCATGTCTCAGGTGTGCTCGCAGTGCGGCGTCAAGGACCGGGCCATCAACGCGGCGGTCAACGTCGCCAAGGCGGCCGGACTGGCCGTGACAGCCTGTCGAGCGCAGGTGAGACGGGCACCCGTGTCCGTACCGCGCGGCGAGGCAGGCACCCACCCGACACCGCAGCCCTCAACGGCGCGGTAAGCGGGAATCGCCGTCCTTCAGGACGACGAGGATGTCGATCGGTTCAGCACGGTCACCACTGTGGGGTGACCGCAGCCGAGCGGTGTGATCTTTCGCCCGGCGCGTAGTTCCGGGCGGCCGTTCAGCGTGTGTGATCATGACGTGGGGGCCTGATGTGAAGTCAGTCCTCGTCGGGGCCGAGGACGGTGCCGGTGAGGTTGATGGGGTTGGCGTCTCCGATCTCCAGCCGGCCGTCTTGGTAGGTGTCGGGGTCCGTGCCGTCGACGGCGGTGGTGTCGACCCCGTAGCCCAGGCACTCCGCGTTGCTGCGTAGGCAGGGTTTGTGGGTGAAGGTCAGGGTGCGGCCACCGTCGCTGACGGCGGGCTCGATGGCTTCCGCGTTGCTCGTGGGCTGCATCGTGTTGGCATCGTGGTAGGCCCAGCCGATCCAGCCGCTGAAGAGGAATCCGGTGGGAGCCTTGAGGGTGTAGGTGACGTCCCCGGGGTTCACGGGCTCCTTGACGGTGCTGAGGACGGCGAAGTTGAGCCGGGTGGGCTCCCCGCCCGGACGGGCCTCGGGATGGCCCACCTGGAGGAGGAAGAGCTTCTTGTCGTCGCCCTGCCTGACGGGGGCTTGGGTTTCCGTTGCCATGGCTTCGTGTCCCTTCGGAGGGTGCGCGGAAAGGCCGGTGAAGTGTCCGCGAGTTGCGGCTATGCGGTCTTACGGGCTGGGCAGGAGGGTGGCTTTGAGCTGGGCCGGGGGCGCGGCACCGATCTGGGCGATGCCGTCGGTGTAGCGGTGGGGCCGTACGCCGTCGACGGCTTCGATGCCGCACGTGTAGACCAGGTAGTCGCGGTCGTCGTCGCCCGTGTACACGTGGACGTCGTAGGTGAAGGTCAGGATCCGCCCGTCCTCACCGGTCTTCGCCTCGACGGGAGGCAGCCCGCCGAGGGTGGTCTTGTCGATGCGCCGGTAGGAAGCGCTGACATGGCCGTTCCACCGGAAGCCGGTGGGGGCGGTGAACACGTGCTCGACGGGGCCGGCGGCGACCGGGTGTCCGGTCTCGCGGCTTGTCGCCTTGACGACCATGATGGCACCCAGGCCACCTGGTGCGTCCCGGACACCGCTGTCCTGGGAGACCACCAGGTCCGTCGTCGGTTCGGCCGCACGCGTGACCTGCGTGGAGGTTTCACCATGCGGCCGGGACGAGATGTTGGACCGGCTGGTGCTGGTGATCGTGGCGGGAAGGGTCAGGGTTCCCGTGAAGGTGCGGTTGATGGTGCCGCAGACGGTGACCGTGGCGGTAGCGCCCTTGGGCAACCCGAGCGGCTGGCGCAGGACGCCGTTCGCGACGGTCCCCTTGCCTTCCACGGCCCCGTTGCCGGTCGTCGCCCGGAAGGCGACGTTCGACAGTTCGGCGGGGAGCTGTGCTTCGACGACGGCGTCAGGCGCGTCGTTGGGGCCGTCGTTGCGGACGACGATGGGGTAGCACACCTTCGTCCCTGCCTCGGCCTCGGCAGGGCCGGTGATCTCCAGCGGCATGTCCGCCGGCATGGTGATCTTCAGGTTCCGGATGCGGTGGGCCGCTGTGGCGTCGCCGGTCGAGGCGGACAGTCCGATCTTGAAGGTGTCCGGCATGGGTGCCTGACCGTCGGACTGGAGGGGGAAGCCGTCGATGACGGTGGTGCCGTTGGGGTCGGTCTTGCTGGACATGCGGACCGTGATCCTGCCGTCCGCGACGGTGACCTGGACGCGGGCGCCTTCCTCCCAGCGGGTGCGCAGGCTGTTCTTCAAGGACATGCCTGTGAGCCAGGCAAAGCCGTCGAGGTGGTTGCCCGAGCCGCGGATGCCCACCATGTCGGGGGTGCGGCCAGGGCCTCGAGGGCCGGCGAGGTCGCTGGCGTAGTTGCCGTAGTGGTCGAAGCCGATGCCGATGTAGCCCTTGGTGACGCCCCGCTTCTTCTCCGCGCGGGAGTAGCCGAGGCCGGCTCCGGTGGCGCCGGGGTCGGTGGTGGCGCTGCCGTCGATGAGGTACACGGAGAAGCCGTCTCCCGGGGTGGAGCCCGGCTCGACCTCGTAGTCGAAGTCGATCGCGACGCCGTAGGACGAGGGGAAGGCCTCGTCCAGCAGGGCGGTGCCGGAGGTCTGCTTCGCGTTCGGAGTGAGCTGAAGGCTTCCGTTGAGGACGGCGCTTCCGAGGATGCGCCACTGGCTGTTGTCCGTGCTGCTGTTGCTGAACGATTCGGTGATGGGGAAGACGGAGCTGCCGGTCCCGGCTTCCGGTGTGGCCTGAGTGACCATGTGCTTTCCCTTCGTTGACGGGGGGACGGGGGACGCGGCCGGGTCGGGGTGGGCTCGGCCGTGGTCAGCGGGGCTCGGGAGGCGGTGGCGGGCCGTTGTCGGGTGCGTGTTCGGCCAGCAAGGGGCCCAGGACGGTGAGGGCGCCCAGGACGACGTCCCGGTAGAGGTAGAACCCGGCTTCCAGCGTCGGCAGGTCCTCTTGGCCGGTGTCGGACCGGGGTTCGCCGTCGGCCTCGGACGAGTGGTCTCCTGCGGGCTGGGCGAACGGCGTGGCGAGCAGGTCGGTCAGGTCCTGCGCGGCCCCGGTGAGGGCTGCACGGGTGACGGTGGTCAGCATGCGCAGGGGCAGTCCGAGAGCCGTGGCGACGCGCCGGCCGGGGATCAGCTGTGCGGGCCCGGGGCCCGGGGCCGAGCCCGCGGCGATCCACTGGACGGGCAAAGCGCAGGAGGCCCGGATGTGCTCGGTGGACATCAGGGGCGGCGGGTCGCCGTCGAGCATGAGGTCCTCCCACTCCATCAGGTCGAAGAGGAACTGGCCGCCCTTGTAGAGGGGCCAGCACTCGACCTGGGCCAGGAGGGCCTGGGCACGCTGTGGTTCGCGTTCGCGAAGGGCGACGCCGTGGCGGGCCAGGGTGCACAGGCAGGCGCGCAAGCAGGTGTTGACCTGCCCGAGGAAGGCGAACGCCTTCTCGTCGGTGGTGGTCGGTGGACCCGGGTCGGTGCCGGGCGTGGGGGGCGAGGAGGTCGTGGTGGTGGTCACAGTGGCCTCGAGGTGACGTAGTGGGCGATCTGCCGCAGGACGGCCTTGCCCTCGTTTTCGGGGATGATCTGGAGGTCTTCTTCGAAGCGGGAGATGCCCTCGGCGGCGAGCCGGTCGGCCAGGTCGGTGGCGTACTCGATGGACTCGTGGCGCTGCATCGCGGACAGGAGTTCCTCGGCGTGCTGCTGGGTCTTGTCGGTCCGGCGCCGGCGCAGGACGTCGAAGAGGCGGGGCCGCTCGAAGGCGTGCATGGTGCGGAAGAGGTGGATGAGCATGACGGTGCGTTTGCCTTCGAGGAGGTCCCCGAGGGGTTCCTTGCCGTAGAGGGCTTCCTCACCGACGAGGTTGAGGATGTCGTCCTGGATCTGGAAAGCGATCCCGATCAGGCGGAACGCCTCGTCGAAGCGGCCCAGGACCGCCGGGTCGGTGACACCGGCGCACACCGCTCCGATGCGGCAGGGGCTGATGCAGGTGTACCAGCCGGTCTTCTTCGTGCTCATGGTGAAGTAGGCGTCGTCCGTCTCGGGTACGACGTCGTGGCGGATCCAGCCCAGCTCCATGGCCTGGCCCTCGATGGACTCGCGGCACATGTGGATCGACTCGTGGATCAGGCCGAGGGTGCGGGCCAGGCCGAGGGTTTCCAGGTTGGACAGGACTGCGTCGACCGCGAGGAGGTTCAGGCCGTCGCCGACGTTGACGGCCAGGCCCAGCCCGTGTTCCTCGTGCATGGTGGGCAGGCCGCGGCGGTGGGTGGATTCGTCGGCGATGTCGTCGTGGACGAGGAAGCCGTTGTGGAACAGCTCCAGCGCGGCAGCGGCGCGGACCGCGTCCTCGGGGCGGCCGCCGAAGGCGGCGCAGGCCGCGATCGTGAGTGTGGGGCGCAGGCCCTTGCCCTGCCGGGCCGGGTAGGAGCGCATGAGGTCGTACAGTTCGGCGCGCGGTTCGCGGTCCGGCAGCAGCCGTTGGATCTCCTCGTGGGTACGCGCCCGGCAGACGCGCATGGTCTCCAGCAGGTCCGCGTCGTGCACCGCGGGTTCCTGCCACCAGCCACTGCTGACCCGTCCGTCCCACAGCGGGCGGGGCGCGGTGACGGTGGTCCCGTTGATCAGCGCGGGCGGCTCGGGGGCGTCCTCCGGGGCGCGCCGGGTCAGGTAGTCCAGCGCCGTCCAGTCCACCGGGGCGGTGGCCGGCTCGACGGCGGCCGGCGATGCGGTGCCCCACAACTGGGGTGCCTGCTCGCGGTATTCGGCCCACAGCTCCTGCAGCATGCGCAGGCCGGCCGCCCGCTGGGACAGCAGGGTGAAGGCCCGCCACACCGCGAGGGTGTCCTCGCGGGAGCCGCGCACGTCGAGGCTGTCGGGCAGCACCTGGTCGATCGCGGACCGTTGCAGGTCGAAGAGGAGGTTCATCGCACGGTTGTCGAAGACGACCTCGACGTCCGGAGCGGTGCAGCGGGTCTGCTCGACGAGCAGGCGGCTGTGCCGGGCGGTGAGGGTGGCGTGACTGTCGTCGTTGAAGTGCAACCCCAGCCTGATGGTGCGCAGTTGGTCGGCGGCTGCGGCAAGGACGGCGGGTGCGCGCTCGGTCAGGGCGGCGACCGTGTCCGCCAGCAGGCGGGCGCCGGTGAGGGCGAGGGTGGTCTCAGTCATGTGCGCCTCCGGCGAACTCCACGATCCCCTGGGTCCGGAAGGACAGGCTCCTGCCGCCGATCACACCCTCGACCGTGCAGGGGCCGAGCGTCTCGTGGACGCTGAAGGGGTGCAGGCTCGTCTCCGAGGGGTTGGCGATCCGTCCCGCCGTACGGCAGTGGAAGTCGAACACCAGGCGGTCGTCCCCGAGCCGGGCGGTGATCAGCAGACGGGACGGGACGGCTGCCGCCGGAGGCGTGCCGAGGGTGCCGGCCAGCGGCGGGACCAGGGCCACCTGGTCGCGGGAGAGGACGCCGCTGACGGCGATCTGCAGGTTCCGGCGCGGGAAGTGGCGGATCATGCGCCCGTTGCGCCACAGCATGACCGAGCCGCTGGCGGCGCCGGCCGGATGCCGGGGCTGGATCAGGGTGAACACGAGCGCGGCGGGCGGTGCCTCGCCCACCGGGCCGGCGGGGTCGTTGACGAACCCGAAGACCCAGCCGCCCAGCGCCGGCCAGGACCAGCGGCCGCGGACCCGTTCGTGGTAGCCCAGCATGTCGGTCGTCGAGACCGTGCCGTCGCCGTGCTTGATCGTGCCGAAGCCCAGGACACCGGGCTCGGACTGCCATCGCAGATACTCATCCGTGCCGAACGGCGCGCACTGCGACGTGCACGGCCTGCTCGTGCGCCGCAGCCGTACGTCCAGCGCCGGACCGGAGCCGCGGGCGGCCACTCGGAACGCCCCGGGACTGCCGTGCGGGTGCGGCAGCCGGAACGCCGACCACGGCAGCTCCGGCTGCTCGGCGTTGAACTGCGTCGCGCTCCAACCGCGGTCCTCCTCGAAGGTCAGGAGGATCGCCATGTGCTGGCCTTCGACGGTACCGGTACCGCTGCGCCTTCCCGTGGCGGGGGCTCCTGGATCGGCGACCACCTTCCCTGACGAGGGGCCGAGGACGGACAGGTTGGCGATCAGAGCCTGCCGGCCGCAGCGTGACAGGAACGCGTAGTGCAGCCACTTCCGGTCCAGGTGATGCATGAGGGGGGCATGCGGGAACGGCCCTGGCGGGCCCAGCCGAACGGTCGGCAAAGAGGACGTCTGCACATCGCAAAAGCTAACGCAAACGGATTGCACCATAACGCGACGTAACGTTTGCTCGCGCCAAACATACCCAAAAGCGAGCGAAACGGACTAAAAAACAGATGAGCGAGTCACCGGGGCAGGCGAGCGACGGCAACGGATGCCTCAGCCGCCGTCGCGCCCCCACAGGCCGTGCCGTCGACTCGACCAGGAGCAGAGGAGCAGTGCCCCGGTTCGCGCGCCGCGTCGGCGGCTCTCTTCTCGTCTCTCGCCGGCCGGGACCGGACCGGCACCAGGACCGGACCGGCACCGGCTCCCGGCTCCCGGCTCCCGGCTCCCGGCTCCCGGCCGACTCGACGATCGGTGGTACCGCCCGGATCGTGCCCGATCTTCAGGACTTGGCGGGCCCGCGCCGTGCAGGGCGGCGCCGCGTGCCCGCCTTGCGTGACGGCAGGGCAACCTCGGCGATGCGGTGGTGGAAGTTGTCGGCAACCAGCAGCCGTTTCGCTGCGGCATCCAGGGCCAGTCCGCTCGGATAGGCCAGTTCCGACCGGGGTCCGCCGTCCTCGCCCGGCCCGGTCGGCTCCCCCGGGCCGGTCAGCACGGTGGCCGCACCGCCCTCCAGCCGCCACACGCTGTGCGCGTTCTGATCGGCGACGTAGACGACTCCCCCCGCATCGACCGCCACGCCACAGGGCGCCGCCCACGGCACCCGCACGCCGGCTCCCTCTTCGTCACCGGCACCGGCACCGGCCAGCACCGTCAGCCCGGCCGAGGCGTCCCAGCGCAGAAGGCGGCGCCCCTCGGCATCCGCGATGTACAGACGCCCGGACGCATCGATCGCCAGACCCGCCGGGACGAACGGCGCCCCGGCGACCGCGACATCCCGGCCCAACGGGGACTCGGCCACCACCGTGCTGATCGTGCCCTCACCGTCGATCCTGCGCACCGCCCGGCCCCCGCCCTCGGCGACGAACAGCTCACCACCCGCCGCAGCCACGACGGCACAGGGCACGTCCAGCCGCGCCCTCACCGCGGGCCCGCCGTCCCCGCCACCGCCGCGCGAGCCGTCCCCGGCCACGGTACCGATGGCCCCTGAGGCGTCCACCCGCCGCACACGGTGCGTCATCTCATCGGCGATGAACACGTTCCCCTGCCCGTCCAGGGCCACCGCGACCGGAAAACCCAGCCGCGCCCGCTGGGCCTCGCCGCCATCACCGCCGTCACCACGCACCCCATCGCCGGCGACCGTGACGACGACACCCGATGGGTCGACACGGCGGACCCGATGGTTGGCGTGATCGGAAACGAACACGTTTCCGTCGGCGTCGACCGCAACGCCGGAAGGAAACGCAAGGCGCGCCTCCACTGCCGACCCACCGTCGCCGGCGAAGCCGGCATCCCCGCAACCTGCCACCGTCGGCAGGCCCTTCGCCGCCTTGGGCGGTGACGTCACACGAGCCCGCGCCATGCCTTCACCCCCACATGCCACCCGGTTTCGGGGGCCTGCGACGCCGCGCGCGCCCTTCGTCGGCCATTCTCACGCATACCGCCTCCTTGTCATCGGCCAGTTCATTGCCTAGCCGAAAGCCGCCCCGAAACCGCTGCGGCAGGGGAGGGTGCACTCGGATGACGGAGCAGCGCAGGAAGGCGCATCCAGTCCCTCGGATGCCGGGAGCAGGTACGTACACGTCCGCGGTGTGGCCTCCCCGTACCGGTGAGCGCCGGGCGGTCCTTACGGGCGTGGCCCGGCCTGGCACCGAACATGGGCGACCGAGGAGTCCGGGCGCCGGATCCGGCCCGCGAAGGGAAGGCGAGACGGAAACGCCGACAGGCCCGCCGCCCATCGGCTCTGAGTCCCCCCGCTCGATGCTCGCCATGGGGCCGATCAGCAGCACTGCCAGGACGTCCCCTTGGGCGTCCCAGGCCCATGCCCATGCCTTCGGTGACATCTGCTGCGGTCGGTACACCAGCCTTCCGGCCTCGCCCTCTCACGGCTCGAGGCCGAAGACGCACCGGTGATCTTCGCCGGTTCCGGGCACGGCGCCCGGTAGCGCCTCCGTCCGTCGCGGGGGCGGCGGGCGGCTGGAAGACTGCGCGCATGGGTGGGGATGCCATTGAAGCGTACGGAGCCTTGCTGGACGGCTCGTTGGCGCTGATCCGTGAGGCGTCGCGGGATGCGCGGAGCTTCGACCGGGCGGCGGTGTACCGGGCGGCGGACGTGTGGGACAACAACACGTTCCCGTTGTTCCGGGCGGCCCGGGCGAGAACTGCCCGGGGGCGTGAGCGGCGGGCGCGGACGGGACTGCGCTGGATGTCCGAGCTGGGGCCCTCGCGCCGGGAGTGGATGGTGGGACTGCTGGGCCCGGACGGCGAGCGGCTCGTACCGCCGCCGGCCGAGCCGGAGGGCCCGGACCGGGACCTCGACGGCCGGGTGCGGCCGGGAACGCGGCGGCTCACCGCGGACGTCGCCGGGCAACTGGCCCTCGACTACCTGCTGCCGCGTGCCGAGGTACGGCGGCTGCGGGTCGAGGTGCGGGGGGAACGGCGGCTGACGGCCTCGCTGGAACTGGCCGTACCGAGGGCCTACGCGGTCGCGGATGGCTCGGCGGAGAGGTACTCGGTGACGATGTCCGTCGACGTCGACCGGGTGACGGAGGCCGTCTTCGACTCCGCGGACGCCTCGGGCGTCGTACTGCGGGCCGACGCGGACACGGGGTCGGTCCACCTGGGCGCAGGTGGTGTGCTGCGGGGCGACGGCGTCCGCGTCCGGGTGGAGGACCGGTTCTGGTACCTGTCCCGGGCCGGACGTCGCGCGCAGGCGGAGGCCGGGGCCGCGGGACCTCCCGCGCGCGAGGCCCGCGGGAGCCGGGAGCCGTGGGGACGGCTCGGCGGCCCCGCCCGGATCGCC
>NZ_NCTE01001504.1:19586-19918 GCF_002114215.1 Streptomyces sp. 13-12-16 | reverse complement strand
CAAGCTGCTCACCCGGGCCGGCATGGGCTGGTGCCAGGGCCGGATGTGCGGACCGGCGGTCGCCGGGCTCGCCGGATGCGAACCCGTCCCGTCCCGGCGGCCGTTCGCCCGGCCGGTGCCGCTGGGCGTACTCGCCGAACAGCACGAACGGCACGGACAGCGCGAACGACAAGAACCGCGCGAACGGCACGAACGGCAGACCGAGAGAGGACCCTCATGACCGACCACCGTCCCTGGCGCGGCGTCCTCGTCGCCACCGCGCTTCCGCTGAACGACGACCTCTCCGTGAACCACGACCGTTACGCCGAGCACTGCGCCTGGCTGGTGGACAA
>NZ_NCTE01001504.1:9538-19346 GCF_002114215.1 Streptomyces sp. 13-12-16 | reverse complement strand
GGCCCGCCGCTGGACCGAGCAGGCTGCCGAGGCCGGCTGCCGGGCCGTGATGCTGCTGCCGCCCAACGCCTACCGCGCCGACGAGCGTTCCGTCCTCGCCCACTACGCCGAGGCCGCCGCGGCCGGACTCCCGGTCGTCGCCTACAACAACCCCATCGACACCAAGGTCGACCTGGTGCCGGAACTGCTCGCCCGGCTGCACGGCGAGGGGTACGTCCAGGCCGTCAAGGAGTTCTCCGGGGACGTCCGCCGCGCCTACCGGATCGCCGAACTCGCCCCCGAACTCGACCTGTTGATCGGTGCGGACGACGTCCTGCTGGAACTCGCCGTCGCCGGTGCCAAGGGCTGGGTGGCCGGCTACCCGAACGCGCTGCCCCGGTCCTGCGCGGAGCTCTACCGTGCCGCCACCGACGGTGACCTCGACACCGCGCTGCCGCTGTACCGGCAACTGCATCCCCTCCTGCGCTGGGACTCACGGGTGGAGTTCGTGCAGGCCATCAAGTTGTCCATGGACCTCGTCGGGCGGCACGGCGGCCCCTGCCGCCCGCCCCGCGTACCCCTGGAACCCGGTCAGGAGGCGGCCGTCCGCGCGGCCACCGAGAAGGCCGTCGCGGCCGGGCTCGCGTAGGGAGGGCCGGACATGCGCAGCAAGCTCGTCCTGCACGCCGTCGACTCGCACACCGAGGGCATGCCGACCCGCGTCGTCACCGGCGGCATCGGCACCATCCCGGGCGCGACGATGAACGAACGGCGCCTGTACTTCCGCGACCACCGCGACGACGTCAAGCAGTTGCTGATGAACGAGCCGCGCGGGCACTCCGCGATGAGCGGCGCGATCCTCCAGCCGTCCACCCGGCCCGACTGCGACTGGGGCGTCGTCTACATCGAGGTATCCGGCTACCTCCCGATGTGCGGGCACGGCACGATCGGCGTCGCGACGGTGCTCGTCGAGACCGGCATGGTCGAGGCCGTCGAACCGGTCACCACCATCCGCCTGGACACCCCCGCCGGGGTCGTCGTCGCCGAGGTGGCGGTCGAGGACGGCGCCGCCACCGCCGTGACCCTGCGCAACGTGCCGTCCTTCGCCGTCGCCCTCGACCGGGAGGCCACCCTGCCCGACGGGCGGACGGTGACGTACGACCTCGCCTTCGGCGGCAACTTCTACGCCATCCTGCCGCTGGACCGGCTCGGGCTGCCCTACGACCGGTCCCGCAAGGACGACATCCTCGCGGCCGGCCTGTCCCTGATGGAGGCGATCAACGCCGAGGGGGAACCCGTCCACCCCGAGGACCCGTCCATCCGCGGCTGTCACCATGTCCAGGTGACCGCTCCCGACGCCACCGCCCGCCACTCCCGGCACGCCATGGTGATCCACCCCGGCTGGTTCGACCGCTCGCCCTGCGGCACCGGCACCAGCGCCCGCATGGCCCAGCTCCACGCGCGCGGCGAACTCCCGCTGCACACCGAGTTCGTGAACGAGTCCTTCATCGGCACCCGGTTCACCGGCCGGCTGCTCGGCGCCACCGAGGTGGCCGGCCGCCCGGCGGTGCTGCCCAGCTTCACCGGCCGGGCCTGGATCACCGGCACCGCCCAGTACCTGCTGGACCCGCGCGACCCGTTCCCGGCGGGGTTCGTCCTGTGAACACGGCCCTCTCCGACCTGGGCGGCCGCAGGCCCAGCTACCGCGAGCGGGTCGCGGACGCGCTGCGGGCCGCGCTGATCGCCGGGGAACTGCGTCCCGGCGAGGTGTACTCGGCCCCCGGCCTCGCCTCCCGCTTCGGGGTCTCCGCCACACCCGTGCGCGAGGCCATGCTCGACCTCGCCAAGGAAGGGCTGGTCGACACCGTGCCCAACAAGGGCTTCCGGGTCACCGCCGTCTCCGACCGGCAGCTCGACGAGTACACCCACGTCCGGGCACTCATCGAGATCCCGACGACGGCCCGCCTGGCCACCACCGCGGACCCGGTGGCGCTCCGTGCGCTGCGCCCGGTCGCCGAGGAGATCGTCACCGCCGCCGCGGCCGGCGACCTCATCGCGTACATCGAGGCCGACCAGCGCTTCCACCTGGGACTGCTGGCGCTCGCCGGCAACGGCCACCTGGTCGAGGTGGTCCGGGACCTGCGACGGCGCGCACGGCTGTACGGGCTGACCGCGCTGGTGGAGCAGGGGCGGCTGGAGGCGTCGGCCGAGGAGCACCTGGAGCTGCTCGACGCGCTGCTCGCCCGGGACACGGAGGCCGTACGGACCGTGATGACCCGCCACCTCGGACATGTCCGAGGGCTCTGGGCGGCGCCCTGACAACGAATTTGCACGGAAACGCAAGCGGCTTGCGTTTCTTGCGTTACTCTTGCGTGCATGACGCGACGACTTGCTGTGGTGGCGAAGAAGGTCGGGGTCAGCGAGGCCACGGTCAGCCGGGTGCTCAACGGCAAGCCCGGAGTCTCCGAGGCCACCCGGCAGGCCGTGCTCTCCGCCCTGGACGTGCTCGGCTACGAGCGGCCCACCCAGCTCCGCGGTGAGCGCGCCCGGCTGGTCGGCCTGGTCCTGCCCGAGCTGCAGAACCCGATCTTCCCGGCCTTCGCGGAGGTCATCGGCGGCGCGCTGGCCCAGCTCGGCCTCACGCCGGTGCTGTGCACCCAGACGCGGGGCGGTGTCTCCGAGGCGGACTACGTGGACCTGCTGCTCCAGCAGCAGGTGTCCGGCGTCGTGTTCGCCGGCGGGCTGTACGCCCAGGCCGACGCGCCCCACGACCACTACCGGCGGCTCGCCGAGCGCAACATCCCGGTCGTCCTCGTCAACGCGGCCATCGAGCACCTCGGCTTCCCCGCCGTGTCGTGCGACGACGCCGTGGCCGTGGAGCAGGCCTGGCGGCATCTCGCCTCGCTCGGCCACGAGCGCATCGGGCTGGTGCTCGGCCCCGGTGACCACGTGCCCTCGGCCCGCAAGCTGTCCGCCGCCCGCGCGGTCGCCGGCGAGGTGCCCGAGGAGCACGTCGCCCGCGCCATGTTCTCCATCGAGGGCGGCCACGCCGCCGCCTCCCGGCTCATCGAGCGGGGCGTCACCGGCTTCATCTGCGCCAGCGACCCCCTCGCCCTCGGTGTCGTACGGGCCGCCCGCCGCAAGGGACTCGACGTGCCCGGACGGATATCCGTCGTGGGATACGACGACTCGGCGCTGATGAACTGCACGGAGCCCCCGCTCACCACCGTCCGGCAGCCCATCGAGGCCATGGGCAAGGCGGTGGTGGAACTGCTGAACGCGCAGATCAGCGGCAGTGCGGTGGCCCCCGACGAGCTGCTGTTCGAACCCGAGCTGGTGGTGCGGGGGTCGACCGCCCAGGCGCCCCGTCCCTGAGGTCCGCTCCACTGTCGAATAATTTCAAATTCTGCGCGACATCTTGCTGACCGATGTCGTCGGTGCTTGAGTGTGCCCCGCCCACCGCTCCTGTTCCGAGGGGTTCACTCGCTCCTGTCCCTTAAGGGGTCCACCGATGAGAAACACCGGGATCCGTCGTACCCTCGTCGCGCTAGGCGTCGGCGCGCTCGCGCTCACCGCCTGCGGCTCGGACGGCGACGAAGCCGCCGGCGGCAAGACCCGCATCACCGTCAACTGCATGCCGCCCAAGAGCGCCAAGGTCGACCGGCAGTTCTTCGAGGAGGACATCGCCGCCTTCGAGAAGAAGAACCCCGGCATCGACGTCGTCCCGCACGACGCGTTCCCCTGCCAGGACCCGAAGACGTTCGACGCCAAACTCGCCGGCGGGCAGATGGAGGACGTCTTCTACACGTACTTCACCGACGTGCGGCACGTCGTCGACATCAACCAGGCCGCCGATCTCACCCCGTACGTCGAGGAGTTGAAGAGCTACGACACCATCCAGCAGCAGCTGCGGGACATCTACACCGTCGACGGCAAGGTCTACGGCATCCCGCGCACCGGCTACTCCATGGGTCTGATCTACAACCGGGAACTCTTCGAGAAGGCCGGCCTCGACCCGGACCGGCCACCCACCACCTGGGCCGAAGTCCGCGGCGCCGCCAAGAGGATCGCCGCACTCGGCGACGGCACCGTCGGCTACGCCGACTACAGCGCCCAGAACCAGGGCGGCTGGCACTTCACCGCCGAGCTCTACTCCCAGGGCGGCGACGTGGTGAGCGCCGACGGCAAGAAGGCCACCATCGACACCCCCGAGGGCCACGCCGTGCTCCGGACCCTCCACGACATGCGGTGGAAGGACGAGTCGATGGGCAGCAAGCAGCTGCTCGTCATCAACGACGTCCAGCAGATGATGGGCGCCGGCAAGCTCGGCATGTACCTCGCCGCCCCCGACAACATCCCGATCCTCGTCAAGGAGAAGGGCGCCGAGTACGAGAACATCGCCCTCGCCCCCATGCCCGGCGGTGAAGGCACCCTCATCGGCGGCGACGGCTACATGTTCGACAAGGACGCCTCACCCGAGCAGATCCGCGCCGGCCTCAAGTGGCTCGACCACATGTTCCTCACCCCCGGCGACGGCTTCCTCGGCGACTACGCCCGCGCCGAGAGGAACGACGCCCCGGTCGGCCTGCCCGAGCCCCGCCTGTTCACCGGCGCCGCCGACGCCAAGGACCAGCAGGCCAAGAAGGCCAACGCCAACGTCCCGGTGGAGAACTACCAGTCCTTCCTCGACGGCAGCCGGCAGCTGGAGATGAAGATCGAGCCGCCGCACGCCCAGCAGCTCTACTCCGTCCTCGACGGTGTCGTCTCCGCCGTCCTCACCAAGGAGGACGCGGACATCGACCGGCTCCTGAAGGACGCCTCCGGCAAGATCGACGGCATCCTGGCCCGGAGCTGACCGGTGACGAAGACGGTTGAACGGCCGCCCACGGCCGTGCGGGTCCGTCCGGTGAAGGCGCCGTCCCCGGCAGGGGACCGGAGACGGCGCCGCCTCACCGACCATCTGCGCGCCTACGGCTTCCTCCTCGGCGGACTCGTCTGCTTCGCCCTGTTCTCCTGGTACCCGGCGATCCGCGCCGTCGTGATCGCCTTCCAGAAGTACACGCCGGGCTCCGACCCCGAATGGGTCGGCACCGCCAACTTCACCCGGGTCCTGGGCGACCCCGAGTTCGGTGCCGCCTGGCGCAACACGCTCACCTTCACCCTGCTCGCCCTGCTGGTCGGCTTCGCGATCCCCTTCGTCCTGGCCCTCGTGCTCAACGAACTGAGGCACGCCAAGGCCTTCTTCCGGGTCGTCGTCTACCTGCCGGTGATGATCCCGCCGGTGGTCAGCGCCCTGCTGTGGAAGTGGTTCTACGACCCCGGCGCAGGCCTCGCCAACGAGGCGCTGCGCTTCCTCCACCTGCCCACCTCGAACTGGTCCAACGGCGCCGACACCGCACTGATCTCCCTGGTCGTCGTCGCCACCTGGGCCAACATGGGCGGCACCGTCCTCATCTACCTCGCCGCCCTGCAGTCCATCCCCGGCGAGCTGTACGAGGCCGCCGAACTGGACGGCGCGGGCCTGCTCCAGCGCATCCGTCACGTGACGATCCCGCAGACCAGGTTCGTCATCCTCATGCTGATGCTGCTCCAGATCATCGCCACCATGCAGGTGTTCACCGAACCCTTCGTGATCACCGGCGGCGGCCCCGAGAACGCGACCGTGACCGTCCTCTACCTCATCTACAAGTACGCCTTCCTCTACAACGACTTCGGCGGCGCCTGCGCGCTGAGCGTGATGCTCCTCGCCCTGCTCGGCGCGTTCTCCGCCGTCTACCTCCGTCTCACCCGCTCCGGAGAGGAGGCCGCATGAGCAGCACCCCCCGCACCCTCGTCTCGCCGGCGGTGCTGGCCCGACCACGCGGCAGGGCCGTCTACTGGACCGTGTTCACCGGCGTCGTCGTGCTGTTCGCGCTCGCCTTCCTCTTCCCCGTCTACTGGATGGCGAGCGGCGCGATGAAGTCACCGGACGAGGTGGCGCGCACCCCGCCCACGCTCGTCCCGGAGAGCTGGAGCACCAGCGGGTACACCGACGCCTGGGAGCTGATGGAGCTGCCCACGCACCTGTGGAACACGGTGGTGCAGGCGGCCGGTGCCTGGCTGTTCCAACTGGTGTTCTGCACGGCCGCCGCCTACGCCCTGTCCAAGCTCCGGCCCGCCTTCGGCAAGCTGGTCCTCGGCGGCATCCTGGCCACGCTGATGGTCCCGGCGCAGGCCCTGGTCGTACCGAAGTACCTGACCGTGGCCGACCTCGGGCTGCTCAACGACCCCCTCGCCATCTGGCTGCCGGCCGTCGCCAACGCCTTCAACCTCTACCTGCTCAAGCGGTTCTTCGACCAACTGCCCACGGATGTGCTCGAGGCCGCGGAGATGGACGGCGCGGGGAAGCTGCGCACCCTGTGGTCGATCGTGCTGCCCATGTCGCGTCCGGTGCTCGGCGTGGTGTCGATCTTCGCCCTGGTCGCCGTGTGGCAGGACTTCCTGTGGCCGCTGATGGTCTTCTCCGACACCGGCAAGCAGCCGATCAGCGTGGCCCTGGTGCAACTGTCGCAGAACATCCAGCTGACCGTGCTCATCGCCGCGATGGTGATCGCCAGCATCCCCATGGTCGCGCTGTTCCTCGTCTTCCAGCGGCACATCATCGCCGGAATCAGCGCGGGCAGCACCAAGGGCTGACACCGCACCTCATCCGCACAAGAGAAAGGCACGCACCGTGGGACAGCCCACCCCTGCCCGGAGCGACGACTGGTGGCGCTCCGCCGTCATCTACCAGGTGTACGTCCGCAGCTTCGCCGACGGCGACGGCGACGGCACCGGCGACCTCGCGGGCGTCCGCGCCAGGCTGCCGTACCTCGCCGGACTCGGCGTGGACGCCCTGTGGTTCAACCCCTGGTACCTGTCCCCGATGAAGGACGGCGGCTACGACGTCGCCGACTACCGGACGGTCGACCCGGCCTTCGGCACCCTCGCCGAGGCGGAGAAACTCATCGCCGAGGCCCGGGAACTGGACATCCGCACGATCGTCGACATCGTGCCGAACCATGTCTCCGACCAGCACCCCTGGTTCCGGGCCGCGCTCGCCGGCGGCCCCGAACGGGAACTGTTCCACTTCCGCCCCGGCCGCGGTGCGAGCGGTGAACTCCCCCCGAACGACTGGCGGTCCGAGTTCGGCGGACCCGCCTGGACCAGACTGCCCGACGGCGACTGGTACCTCCACCTGTTCGCCCCCGAACAGCCCGACCTCAACTGGGCCCACCCCGCCGTCCGCCAGGAGCACGAGGACATCCTGCGCTTCTGGTTCGAGCGGGGCGTGGCCGGCGTCCGTATCGACTCCGCCGCCCTGCTGGTGAAGGACCCCCGGCTGCCCGACTTCGTCGAGGGCCGCGACCCGCACCCCTATGTCGACCGCGACGAACTCCACGACGTCTACCGGGGCTGGCGGGCCGTCGCCGACGAGTACGGCGGAGTCTTCGTCGGCGAGGTCTGGCTCCCCGACACCGAACGCTTCGCCCGCTACCTCCGTCCCGACGAACTGCACACCGCGTTCAACTTCTCCTTCATGACCTGCCCCTGGGACGCGGCACGACTGCGCACCTCCATCGAGGACACCCTCGCAGAACACGCGCCGATCGGCGCCCCCGCCACCTGGGTGCTGTGCAACCACGACGTCACCCGCACGGTCACCCGCTACGGCCGCGCCGACACCGGATTCGACTTCGCCACCAAGGCCTTCGGCACCCCGACCGACCTCGCCCTCGGCACCCGCCGGGCCCGCGCCGCCGCCCTGCTCTCCCTGGCCCTGCCCGGTGCGGTCTACGTCTACCAGGGCGAGGAGCTCGGCCTGCCCGAGGCCGACATCCCGCTCGACCGCATCGAGGACCCCATGCACGCCCGCTCCGGGGGCACCGACCCCGGCCGCGACGGGTGCAGGGTGCCGCTGCCGTGGACGGCCGACGCGCCGCACGCCGGGTTCGGCGGCGAACCGTGGCTGCCGCAGCCCGCCGGCTGGACGTCGTACGCGGCCGACCGGCAGGCACGGGACCCCGGTTCCATGCTCTCCCTCTACCGCGAGGCGATCCGTCTGCGCCCGGTCCTCGGCGACGGCCCGCTCACCTGGCTCCCCACCGCCGACGGCGTGCTCGCCTTCACCCGCGCGGACGGCGGCACCATCTGCGTGGTGAACCTCGGGGACGCGCCCGCCGCCCTCCCGGCCCACACCGCGCCGCTCCTCGCCAGTGGTCCCCTGGCCCCCGGCGGGCGACTGCCGAAGGACACCGCGGTCTGGCTGCGCGCCTGAGACCGCATCCGCTCGTCCCCCCCGCCCCCACCACGAAGGGACCAGCGCATGAGCCCCCTCGGATCGGCTGCCACAAGCATGTCGGCCATCGGTACGGCTTGTGGTCGCCGGCACGCTCGTCGCCCTCGCGCAGGACCACCGCTTCGACCCGGCGACCGGCAACACGGTGACGACCCCGGTCAGCGGCGACATCCGCTACGTCCGGCCGCACGTCACCGGCAACACCGGCCGGCCGCCCGGTTCAGTGAGGTGGAGGCGTATCTTTCCTGACCGTGGCGCCCCCGCGCTTCGCCGCCCGGATCCGCTCGTACACATGGGTCCGCAGTTCGGTGAAGCGCGGTGCCGCGCGGGTGCTCAACTGGTCCCGTTCGGGGGGCAGATCGACCTTCAGCTGCTCTTGTACGACGGTGGGGGAGGCGGACAGCACGAGCACCCGCTCGCCGAGGTACACCGCCTCGTCGATGTCATGGGTGACGAACAGGACCGTGATCCCGCGCTCCCGCCACAACCGCCGTACCAGGTCCTCCAGGTCGGCGCGGGTCTGCGCGTCCACCGCCGCGAACGGCTCGTCCATCAGCAGCACCTCGGGCTCGTACGCCAGCGCCCGCGCGATCGCGACCCGCTGCTGCATACCGCCGGAGAGCTGCCACGGGTACGCCCCGGCCGCGTCCGCGAGCCCCACCGAGGCGAGGGCGTCCGCCACCAGCGCCCGGCGCCTCGCCCTGTCGAAGCCCTTCTGCTTCAGCGGGAGTTCGACGTTCTGCCCGACCCGCATCCACGGGAACAGGCTGCGCCCGTACTCCTGGAACACGAACGCCGTCCCGGGCGGCGGACCGTCCACCTTCCGCCCGGCCAGGAACACCTCACCGGCCGTCGGTTCGAGCAGCCCGCCCACGCACTTCAGCAACGTCGTCTTGCCGCAGCCCGACGGGCCGACCAGACAGACCAGTTCACCGGCCTCCACCGTGAAGGTCAGGTCGCGCACCGCCTCGACGTGCCGCCCCGAACCCTCGTACACCTTCCGCAGACCGCGTACGTCGAGCATCGACCGCCCTTCCGCGAGATTCACCGGGACCGCCGGGCGGCGGCGCGCAGACCGTGGTACCAGCCGAGCGCCCGCCGCTCGACCAGCTGGAAGAGGACCGAGAGGACGAAGCCGAGCAGACCGAGCAGCAGGATGCCGGTCCACATGTCGGGGATCGCGAAGGAGCGCTGGAACTGCACGACGGTGAAGCCGAGACCGTTGCTGGCGGCGAACATCTCGCTGATCACCATCAGGATGATGCCGATCGACAGCGCCTGCCGCAGCCCCGCGAAGATCTGCGGGCTCGCCGAGGGCAGCACCACGTCCTTCAGGCGCGCGGCGCCCGTGACGCCGTAGGAGCGGGCCGTCTCCGACATCACCGCGTCGACCGCCCGCACGCCCTCGACGGTGTTGAGCAGCACCGGCCAGACACAGCCGCCGGCGATGACGACGATCTTCATCGTGTCGCCGATGCCCGCGAACAGCATGATCACCGGCACCAGCACCGG
>NZ_NCTE01001504.1:559-9403 GCF_002114215.1 Streptomyces sp. 13-12-16 | reverse complement strand
CCCCCCCCGGTACGAGCCGATCAGCGTGCCGAGCGCGACGCCGACGACGGCGGCGAGGGCGTAGCCCGCCGTGAGCCGCAGCACGCTGGGCAGCACGTCACCGCGCCACCGCTCACCGGTCCACACGTCCGGGAACGTCTCCAGGATCGTGCGCAGCGGCGGCCAGTACACGTCCTCGCTGCCGTCCGAGGACACCCACCAGACGGCCACCAGCACCACGGGCAGCGCCAGCACGGACACCAGGCGCAGCAGCAGCCGTCTCACACCGCCACCTCCCCGCGCACCGACTGGTGCCAGGCCAGCGCCCGCCGCTCCACCGACCGGGCCCCGACGTTGATCAGCAGCCCGAGCACACCGGCGACGACGATCAGCGCGTACATCTCGGGCACCGCCTGCGAGGTCTGCGCCACGGCGATCCGGGCGCCCAGCCCCGGTGCGCCGATGACGAGTTCGGCGGTGATGGCGAGGATCAGCGCGACCGCCGCCGCCAGCCGCACCCCGGTCATCACATACGGCAGCGCGGTCGGCCACAGTACGTGCCGGATCCGCGCCCAGGGGCCGAGCCCGTACGATCGTGCCGTCTCCTCGGCGACCGGGTCGACGTCCCGGACGCCGTACAGGACCTGGATCAGCACCTGCCAGAAGGAGGCGTACACGACGAGGAGCAGCACCGACTCCAGTTCGGTTCCGTACAGCAGCACCGCCAGCGGGATCAGCGCGACCGACGGGATGGGGCGCAGGAACTCGATCGTGGACGCCGTCGCCTCGCGCAGGTACGGCACCACCGACAGGACCACCCCGGCGACGATCCCCGCGCCGACCGCGATCGCCAGGCCCAGCGCCCAGCCGGTGAGGGTGTCGCCGAGCGCGGTCCAGAAGGCGCCGTCCGAGAGCTCCGCGCCGAGCGCGCCGGCGATGCGGCCGGCCGGCGGGAAGTAGTCCTCCTCGACCAGGCCGAGCCGCGGCACCGCCTCCGCGAGGAGGAGGAAGGCCGCGAGCCCGGCCGCGCCGAGAGCGGCGTTCGCGCCCCTCACGGCAGCAGCTCGTCCAGGTCCGGTGTCTGCTTGAACAGGCCGTCCTGCGCGCCCAGTTCCGCCAGTCGCTCGATGGCGGCGCGGTTGGGCTCGGCCGGCCACTTCGGCAGGGTCACCTTCGCCAGCACGTCCGGGGGGATCTTCGTGTACGTGGTGACGGTCTCACGCACCTCGTCGGGGTGGGAGTCGGCGTAGGCCAGGGACTCGGCGGTGGCCTCCTGGAACTTCTTCACCACCTCCGGGTTCTCCCGCGCGTACTCGGTGGAGGTGAAGTACATGGCGACCGTGAGCTTCGGGGCGATGTCGATCATGGGGGAGGCGATCTCCCGGCCGCCCTGGCTCTTGACGGTGGCCAGCGCCGGTTCCACCACCATCGCCGCGTCGATCCGCCCGGCGTCGAGCGCGGCCGGCATCTGGTCGAAGGCCAGCTCGACCAGCTCCACCTTGTCGGGATCGCCGCCCGCCTTGCGCACCGAGGCGCGCACCGCGGTCTCGTTGATGTTCTTCAGGGTGTTGATGGCGACCTTCCTGCCCTCCAGGTCCTTCGCCGACTCGACCGGGCTGTCGCCCCTGACGGTGAGCGCCTCGAAGTCCTCGCCCACCACACCGGTCGAGGCGATGCCGTTCGCCACCGCCTTCACCGGCACGCCGTTGGACCGGGCGATCATCAGCGAGGTCATGTTGGAGAACCCGAACTCGAACTGGCCGCTGGCCACGCCGGGCACGATGGCGGCGCCGCCCTGCGCACTGGAGAAGTCGAGCTTCAGCCCGCGCTCGCTGAAGAAGCCCTTCTTCCGGCCCAGGTACAGGGGCGCCACGTCGACGATGGGGATGAGGCCCACCGTGACGTCGGTGGTGCCGCCGGACGAGCCCGCCCGGTCCGGCTCGTCGGAGCCGGACGAGCCGCAGGCCGTCGCGGCGGTCAGGACGGACAGGGCCGTGAGGCCGATGAGCAGACGACGACGCATGGCTGTGACTCCCGCGGTGGGACCGGACCGGATGCTCCGACAGGCTGTGCGCAGAGAGAACGAACGTGCTGAGCGGGAACGTAGGGCCCGTGCCGAGACACGGTCAATCCCCGTACACCGTCCAATTGTTGACGATCGCACCGTGGACGACCGCCCGGGTGCGGACGCATCGTTGACAGCCGGATCACGCACTCATGGCGTGCGCGACGCGTACGTTCGTACGTCTTCCCGGAGGCCACGACGACCGTCGACGTCCGCGGACCGCACTTCGTCCGGTCCTTCGAGCGGGGCCTCGCCGTCATCCGGGCCTTCGACGCCGAGCACCCGGCGCTGACCCCGAGCGAGGTCGCCCGCGCCTGCGAACCGACCCGCGCGGCGGCCCGCCGCTTCCTGCTCACCCTGGCCGATCTCGGCTACGTCCACACCGACGGCCGGCTCTTCCGGCTCACCCCGCGGGTGCTGGAGCCCGGCTACTCCTGCCTCGCCGGGTTCACGCTGCCGCAGCTCGCCGAGCCGCATCTGGAGCGACTCGTCGCGCAGGTCAGGGAGTCGTCCTCGCTGTGCGTGCTGGACGGCGACGACGTGGTGTACGTCGCCCGCGTCCCCACCGGCCGCGTCATGACGGCGTCGATCACGGTCGGCACCCGCTTCCCGGCCCACCTGACCTCCGCGGGCCGGGTGATCCTCGCCGGTCTGCCGATCTGCCGGACGCCGAGATCGACGCCCGGCCGGCCCGCGCCCGCACACCTCCCGCGCCCTCGTCTCGGCGGACGCCCTGCGCGCCGAGCTGCGCCGGGTGCGCCGCCAGGGGTGCGCGCTCGTCGACCAGGAGCTGGAGGACGGGCTCAGATCGGTCGCCGCGCCGGTGCGGGACCGGGACGGCGAGGTGGTGGCCGGCGTGAACATCGCGGTGCACGCCGGCCGCAACTCCGTGGAGCCCGTACGCCGGGACCTGCTGCCCCACCTGCCGGCGACGGTCGCCCGGATCGACGCCGACCTGCGGATCACAGGTCCAGCACGAGCCGCCGCCCACGACACCGGGACACACAGATGAGCATGGTCTCCCCGGCCGCCCGCTCCTCCTCGGTGAGCACCGAGTCACGGTGGTCGGGGTCGCCCTCCAGTACCTCGGTCTCGCAGGTACCGCAGGTGCCCTCGGTACAGGAGTGGAGCACCTCGACCCCGGCTCCGCGCACCGCGTCCAGGACGGAGACGTCCGGCGCGACGGTGAGCGTCCGGCCGCTGCGGGCCAGTACGACCTCGAACGCGCGCCCCGTCCCGCCGTGCTGTGCCGCGGGACGGAACCGCTCCACGCGCAGTACCCCGGCCGGGCACCGCTGCTCGGCCGCGTCGAGCAGCGGACCGGGACCGCAGCAGTAGACGAGGGCGCCCTCCGGAAGGCCGTCCAGCACCGGGGCGAGGTCCAGCGGGCCGGCCTCGTCCTCGGGGACGAGCGTGACCCGCTCCCCGTACCGGGCCAGCTCCCCGGTGAACGCCATGGAGGCACGGGTGCGCCCGCCGTACAGCAGCGTCCAGCCGGCGCCCGCCGCCTCGGCCGCGGCCAGCATCGGCAGGAGGGGGGTGATGCCGATGCCGCCCGCGACGAAGCGGTAACTTCCGGCGGGCTCCAGCCGGAAGTGGTTGCGGGGTCCGCGCGCCCGTACCCCGTCGCCCGGCCGCACCCGCTCGTGCACGTACGCGGAGCCGCCCCTCCCGTCCGTCTCGCGCAGGACGGCGATCCGCCAGTGGTCCCGGTCGGCCGGGTCCCCGCACAGCGAGTACTGCCGCTCCAGCCCCGGCCCGAGCACCAGGTCGATGTGCGCGCCCGGCTCCCAGGCGGGCAGCCCCGCGCCCAGCGGATGCCGCAAGGTGAGGACGAGAACACCGTCGGCCGCCGGCTCCCGCCGCTCCACGACGAGTCCGATGTCGTCGTACGAGGTCATGCACCGGCTCCCCGTGGCTCGTGCCCCCGCGGATGGGCGAGCATCCACTCCCACATCTCGACCGGATCCCGCGCGGTGTGCTCGCGCCCGCAGTGGCAGGTGCCGTGCAGCAGATCGGTGCCCGGCAGCCAGTCGACGCGGTAGATCTCGCCGGTGCGCTCGCTCATCGGACCCCCTCCACGGGCTTGTCGCCCTCCTCCACCAGCCGGGCGAGGATGCGGCGGGCGGCCAGACCGCCGGTGTCGATGTTGATGCTCAGCTCCTGGTAGCCGGCGCGTTCGGTACCGAGGGAGCGCTGGAGCAGGTTGAGCGCGTCGACGTCCTGCATGACGACCGTGTGGTTGTTGCTCCGCAGGAACTCGCTCACCTCGCCGTCGCCTGTCGCCCAGTCCCGCGAGACCGCCCAGAAGTCGTACACCCTGCCGTCGGCGGACGGCGTGATGGCGTACGTGATCTCGGTGTGGAAGCCGCCCGGGTCGCTGCCGTCCGGCTCGGGCAGCACACCCACCGGGGCGATCCTGCTGTGCAGCAGATACAGGCACGGCGCGTGGTACTCGATGTCCTGCCAGCGGGTGATCCGCCCCTCGATCCCGGTCGACCGGGCGTAGAACGGCGGGCACGCGGCGTCGTCCATGTGCCGGCTCACCCGTACGATCCCGGCGCCCTCGTCGACCTCGGTGGTGATCGGTGTCTCCGCGACCTCGGGGGTGCCGATGTGGCCGCCGTGCAGGTAGGTCTCGTGGGAGAGGTCGAGGAGGTTGTCGACGAGCAGCCCGTGGTCGCAGTCGACGGGCTCCATGCCCCGGACGGTCACCCAGCCCGGGGAGTCCAGGTGCCGGGCCCGCGGAATGCTCCCCGCGTCGGCGAGCGCCGGGTCGCCGATCCACACCCAGACCAGCGAGTCCTGCTCGACGACGGGGTAGGAGGCGACGCGCGCGGTGCGCGGCACCCGCTTCTGCCCCGGCACGTACACGCACGTACCGGTCGTGTCGTAGGTGAACCCGTGGTACCCGCACACGATCCGGTCGCCGTCGAGCCGCGTCGGCGCCTCGGAGAGCGGGTAACGGCGGTGCACGCAACGGTCGTTGAGCGCGACCGGCGTGCCGTCGCCCTCGGTCCGGTAGAGCACGAGCGGCTCCCCGAGCACCGTCCGGCCGAGCAGCTCCCGGCCCACCTCGTGACTGTAGGCGGCGACGTACCACTGGTTCCTGGCGAAGGCGGTGATGTGCGGCATGGCGGCCCCGTCCCTGTCGGCGGGGCGCCGTCGCCCCGCGTGCCGTGGTCGGGCCCAGGGTCCTGCCGGCCGCGGCCGCCGGGCAAGGTGGCTTCTGCCAGGCGGAAGCGCTTCGGTGAAAGGGCCGGCCGGAGGGCCGGCCGGCCCGGTGGTGTTCACCGGCACGGACGGCGGAACCGGCTCCGCGGTGGGGACGCCTCACGGAGCCGGTGCCGTGCGTTCAGCGGGTGACCAGCAGACCCCGGCCGCGCAGCACGCGCCGCTCCAGCGGGCTGAAGATCAGCAGGTCTACGGCGATCCCGACGAGCAGGATCAGGAAGATGGCCAGGAACACCTGCGACATGCTGCTGTTGGTGCGGCCGTTCTCCAGCAACTGGCCGAGACCGACGCCGAGATCGGGCGAGGTGGCGATGATCTCGGCGGCCATCAGGGACCGCCAGGAGAACGCCCAGCCCTGCTTCAGGCCGGCCAGATAGCCGGGGAGCGCCGCCGGCATCACGACGTGCCGGGCCGCGCGCAGTCCGGTCGCGCCCAGGGTACGCCCCGCGCGCAGGAACAGCGGCGGGATCTGGTCGATGCCCGCGACGAGGCCGTTGGCGATGGACGGGACCGCGCCGAGCAGGATCACGGCGTACATCATCGAGTCGTCCAGGCCCAGCCAGATCACGGCGGGCGGCACCCAGGCCACCGACGGCAGCGACTGCAGACCGGACAGGACGGGGCCGATGGCCGCCCGGACGAACCCGATCCGGGCGACCAGCAGACCGAGGGGCGTACCGATGGCGAGTGCCAGCAGGAAGCCGAGCAGACCGCGTGAGACGGACGTCCAGATGTGGTCGAGGAGCGTTCCCCGGAGCCAGGCGTCGCGCAGCTCGCCCCACACCTCGGACGGTGAGGCCAGCTTGTAGTCGGGGGCGACCTCGGCCCACACCAGCAGCTGCCAGACGACCAGCACCAGCGCGACGGCGGTGACCGGCGGCAGCACCTTGCGCAGCAGGGACTCGCGCAGTGGCGTCCGGACGGCCTGCACCGAGTCCAGGGCGTCGAGCCCGGCCTCCAGTCCCGCCAGACCGTCCGGGGCCCGGGACTCCCCGGCCGCCGGGAAGCCGTCCTTCTCGACGTCGACGCCGGTGTCAGTGCTGACCATGTCGGCGGATCTCCCCACGCAGTTCTTCGGTGATCTCGACGGACAGTTCGGCGACAGCGGTGTCCTCGATGCGGCGCGGCTGTGGAATGCCGATCGTCCACTCCCGGGCGATACGGCCCGGGCGGGAGGACAGCAGTACGACGCGCTGGGCCAGCCGGACCGCCTCGCGCACGTTGTGCGTGACGAACAGCACCGACAGTCGCGTCTCCTGCCAGATACGGGACAGCTCTTCGTGCAGGACGTCCCGGGTGATCGCGTCCAGCGCGGCGAACGGCTCGTCCATCAGCAGCAGCCGGCTGTCCTGGGCGATCGCCCGGGCCAGCGCCACGCGCTGCCGCATACCGCCCGAGAGTTCGTGCACTCGCTTGCCGTACGCGCCCCGCAGCCGCACGAGTTCGAGCAACCGCTCGGCCTCCTGGCGCCGTTCGGGCTTGGGAACCCCCCTGAGCCTCAGCGCGAGCTCGATGTTCTTGCCCGCGGTCAGCCAGGGGAACAGCGCGTGCTCCTGGAACATCAGGGCGGGGCGGCCGTCCGTGTCGATCGAGCCGGCAGAGGGCAGGTCGAGTCCGGCGACCAGGTTGAGCAAGGTGGATTTGCCGCAGCCGGAGGCTCCCAGGAGGGTGACGAACTCGCCGGGTGCGACATCGAGCGTGATGTCGTCGAGGACGAGCTGCTGTCCGCCGGGTGTCCCCGGCGCGGGGAAGGACTTCGAGACGTGCTCGATCCGGGCGGCGTACGTCACCGCCTCGGCGTCCTCGGCGGTCGTGGCCGTCGTCGTGGCCATGGGCGTCATCTCCTGGGAGCGCTTCGGGTGCGGTGGTCGTTACTCGGCGCCGAGACCGGCGTCGTCGACCTCGTCCTTGCCCTCGTCCTTGAGGACCTTGTTGAGCGGCCCGAGGTCGTAGATGCCCTTCAGGTCGGGCTTCTCCAGCAGGCCGGCCTTGACCGCGTGGTCCGCCTCGGCGTCGAGGGTCGAGGCCAGCGGGTCGTCGAGGAAGGCGATCGACTTCCAGGCCGGGTCGATGACGTCGGCGGGCAGCGCCTTGCCCGACAGCTCCTCCAGCGCCGCGTTGGCGGACGCCTTGGCCTTGTCCGGGTTGGCGTTGATCCACTCGTTGGTCTTCACCGAACCGCGCAGCACGGCCTCGACGACGTCCGGGTGCTCCTTCAGGAACTTCTGCGACACGATGATGTTCGTGATCACGAACTTCTTGTCCGGCCACAGGTCGGCCTCGTCGAGGAGCACCTCGGCGCCCTCGGAGACCAGCTTGGACGCGGTCGGCTCGGGTACCCAGGCGCCGTCGATGGAGCCGGACTTGTAGGCGTCCGGTGTGATCTTGTTGTCCGTGCGGACGACGGAGACGTCGCCGCTGCCGCTCTGGGCGTCGACCTTCCAGCCCTTCTCCGCGATCCAGTTGAGGAACGCCACGTCCTGGGTGTTGCCGAGCTGAGGCGTGGCGATCTTCTTGCCCTTGAGGTCGTCCAAGGTCTTGATCTTGTCCGGGTGGACCACGAGCTTCACGCCGCCGGAGGCGGAACCGCCGATGATGCGCAGGTTCCTGCCGTTGGACTTGGTGTAGCCGTTGATGGCGGGGGAGGGGCCGATCCAGCCGATGTCGATGGACCCGGCGTTGAGCGCCTCGATCTCGGAGGGGCCGGCGTTGAAGGTCGAGGCCTTGATCTCGGTGCCGCCGAGCTCCTTCTGGAGCAGACCCTCCTGGACACCCACCAGGGCGGTGGCGTGCGTGAGGTTGGGGAAGTAGCCGATCCTCACCTCGTCGGCGGAGAGCTTCTCGGCACCCGCCGCGACCTCGGTCCGCTTGCTGTCGTCAGTGGCGTCGGAGCCGTAGCCGCAGGCGGTGAGCAGGAGGGGAAGCGCGGCTGTGGCGGCGAAGGTGCGCAGGGCGGTGAGCGGTCTTGCGGCAGACACGGAGGTGTCCTCTCGGGGAAGGAGCTGATCAGGGAGGTGCGGAAAGCGCGAGGCGGAAACGCGCGGACATGCGCGGGCACTTCGCTCGAAGGCCCCCGGCGACGGGAACGCCGTCGCGGGTCCGGGAGCGGAGGGGTGCGGGGACGAGCGGCGCGAAAGCGGAGCCGCCGGCTGCGGGATGCCCCGCGAACGGTCTCAGACGGGCCGACAGATGGCGCTGGACGTGCGGCCGAGGTCGATGTGGCGGCGCGAGGTCAGCAGGAGGAGTGACAGGTCTGCGCGGTTGAGCGTTCTCATGGCCACCCCCACAGATCCCTAGTTTTCCTACCTGGTTGATAGGGATCGTGGCAGAAGGTGGCGTCCACCCCAAGGGGGTGTTCATATGGCGGACGTACTCGTCTCGCCCTTCGGGATCACCGGTTGGCGGACCGGTGCGTCAGGGGTTCACCCAGGCATTCGGGCTGTCGGTCAGTGCGGCCACGTCGTCGGGCAGCCGGGCCGACGCGACATCGGCGAGCGACACGCCCTCGAGGATCTCGCGCACATTGGAACGCAGCGCGATCCACAGGGGGAGCAGCGACTCGGCGG
>NZ_NCTE01001504.1:0-422 GCF_002114215.1 Streptomyces sp. 13-12-16 | reverse complement strand
CCGTCCACGGCACGGATGACGTCGGCGATGCTGATGGCCTCGGCGGGCCCGGCCAGCCGGTAGCCGCCGTTGCCGCCGCGCTGGCTGAGCACGAGACCGCCCCGGCGCATGTCGTTCAGGATGCTTTCGAGGAACTTGTGCGGGATGTCCTGGGCGTCGGCGATGGCCTCGGCCTTCAGCGGCCCGTCGTCCCGTGACGAGGCGAGCTGCAGCGCGGCACGTACCGCGTAGTCCGCCCTGGCTGAGATCCGCATGCGTCCCATTATCCCGTACGGCTCCGGTCGGCATCCGCCGGCGGCTGCCGACCGTGCCGGCCCCGGCGCTCGGCGCAGTGACCGCGCGGCGTGGAGGGTGGCCGGGGTCCCGGGCAGGGGGGCGTGGCGCGGTCTCGGGCAGGTGAGGCCGCCGACCGGTCCGCCGAG
>NZ_NCTE01000166.1 GCF_002114215.1 Streptomyces sp. 13-12-16 | reverse complement strand
GGCCGGTGCCGCGCCCTGTGCGTCCGCCGGCGGCCGGTCGTCCGTACCGGCCGTCACCGGGCGCCGTGGCCCGGCAGCCGGGCCGCCCGTTCGCGGCACTCCCGCCACGTGTCCGTGGTCATCGCCAGGACCAGTGCGCCGCCCCGACGGCGGCCGACGCGCTGAGCGCTTCCAGGAGCATGGTGGCCCCCTCGTCGGCAGTGGGGGGCGAGTGCGGCCGCCCGCAAGGAGGTCGAAGACGGGCACCCGGGCCTCTCCCGTCCTCCGACGGCCCGGCCCGGAAGCCGGGGTGCCGGCCCTCCGCCAGCTCCTGGGCGCCATCCAGGACCTGCCGAGGTGATGGGCCGGCACCCGCACCACGCGCCGCACCGGGGCCGGACCTGACGGAGCACTACCAGCGGTGTCCCCTCAGCCTTGCCCCTCAGGGCTGTCGGTGGGTTGCTGGAGGGGGCGGCCGCTGTCGCCCTCCGGGTTTCCCGGCACCAGGCCGCGGGCGAGGGTCGGGACCAGGTACACCAGGTCCCCCAGACTGCTGCCGTCCCTGGCGGTTTCGGCGGCCGGGTCGGTCGGCACGGGCGGGGCCGCCTGCGAGGCGGAGGCCGGGAGAAGCACCCCGGCAGCGGCAAATGCCGCGACGGCACCGACGGCGAGACGATTACGCACTTTTATCCCTTTCGCGTAGGAAGTGACGCGCTGATCAACGACCGGATCCGGCGTAGGACACGTGTCGACGAGGGCTGTCATCACCACCGGCCCGCGAGGCCCGGAGGGCCTGACGGTTGACGACCCGTAAGCCATCCAGGTGAGGGTGGATCGTCCCGCTTCGCCCCCGGTCGTACGAAAGCGACCGGGGACGGGACCTGAGCGGTGGCGTCGGTCGCGGCTTGTGGGCCGCTCAGCGGCCGATGTCCTCCAGCTCGGTCAAGTCCTCGGGGGAGAGGGTGAGGCCCGCGCCGGCGATGTTCTCGCGCAGGTGTGCCGTCGACGACGTGCCGGGGATGAGCAGGATGTTCGGTGACCGTTGCAGCAGCCAGGCCAGCGCGACGGACATCGGTGTCGCCTTCAGTCGAGCGGCGACCGCCGAGAGCGCCGAGGACTGAAGCGGGGTGAAGCCCCCGAGGGGGAAGAAGGGCACGTACGCGACGCCGTCGGCGGCGAGCCGGTCGATGAGCTTGTCGTCGTGGCGGTGGGCGAGGTTGTACATGTTCTGCACGCACACGATCGGCGCGATGCCCTGTGCCTCGGTGACCTGCTCCTCGGTGGCGTTGCTGACCCCGAGGTGGCGGATCAGGCCCTGCCGCTGGAGTTCGACGAGCGCCTCGAACGCCTCGGCGAGCGAGCCGGGCCGGGGACCTTCGGCGTCGCCGAGCCGGAGGTTGACCAGGTCGAGCACGTCGAGCCGGAGGGATGTGAGGTTGTCGTGGACCTGGCGGCGCAGATCTTCGGGTCGCCGGGCCGGCGGCCAGCCGCCCTGTTCGTCGCGGGTCGCGCCCACCTTGGTCACGATGTGCAGCGACTCGGGATAGGGGTGCAGTGCCTCGCGGATCAACTCGTTGGTGACCCGCGGCCCGTAGGCGTCGCTGGTGTCGATGTGGGTGACACCGAGGTCGACCGCTTCGCGCAGAACGGCCAGGGCGCCCTCGCGGTCGGCGGGCGGCCCCATCACCCACGGGCCGGCCAGTTGCATGGCGCCGTAGCCGAACCGGGTGACGGTCAGGTCACCCAGAGTCCAGGTGCCGCCGGGAAGAGAGAGGGAGGGTGTGCTCATCGTTTGCCTTTCGTCGTGCACTCGGGGGGTGGCGCCTGCCGCCTCCCTGCATCAGCATTGGAGAGGAACTTCCTGTCGGGAAGTAGGCACTTCGAAGTGCGTAACCCACCCATTGGTGAGAGGTGCGATCGGTGACGACGATGAAGGCGGCCCAGAAGAGGGCTCGGGCCAAGGTGGAGTACAACGCGTTCCTGGCAGGCTGCCCCAGCCGGCAACTGCTCGACCGGATCTCGGACAAGTGGGTCGTCCTGGTCCTGTGTGCGCTGGGCGGCGACGACAAGCCCGGACCCCCCGGTGCGGCTCCCGCGGACGCTCCGAGGGCGATGCGTTACTCCGAGATCTCCCGTCTTCTGGCCGGGGTCAGCCAGAAGATGCTGACCCAGACGCTACGGTCGCTGGAGCACGACGGTCTGCTCACCCGCACCGTGACGCCGACCGTCCCCGTCACCGTCTCCTACGAGCTGACCGACCTCGGCCTCTCGCTCCACCACATGACGCGCGGGCTCAGAGACTGGGCGCAGGCCCACATGGCCGAGGTCCTCGCGAACCGCGAGAGCCGCGACGCTCGCACGTCCTGACCGAACCGTCCGACAGCCCCCTGTCCGCGGAGCCGCACCCTCAACCGTGAAGGGCCGCGCATGCCGCGTGGACGAGTCGACGTCGACGGTCATGCTCCGTCGCACATCCGGGGAACGACGATCGGCTTTCCTGGACGGCCGGACCGGCAGGCGCGTCGTGTCACCACCGGCCGTGCACGGCCCCGTCGGACAAGTGCTCCCACCGAGCCGTGCACATCGGAGATCATGAGGCATGCGCCCGGACGACTGGCACCTCACCGAAGACATCGACGACTTCCTCGCCCGAGCGGGGGGCTTCCTGCGCTCGCGGCCCGCCCTGCACAACACGCCGCTGACGGACATCGAGAGACTGCGGACACGCAGGGCGGACGCGCCCGGCCCCGAAGCCGCCGTCTTCGGCCGGCTGGAGTCGGGGGGCGAGGTCCGCGCGATCTTCTACCGCACCCCGCGCGGTCGCCTGGGCCTCACCCCCCTCTCCGCCGAGCAGACCGACACCCTCGCCGCTCACCTGGCCGGCCTCGGTCACTCCCCCCGCGACGTCATCGCGGACCACGACACCGCCACCGCCTTCGCCGAGGCATGGCAGCGTCACACGGGCGCGACGCCGGCGCCTTTCTGGCGGACGCGTCTCCACCGTCTCGGCACGCTCACCCCACCGCAGCCGCGCCCGGAGGGCCGGGGTCGCATCGCGGGCGGGAAGGACCGTGAGCAAGTCGTGCGCTGGTGCCGTGAGTTCTGTGCCGACGTCGGGGAGCAGTCCTCCATCGACCTGATCGACGCCGGCTCCTGGAGCGACTCGCGTTTCGGCGACAGGCACTTCACGTTCTGGGAGACCCCGGACGGCACCCCCGTCTCCATGGCGGCCGCGACCTCGGTCGTCGGTGGCATGGTCCGGGTGGACCCTGTTTACACCCCCGCCCACCGCCGGGGCCGCGGCTACGCGGGGGCCGTGACGGCCGAGGTGAGCAGGGCCGCGCTGGCCTCGGGCGCGACGGACGTCGTGCTCTTCACCGACCCTGCCAACCCCACCAGCAACGCCCTGTACCAGCGCGTCGGGTACGTCCATGTCGCCGACTTCGCCGGGTACGGGTTCTCCTACGACGCACCGGCCGCCTGACTCGGCGGCGAGGAGAGGGGATCCGGACTCACGCGGCCAGTGTCTCGTCCTGCCGGGAGGAGCTCACACGTTCCGCACCGTACCGTTCGAGCAACGCGTCGGCCGCGAGCAGAGCCTGTTCGACGGTGCGGGCTCCGGTCATCACGCACAGCGTGTAGGTGGAGTCCTCGAGATCCCGGCTGGTGCGGCCGGTGGGGCGCACGTCGTGTTCGATGCGCGCCTGGGCGAACCGGGCCAGTACGGCGCGCAGTTCCTTCTCCGCCGGAAGGATCATGGTGATACCTCTCCCCTCAAAGTCCGTCTCGCGAAGCGGCCCGCACCAGGGCTCACCGCTGGGCAGCACCGGGCAGACCTTCGTGTGCCCCGCATCGAGATGTCCATGCCACCGTGATCGCTGCCCTTCGGCCCGGCCCGCCGGCCCCGGGGTCCGTCATCGTGCGTCGCGCAGTCGGAGGAGGTAAGCCGCGGTCAGTGCGACGGCACGATCCTCGTCGTGCGACAGCCGTACGAGGGCACGTGAGGCCGTGGTTCCCGGGATGTCCGCCAGCGCCTGGGTCAGCCACAGACGTACGGGCGCTTCGGTGCTGTCACGGGCGAGGCGGTCGACGAGCCCGGTGGCGATCCGGTCCGCCGTCGCGGGGTCGCCCGCCAGCCCGCTCAGCGCATCGGCCGCATCGGTGTCGTTCCTTCCCTCCACGATCATGTCGATGAGCGTCGGGACCGCATCGGCCGCTCCACGTGTCCCCAGCGCCAGAGCCGCATACCCGCGGACCACGGCATCAGGGTTCGCGAGGGCGCCCCGCAGCCGGGCGACGGCCTCGTCACCGGGCATCTCGGCGAGGGACCGGACGGCGCGTTCGCGCACCGCGGCCACCGGTGAGTCCAGGCCTTCCGCCAGCAGTGCCGTGCCGTCGTCGCCTGATCGCGCCAGCGCCCAGCGCAGGGCCCCGGCGACGTTCGGCTCCGTCTCGCGCAGCACCGCCTCGACCAGGGCCTCCACCGGCACCGGGACCTCGTCGGCCGAGGAAAGGGCCGCGCGCTGGCGCGCGTCGGCGCTCTTCGAGCCGAGCGCCTGGAGGAGTGCGACACTCCGGAGGACGTCCTCCCAGCCGGCGGGTTCCGCGGCGTCGATCCGGCGGAGCCGCGTGAGCAGCTCGGTCTCGGCCGCGATGCGCTCGCGCGTCTGACGGATGAGGTCGTCGACGAGCGCCGAGGGCGTGAAGCCGGGGTCGTCGAGCGCGCGCCCGATCTCACGCAGCGACAGCCCCAGCGATCGCAGGCTCTCGACGTGGAAGATCCGCCGGATGTCCTCGCCGGAGTACTCCCGGTAGCCGGAGCCCGTACGGCCCGAAGGCCGCACCAGGCCGAGTGACTCGTAATGCCTGAGCATGCGGGCGCTGACCCCGGACCGTCGCGCCACCTCACCGATCAACACGTTCTATCGTTCCTCCTGGCTCGAGCCGCCGAGGGCCACGGCCCGCTTCGCCTCCTCGATCGCGAACTCGAATCCGGTGTCCGGGTCGCGCAGCAGCCGTTCCGTGGCGAGCGCGTGCGCGCGCACGCGCGGGTCGGGGACCATGGTCGCAGCACGCAGAGCCGGTACAACGGCATCGCCGCCCAGTGCGACCAGGGCCCGGCTGAGACTCAGCTGCGTCTCCCGCTCGCCGCGCCCGAGTTGTCCCGCCAGTATCGCGGCCAGTCCGGACTCCCCGCCTTCCGGCACGAGCACGACCGCGGTCCGCCAGGCACTCCGCGCCACCTCGTCGTCGGTGTCGGACAGGAGCTCCGGTGTGATCGCCGGCCACGCCCGCCGGTCCCCGATCTTGGACAGCGTGTGCAGCGCCTGGCTCCGTGCCTGCGCACGCTCCGAACGGACTTCGCGGAGCAGCGCGGGGAGCGTCATGGACACCGGGTGGCGGGTGAGTGCCCAGGTCAGCATGTCCCGGACGAAGAACTCGGGCTCGAGCGCGCAGCGTTCGACGAGCTTGTCGACGAAGCACGGGTCCGGCGTCGTGCCGGCTGCCAGAGCGGCCCGCAACCGCACGGACGAACTCCCGTCCTCCAGCCCCTGGAGCGCTCGCACCGCGTCCGTGTCCTGATCAGTCGTGGCCATCGGGACCACCTCCTCGGCGAGCAGTGAAGGCCTTGTCACCGTGTCAAGGTCAAACGGGGCCCTGCGCATTGGGGCCGCCCGCGGCCCGCACGCCACCGCTGCCGGACGGGCGTGGCCGGGCACCGGTCCGCGTAGGCTGGCCGTCGTCCGTGGCGGAAGGAACGTGGAGGGGCGGAGCATGGGGGTGGCGTCGATCGGCGTACGGCTCGTCGCCGAGGCGTCCGGGAGCGCGGGCGAGGGGTTCGTGTACTCCTGGCTGGTGCCCGACGACGAACGGCGCGGCTGGATGCTGTTCGTCCCGGCGGAGCGGCTCTTCCGGGAGTGCGACGGAACGGGAGCCGCTCTGGAGGGCGGCATGGAGGTCTGCTTCGGGCTCACCGAGGACGAGTCGGTGCGCAGGCACGCGCGGTGGGAGGGCCGTCAGGAGTGGCGGGTGATGGTGACGGCGGCCTACGGCGTCTGGAAGGGGTTCCAGGAGCACGGGGAGCCGCCGCTCCAGGCCCACCGCACCTTTTACTAGTCCTCCGGGTCAGGAGTTCCGCTCGGACGGGCGGGGCGGCCGGAGGCCGGGGTGTTCCCGCCGGACGCGGAACGGGCGGCGCCGTTCCGGGACGCCTCCGCTCGCGAAGACGGGACCCGATCGTCTAGTGGTGCTCGTCGGCACGTGCCGAGCGGGTCGCGTGCAGCGACGCCAACAGCCGCAGCCGGTCCGCGTCGGCGCTGCCCGGCTCGGCGGTGAAGACCAGCATGACCGGGCCGGGTGCGCCGGGCAGCGGATAGGTGTCCCAGTCCAGGACGATGTCACCGGCCTCGGGGACCCGGAAGGTCTTGGTGCCGCTGACCGACACGCGTACGTCGTGCCGGGCCCACAGCCGCCGGAACTCGGCGCTGCGGATGCTCAGCTCGCCGACGATCGCGGTGGCGCGCGGATGGGTGGGGTCGGTGGCGACGGCTGCGCGCATCATGCCGATGTACTCCAGGGCCTGCCGCTCCCAGTCCGGGCAGCTCCGCTCGCCGGTCCGCGTGTCGTCGAACAACAGCAGGAGCATGTTGAGGCGGTCGGGCGCATACGTGTCCGGGCTGCCGAGCAGCGCCTGTGCCATCGGGTTCCAGTCGAGCAGGTCGAGGTGGCGGCCGAGCACGACCGCCGGGGTGTCCATGACCCGCAACAGCCGCCGGGTGCTGTCCGGCACCCTTTCCGGGCCGCGCTCCACCCGTGCGGGCACGGGCCGGCGAGCGGCATGGGCCAGGGTGAACAGGTGCCGGCGTTCCGCGTCGTCGAGTCCGAGCGCGCCGGCGAGCGCGTCCAGGACGCCGTCGGAGGGGCGTACCTCCCGGCCCTGCTCCATGCGCTGGTAGTAGTCGGTGCTCAGTCCGGCCAGCAGGGCCAGCTCCTCGCGCCGCAGTCCGGTGACCCTGCGCCGGCCGCCCGGCTCCAGGCCGACGTCGTGCGGGCGCAGTCTGTCGCGCCGGGCGCGCAGGAAATCACCGAGTTCACGGGCGTAGGGATGGGTCATACCGTCAGTGTGTCTCCTCGCCGGGCGTCCAGGGTAGGTCCCGCAGACCCAGGAAACGGGGAACGACCGAACCGGCCCGCACCGGTCCTAGCGTCGTCGGTCCACCGCACCGACACCCCCAGGAGCAGCAGATGGCCGGATGGACCGCCGACCGCATCCCCGACCAGCACGGCCGGACCGCCGTCGTGACCGGCGCGAACTCGGGCCTCGGCCTGGTCACCGCCGACGAGCTGGCCCGGCACGGCGCCCGCGTCGTGCTCGCCGTCCGCGACACCGCGGCGGGTGAGGAGGCCGCCCGCCGTATCGGTGGGGACGTCGAAGTGCGCGAACTGGACCTGGCCTCCCTCGATTCCGTCCGCTCGTTCGCCGCGAAGCTGGCCGCCGACCACCCGGCGATCGACCTACTGGTCAACAACGCCGGCCTGGTGCTGCTCGGCCCGCGCCGCACCTCCGCCGACGGCTTCGAGCTGCACATCGGCACCAACATGCTGGGGCACTTCGCGCTGACCGGCCTGCTGCTCGACCGGCTGGCCGCGGCGAGGGAACCCCGCGTGGTCAGTCTCAGCTCGATCACCCACAAGAACGCGCACCTCGACTTCGACGACCTGATGTCCGAGCGGGACTACCGGGCCGCTTCCGCCTACGGCCGGTCCAAGCTCGCCACCACGGTCTTCGGCATCGAGCTGGACCGCCGGCTGCGCGCCGCCGGATCGCCGGTCGTCAGCGTGCTGGCCCACCCGGGTCTCACCCGCACCAACCTGACCCCGCGGGCCTGGGAGCACCGTGGCCGGATCGGGCGGCTGATCGCGCGGGGCGGCCTGCTGGTCACCCAGCCGGTGGAGCGGGGCGCGCTGCCGCAGTTGCGCGCCGCGACCGACCCCGGTGTGCGGGGCGGCCAGTTCTTCGGGCCGTCCGGGTTCTTCGAGACGCGCGGCCGGGTCACCGAGGCCAGGCTCAGCCGGGAGGCGTCCGATCCGGCCGTCGGCGAACGACTCTGGACGGCGGCCGAGGAACTGACCGGCGTCAGCTACCTCTGAACCGCCCGCCGGAGGCCCGGTCCGGCGTCTGGCCGGAGGCCGGAGGCCGGTCGGGCCCACGGCCGACGTGACCGCCCGGGCGGTACGAACACGCTCGGCGGCAACGCCGTCGGCCGCGTGCGGGCGGGGTGTACGGGCCGCGTGGGAGCTGTCCCCTCGCAGTCCTGCGGTCGAAGGTCCGGAACGGGCCCGTGGGAGGGGCGAGCCGCAGCAGCAGCCGGCCGACGGGGCTCGCGAGCGGTTCCGGGGCACGTACCGGACGCGTGCGTGACGTGTCCCGACAGGCTCGTGGATCGTTGGCCGGTCGGAACCCGTGCATCCCATCGCTCTCCAGGAGCCCCCGTGGCCAGTCCGAGCCCGCTGTACGCCGACCGGGACGGGGGCCCACCGCCCCTCCGGTGTCCGTTCGCCGAACGTACGCACGTCCGGACCCGGACGTGAGGCGGCAGCCGGCGGTGGTGCTGCGCGTGACGGCGGTCCGCAAGAACTTCGGGTCCCGGCAGGTCCTGCGCGGGGTCGGCTTCGAGGCGCGGGCAGGGCAACTGGTGGGCATCGTCGGGGAGAACGGCGCCGGGAAGACCACCCTGCTGCGCATCCTCAGCGGTGACCTGCGCCCCGACGACGGACGCGTCGACCTGGCGGGCACACGGGGCTACTGCCCGCAGCACCCGGTCCTGGACGAGGAGCTGACCGTGCGCCAGCACCTGCGCCTCTTCCAGATCGCCTACCGTCTCCCGAACCCCGGCCGCGCGCTCCGGCTGATCGACGCGCTCTCCGCGGCCGGTTATCTGGACGCGCCGGTGAAGGTCCTCAGCGGTGGCACCCTGCAGAAGCTGAACCTGGTCCTGGCCCTGATGCACGACCCGGACGTCGTGCTGCTCGACGAGCCGTACCAGGGCTTCGACTGGGAGACCTACCTGCGGTTCTGGGACCTCGCCCGAGAGCTGAAAGGCCGCGGCCGTACCGTGATCATCGTCTCCCACCTCGCCCACGACACCGGACGCCTGGACGTCCTGCACCGTCTGCACGACGGCCTCCTCGGCCCCTCGCCCACGACGGACACCGCATGAGTGCCTACCTGGTCGCCTGCCGCTACGCCCTGCTGGCCATGGCGAAGAACCGGCTGGCCGCCGTGCTCCTGGTCGCCTTCATCCCGATGTGGATCACCGTGGCGAAGACCCTCACCACGCCGAAGACGTTCCCCTTCCGGCTACGCGCCACCGGAACCTGGCTGCGCGCCGGCGGGGACGAGATCACGATGATCAGCGGCTCCCTGAACGCCGTGTCCCTCCTCGTGGGATTCCTGATGTTCAGCGCCGCACGCCGCACCAGGGCCTTCGACCGTCGCCTCACCGCGGCCGGCTATCCCCGAACCGCCCTCGTCGGCGCCAAACTCACCACGCTCCTGGTCGCATCGGTGCTGGTCAGCGCCTACGCCACCGCCTGGATGCTGCTGTTCTGGTCTCCCCTCCAGCCCTTCCTCCTCGGCATCGCGGTCCTGGCGGTCTGCCTGGTCTACGGGGCCATGGGCATGTGCCTGGCCCTCTTCCTGCGCGGCGAGGTCGAGGGACTGGTCACGATCATCATGACCAGCATCATCGATCTCGCGCCGCAGAACCCCGTCGCCAGCACCACCGCCGACAAAGCCCTGGTCGAGCTGCTTCCGAGCTACGGGTCCCTCCAGACCAGCCTCGCCGCGGGCTTCACCCGGGACGCCACCTCGAGCCCCCTGCTCCACAGCGCGGCCTGGCTGGCCGCCATGACCACCACCGCACTCGCCGCCTTCACCCTCCGCACCCGCGCCCACCAGCCGCCCACGCCCCCACCCTCGCGTGCGGCGGGAGACGAACGGGCGCGGTGAGGGTTCCGGCGCAGTACGGAACGTCCCGGGGCGGGAACCATCCGGCCGGGACGACTCGTCACTGATCATTGCCGCCGCCCGGAGCGGCGGGGAACACCATGAGCGAAGCGACAGCGGGGGGACTCCATGAAGTGTGCGTCTGCGGCGAGAGCGGGCCTGACGGCCGTGGCGGTGCTGGCGATGCTGGCGGTCAGCGGCTGCCGGGAGGACGACGCGGGGCTTCCCCCCGCCTCCCCGAGCGGGCAGGTCTCCGGGCCCGCGTCGCCGACGCCTGCGGCCGAGCGGAGCGGTCCGCGCACCTTGGTGGACGCTCCCCGGGCGGGTGGCCTGGACAAGCTGACGGGGGACGGGGCCCTGACGGACGTCCCCGTCGACCCCGGCGAGATGCGGGACGGCATGACGCTGGTCACCGGAAACTACGGGAAGCCGGGCGGGCAGGGCGCGCCGGTGCTGTTCGAAGGCGTCGATCATGTGCCCGAGGACACCAACGAGCGTCGTGAGCACCTGTTCCGCGGCATGCTCGAGTACATCCAGTGGGACCCGGAGCTGGGGCAGCCCGAGGCCCGGCCGGTGGAGCCGGGACCGCTCGGCGGCTCGGTGGAGTGCCTGCTCGCCTCGCTGAGCGAGGACGGCAACGTCGTCTGCGGCTGGGCCGACGAGGGCACGGCGGCCGTCGCGCTCTTCGAGGACAGCACGCCCGCCGACGCGGGGAAGCTCTTCGTCGAGATGCGTGGGGACCTGGAGCGCTGACCGGTCGGCGGGCGAGAACGACGTCGAGGGCCGGAACGGGAAGCGGCGGACGGCCCGGTACCGCGAATGCGGTACCGGGCCGTCCGGCCGGTGAGGCGGCTCGTCAGCCCTGGCGGGCCTTGAAACGCGGATCCTTCTTGTTGATCACGAACGTCGCGCCCCGCCGGCGCACCACCTGGGCGCCGGGCCTGGCCTTCAACGAGCGCAAGGACTTGCGTACCTTCATCACGATCTCCTTCCACAGGACCGGAGAGGGGTGCCGCTGTCAGCGGCGGGCGGGGCCGTGGCGCCGCTCGAAGCGCTCCACGCGGCCCGCGGTGTCACGACGCGCGAGGCGCCGGTGCGGAACGGGTGGCCGGGCGACGGGATCTCGACGTCGACGACCGGACAGGTGGCGCCGTCCTGCCACCCGGCCGTGGGCCGCGACTCGACGGTGAAGCGGGTCGGTGGCCGGAAGCCGGACGCGCGGTCACGGAGGACGACCGGACGGGAGGCGGGATGGATGCCGTGCCTCACGGGATGTCCTTCCCGGGGTGCCTCCGCCGCCGGGGCGGCGGAGGCGGGTTTCATCGTTCCTCGCGGAAGAGGACGTGTTCGCCGGCGACCGCGTCGTACTTCCGCAGGACCAGCCGGTCGGGGTCGTTCAGACGGTTCTTGCGGGTCACGTAGGTGACTCCCGTGCCCGCCGTCGACCTGAGCCTGACGACCGGCCGCGCGGTACTGCGTGCCATGAGGTGCTCCTTCCGTCACCGTCCGAGCCATTGACTCGAACATGTCATGCATGATGTGGGGCGACGCCGGCCTGGGCCGGAGCCACCGGGTGCGTGACCGTGGAGGGCGGTCGCCTACGCGGCGAAAGGCTCCGCAGGGCTTCAGCCGAACGATCGTCCCTGCGGGCAATGGGTGAGGCCCGGGGACACTGTCCCCTCCACGGCCACGCCCTTCCCAACCGCACCCGCCCGCGGATTGTTCCCCTCCCCCGTCATCCGCCGAGTGGCTCGTCCCTCGTCGGGGGTAGACGACGATCACGGCCAGACGTCGATCACCGAAGGAGACGAACCGTGGACAAGGGCAAACAGATCACCGGCACGGCCCGTGCGGAACTCGCGCGGGAGATGAAGGAACAGTACGAGAACGGCCTGTCCATACGGGCCATCGCCGAAGCGCACGGGCGGTCGTACGGGTTCGTCCACCGTGTCCTCACCGAGGCGGACGCCCCTCTGCGCAGCCGGGGCGGGAACCGTTCACACCGACGGCTCGAGGAGGCCGGGCGTCCGGGGAGGTGACGAGGAACCCGTGGACCGCGGCGGGGCGGGACGGTCGCCAAGGGCTGTCCCG
>NZ_NCTE01001503.1:243-6445 GCF_002114215.1 Streptomyces sp. 13-12-16 | reverse complement strand
CTGCTCGTCCTGGCCGCCGTACTGACCGGCGCCCGGCTCGAGGACCGCTACGGCACGCTCCGGGTGGGCTGGCCGCCGCTGCTGGCCGACTGGGCGCCGCACGCCGGTCCGGGTACTCCGGCCGCCCTGGCCGTCGCCGCCGCCGTGGTGGCGTACGGCCCTTCCCTGGCCGCCGGGCTGTCCTGGCGGCGCCTGCTGCCGGCGACGTGGGCGGCGTCCCTGGCGTGGACCTGGTCCCTCGCCCTCGTCGACGGCTGGTTCCGGGGCGTCGCCGGGCAGCTGACCACCACCCACGAGTACCTGCGGGCCGTCGACCGCTTCCGTGACGTCCCCGCCGCCCTGCGGGACTTCGACGCGCACATCCTGCTCGGCACCCCCGACAACTGGCCCGCCCATGTCGCCGGGCACCCGCCGGGCGCCACCCTCACCTTCGTCCTCCTCGACCGGATCGGGCTGGGCGGCGGAGGGTGGGCGGGTGCCTTCGTCATCGTCACCGGCACCACGGCGGCGGTCGCGGTCCTGATCGCCGTACGCCGGCTCGCCGACGAGTCGCTCGCCCGCCGCGCCGCGCCCTTCCTCGTCCTGGCTCCGGCGGCGGTGTGGGTGGGCACGTCCGCCGACGGCTGGTTCACGGCGGTCGCCGCCTGGGCCGTCGCCCTGCTCGCCCTCGCCGTGACCGGACACCGCCCGGCCTGGACGGGCCTCGGCTCGGGACTGCTGTTCGGGCTCACCGTGTACCTGTCGTACGGGCTCACCCTGTTCGCGGTGATCGGCGCGGCGGTCCTGCTGCTGGGCACGCGGCGGCTGCGGGTGCTGCCGTACGTGATCGCCGGGTTCCTGGTCGTGCCGGTGGTGTTCGCCGTGCTGGGGTTCGACTGGTGGGAGGCGTACCGGCTGCTGGTCACCCGCTACCACCAGGGGGCGGGCGGGGTACGGCCGTACGGGTACTGGGTGTGGGCCAACCTCGCCTGCGCGGTGCTGATCACCGGCCCGGCGACGGTGGCCGGGCTGCGCAGGGCGGGGGGCGCGCTCGTCGGGGACCGGGGTGCCGCCGCCCGCCTGGCGCTGCTCGCGGGATCCGCGCTCCTCGCGCTGCTGATCGCCGACCTGTCCGGGATGAGCAAGGCGGAGACGGAACGCATCTGGCTGCCCTTCGCGTTCTGGCTGCTCCCCGCCGCCGCCCTCCTGCCCGGCCCGCGCGCCTGGCTTGCCGGGCAGGCCGTCCTCGCGCTGCTCCTCAACCACCTGCTGCTCACCGGGTGGTGAGCAGCGGGTGGGTACGGATCAGCCCTCGGCGGGCTGCAGCGTCAGCGAGATGCTGTTGATGCAGTACCGCTGGTCCGTGGGCGTCGCATACCCCTCGCCCTCGAACACGTGCCCCAGGTGCGAACCGCACCGTGCGCACCGCACCTCGGTGCGCACCATGCCGTGCGACCGGTCCTCGACCAGTTCCACGGCGCCGGTGTCCTTCGGGTCGTAGAAGGACGGCCAGCCGCAGTGCGACTCGAACTTGGTGGTCGAGGTGAACAGCTCGGCGCCACAGGCGCGACAGGAGTAGACGCCCTCGGTCCTGGTGTCGGTGTACTCGCCGGTGAAGGCGGGTTCCGTGGCCGCCTGGCGCAGGACGGCGTACTCGGACGGGGACAGTTCCGCGCGCCACTGCTCGTCCGGCTTCTCCACGTCGTACGGCATGAGCTTCCAGCCCCTTACTTCGACAGACGGTCCAGGATCAGCGGGCCGAGGTCGGTGACGTCGCCCGCTCCCATGGTGAGAACGAGATCACCGGGCTTCGCCATTCCCGCGATCACCTCGGGTACCTCCGCCTTGTCGTGGACGGCGGTGACGTCCGCGCCGGCCACCCGGGCCGCCTCGATGATCAGCTCGCTGGTGACGCCGGGGATCGGGTCCTCGCGGGCCGGGTAGATGTCCAGCACCACCGAGGCGTCGGCCAGGGACAGGGACCGGCCCATCTCCTTGCCCAGCTCGCGGGTGCGGGAGAAGAGGTGCGGCTGGAAGACGACGAGGATGCGGGCGTCCCCGGCGGCGGCGCGCATCGCCTCCAGGTCGGCGGTCATCTCGGTCGGGTGGTGCGCGTAGGAGTCGACGACCTGCACGCCGGCGGCCTCGCCCTTGAGCTGGAGGCGCCGCTTCACTCCGGTGTACGCGGCGAGCGCCGGGGCCAGCTCGGCGGCCGGGACGCCGAGCGCCACGCCGGCGGCGAGCGCGGCGACCGCGTTGTGCGCGTAGTGCCGGCCGGGGACCGACACGGTGAAGGTGAGCGGGGCGCCGTCGAGTTCGACGGTCACCTCGCTCCTCAGCCCCTGCGGGACGACCGACAGCACCCGCACGTCGGCGTCCGCCGACTCGCCGTACGTCACGGTCCGCACCGAGCCGTCCAGCCGCCGGGTCAGCTCGCGGGCGCCCTCGTGGTCGGCGGAGATCACCAGGGTGCCGCCGGGCACGATCCGGCCGACGAACGTCTCGAAGGACTCGTGGATCTCCTCCATGGAGGCGTAGTTGGCGTGGTGGTCCAGCTCCACGTTGAGGATGATCGCGACCTCGGGCGCGTACGTGTGGAAGCTGCGGTCCGACTCGTCGGCCTCGGCGACGAAGATCTCGCCCGCGCCGTGCAGCGCGTTGGAGCCGGGGACGTCCAGGTCGCCGCCGATCGCGTACGACGGCTCACGGCCCAGCGCGGTGAGGGAGACGGCGAGCATGGAGGTGGTGGTGGTCTTGCCGTGGGTGCCGGCCACCGCGATGGGGCGCAGGCCGTCCATCAGGGCGGCGAGGGCGTCGGAGCGGTGCACCACCGGAATGCCCAGCTCGGCCGCGCGGACCAGTTCGGGGTTGTCCTCGCGGATCGCGGAGGAGACGACCACGCAGCTGGCGTCGTCGGCGAGGTGCGCGGCGGCGTGTCCGATGTGGACGGTGGCGCCGAGGGCGCGCAGGGCGTCGGCGGTCGCGGAGTCCTTGGCGTCGCTGCCGGCCACCTTCGCGCCGCGCTGGGCGAGGATCTTGGCGATGCCCGACATCCCGGCGCCGCCGATGCCGATGAAGTGCGGTCGGTCCATGGCGGTAGGAAGGCCGGGTGCCATGCGTGTTCTCCCAGTGGTGCGACGAGCGGGACGGCGGTCTTCGCGCTCTCACGGGAGAGCCGGGAGAGCGCCGCCCCAGCCTATGCCTTGCTGTGCGAGAAGAGTTTCAGCACCGGCACCCCGACCTTGTGGCGGGCGCGGGAGGCCCAGTCGCGGTGGAAGAACTCCTCCACGTAGTGCGGGTCGGTCAGGACGATCACCTCGTCCGCCCCGACCTCCTCCACCATGGTCCTCAGCGCGTCCAGGGGGTGGTCCGCGATGAGGCGGCCGTCCGCCGTGTCGCCGGTGGCGCGCAGGGCCCGCAGGGACACCTCCAGGGCCTGCTCCCCCATGTCCTGGGCCTCCTCGCCCTCGGGGGTCTCGCCCTCGCGGGCGGCCTCGTCGAGCTCGCCGAGCGCGACGTCGTCGATGGCTCTCAGCAGCCGGTCGGCCTGTTCGCCGCGCGGCTGGAGCAGCACGTGGAAGGAGACCGGCTCGTCGCCGTGCAAGGTGGTGACGAACTCCACGTCGGCGGACGTCAGGGCCTTCTCGATCATCAGTACGCTTGTGAACACCAGGCGCCCCTTCTCCTCGGAGGACCCTAGGGCCCCTCTCTGCTCCGTGGGCCCTGCCGGGCCCTGCGGAAACCCTTCTGCCCCGTGTTCGCACGGGCACTGCCGGATTCAGTGTCGCCCCTTCCCGCACCGGCCGGACGGATGCGTACCGCCGATCACCGGACAAGCGGCCACCATCGGGCGCTCCCGGGGACACGGCCACGGACGTCAGGACCGCTGGTACCGCGTGAACAGGAAACCGTCCTCCTCCAACATCGATTTCAGCGCGAAACGCCGCGGAAGTGTTACGGACGGTCCACCGGCGATGCGCTGCGCGTCACCGGCGGTGAGCATCGGTGAGACGGTCAGGCAGAGCTCGTCCAGCACTCCGGCCGCCACCAACTGGCCCAGCAGCCTCGGTCCGCCCTCGGTCAGCAGCCGGGTGTGTCCGAGGTCCGCGAGGGCCCGCACCGCCCGCGCGGGGTCCACCGCTTCCCCCTCTCCGGCGGTGATCACCCGGGCGCCCGCCTCCTCGGCGGCGGCCACGCGGTCCGGGGTCGCCCCGGCTCCGGTCAGGAGCAGCGTGGGCACCAGGGGGGAGGTGAACAGCGGCAGCGAGAAGTCCAGGTCCAGGCTCGCCGTCACCACCGCGATCACGGGCGCGGGTCCCTGCCCGGCGGCCTCCCGCGCGGCCGCGAACTCGTCACGCGCGCGTGCCGGACGGTAGCCCTCCTGCCGTACCGTCTGCGCGCCGACGACCACGACGTCGGCGAGCGCCCGCAGCGTGCCGAAGATACGCATGTCGGCCGGGCAGGAGATGGGCTGCGAGCGGCCGTCGTGCTGGGCGGCCCCGTCGAGGGTGGACACCATGTTGGCCCGCAGCCACGGCTCCCGCCCGCCGGGCCCCGGCTCGGGGTAGCCGTACGCGGCGGCCAGCTCGGCGAGGCTCCACTCACGAGCCGCTGTCTCGTCGGTCACGTCGGTCACAGGGAACAGGCGTCGCATGTCAGGCAGTGTTCCACGCCCCGTAGCATGGGGGACCGTGTCGTCCTCCTCCTCCGCCTCCCGTCCCGGTCCGATAGCCGACGTGGCCCCGTTGTCGCTGTGCGCCCGTGAGCCGCACGTACCCGCGGACCGGCTCGTCGCCGAGATGGTGCCGCCGCCGCGGTTCGACTCGGTCCGCTTCTCCACCTACATCCCGGACCCGAACCAGCCGAGCCAGATTGAGGCCGTGCGCGTCCTGGAGGGTTTCGCGGCCGGCCTCGACGGGGCGGCGGCCGGCGACTCGGGCCGGCGCAGGCTGTTCGGCTTCGGCAGGGCTCCGAAGAAGGCCCCGACCGGGCCGCGCGGCGTCTACCTCGACGGCGGTTACGGCGTCGGCAAGACCCACCTGCTGGCCTCCCTGTGGCACGCCACCCCGGCCGAGCCCGCGCTCAAGGCGTTCGGCACCTTCGTGGAGCTGACCAACCTGGTCGGCGCCCTCGGCTTCCAGCAGACCGTGAAGACCCTCTCCGGGCACCGCCTGCTGTGCATCGACGAGTTCGAGCTGGACGACCCGGGCGACACCGTGCTCGTCTCCACCCTGCTCGGCAAGCTGGTCGAGGCCGGCGTCGCGCTCGCCGCCACCTCGAACACGCTGCCGGGCAAGCTCGGCGAGGGCCGGTTCGCCGCCGCCGACTTCCTGCGCGAGATCCAGGGCCTGTCGGCCCACTTCCGCGCCCTGCGCATCGACGGCGAGGACTACCGCCACCGGGGTCTGCCCGAGGCGCCGGAGCCGTACTCCGACGAGCGGGTGACGCGGACGGCGCACGCCACCGAGGGCGCCTCGCTCGACGCCTTCCCCGACCTGCTGGAGCATCTCGCGCGGGTCCACCCCAGCCGCTACGGCGCCCTGACCGACGGGCTCCGCGCGGTGTGCCTCACCGGTGTGCGTCCGGTGCCGGACCAGTCGACCGCGCTCCGGCTCGTCGTCCTCGCGGACCGGCTCTACGACCGTGAGGTGCCCGTCCTCGCCTCGGGGCTGCCGTTCGACCGGCTGTTCAGCGAGGAGATGCTGAAGGGCGGTTACCGCAAGAAGTACTTCCGGGCGATCTCACGGCTCACCGCGCTGGCCCGCGACGCGGCATCCCTCTGATCGCGGCATCCCTCCGGTCAAGGACGTCCCCCCGATCAAGGGCGGGTTCACGCCAACACACCCTTTCTTTTCAGGCTCTCTCCGCCACGAAACATCGAGTTAACCCTGCAAACGACTTTGCAGGGTTAACGTGTTTCTTGACCAACCGTTGACCAAGAGTTGGTGTGCGGAAAAGGTGCGAACCGCCTTGCCGCACCCGCATGTCCCGAGGTCCGGCGAGCGCGGCCACACCCCGGCCCCTCGCCGCCGCTTTACCCGCGCTTCATTTCCGCGCGCCCCCACGGCCTTCGCATCCGCGTATACAACCCGCGAAGCAAGGGCCATGGGTCAGTGAACCCGACCTTTGTCATGCCCGTCCGACGCGCCCCCACGCGCGCCAGGAGGAATCACCAGATGCAGCCCCTCATCGACAACGCCCGCACGTTCGGACAGCGCCCTGA
>NZ_NCTE01001503.1:0-233 GCF_002114215.1 Streptomyces sp. 13-12-16 | reverse complement strand
TACTTCCGGGCGATCTCACGGCTCACCGCGCTGGCCCGCGACGCGGCATCCCTCTGATCGCGGCATCCCTCCGGTCAAGGACGTCCCCCCGATCAAGGGCGGGTTCACGCCAACACCCCCTTTCTTTTCAGGCTCTCTCCGCCACGAAACATCGAGTTAACCCTGCAAACGACTTTGCAGGGTTAACGTGTTTCTTGACCAACCGTTGACCAAGAGTTGGTGTGCGGAAAAGG
>NZ_NCTE01000165.1 GCF_002114215.1 Streptomyces sp. 13-12-16 | reverse complement strand
TTCAGTAGCACGCTCAAGACCCGAAGCGGAGTGATCTAGCCATGGGCAGGTTGAAGCGGAGGTAAGACTTCGTGGAGGACCGAACCCACCAGGGTTGAAAACCTGGGGGATGACCTGTGGTTAGGGGTGAAAGGCCAATCAAACTCCGTGATAGCTGGTTCTCCCCGAAATGCATTTAGGTGCAGCGTCGTGTGTTTCTTGCCGGAGGTAGAGCACTGGATAGGCGATGGGCCCTACCGGGTTACTGACCTTAGCCAAACTCCGAATGCCGGTAAGTGAGAGCGCGGCAGTGAGACTGTGGGGGATAAGCTCCATGGTCGAGAGGGAAACAGCCCAGAGCATCGACTAAGGCCCCTAAGCGTACGCTAAGTGGGAAAGGATGTGGAGTCGCAGAGACAACCAGGAGGTTGGCTTAGAAGCAGCCACCCTTGAAAGAGTGCGTAATAGCTCACTGGTCTAGTGATTCCGCGCCGACAATGTAGCGGGGCTCAAGCGTACCGCCGAAGTCGTGTCATT
>NZ_NCTE01001502.1 GCF_002114215.1 Streptomyces sp. 13-12-16 | reverse complement strand
TGCAGATCGCGCCCGGCGAGGCCCAGCGGCAGCAGGAACAGCACCCCGGCCACGATCCAGGCGCCCGGGTGAGCGGGCACCCGCGCGGCGGCGGGGCGCGGGAGCGCGTCGCGCGTGCCGACTCCGGGCAGCACCAGGGCGGCGACCAGCAGCGCCACGACGAACAGGTTGGCGCCCACGGCCTGCAGCAACGGCTCACCCCACCCGGACGGGTGCAACCGCGTGAGCTGGCTCTGCGCCACCCCGATGCCGAGCGCGACGACCACCGCCACGGCCGGACCGCGCATCCGCGCGGCGACCGCGACCGCCACCACCTCCATCACGAGCAGCGGCAGCCCGTACGGGTCGAGCCGCACGTACGGCGCCAGCAGCACGCCGGTCAGACCGGCCGTGAACGAGCCGAACGCCCAGCCCGCCGCCGCCACCCGGTCCGCGTCCACACCGGCGAGCACGGCCAGTCGCCGGTCGTCCACGACGGCCCGCAGCTCCCGCCCGAACCGCGTCCGGCGGATCACCGCCCCGACCCCCGCGGCCAGCACGACCACCACCGCCAGTTG
>NZ_NCTE01001501.1:577-14400 GCF_002114215.1 Streptomyces sp. 13-12-16 | reverse complement strand
GGGTCGCGGTCGAGGTTGGTGGGGAAGGGGTACCCCTCGGCGCTCGCCGCGATCACGTTCTCCAGCCACCGCTCGCCGGCGCCCTCGCCCTGCCGCTTGAGGAGCACCGGGTACACGGCGCCCGCCACGGCCTCGCGGTCCACCGTCTCCATCGCCCGGCCGAACGCCGACGACACCTGGAGCAGGTTGGCCATGCGCCGGATGTCCGCCGAGCGGTTGGAGCCGGCGGCGTGGAACAGTGCCGGGTTGAAGAACACCGCGTCGCCCTTGGCGAGCGGCAGCTGCACGTGGTGCTCCTCGAAGTACGCCCGGAACTCCGGGAGCCGCCAGGCGAGGTAGCCCGGCTCGTACTTCTGCGAGTGCGGCAGGTACAGCGTGGGCCCGGACTCGACGGGCATGTCGCAGTGCGCCACCGCGCCCTGGAGGGTGAGCACGGGGGAGAGGCGGTGCACGTGCGCCGGATGGGCGGAGGCGGCCTCGTTCGAGAGGAACCCGAGGTGGTAGTCGCGGTGCACGGTCTGCGCCGCGCCGCCCGGATTGACCACGTTGACCTGGGAGGTGATCTGGTAACCGGGGCCGAGCCAGGCCGAGGAGACCAGCGCGATCACGTCGTTGGCGTAGTAGTCGGCGAACGCCTCCGGGTCGTACAGGGCCGCCTTCTCCAGGGCGTTCCACACCCGGTCGTTGGCGCCCGGCCTGGCGAAGTGGTCGCCGGCACCGGCGCCCGAGGCGCGCTGCCCGGCGATCAGGGCGTCGAACACGGCGGTGGTCCGGTCCACCACCGCCGGGTCGGCGAAGGCACCGCGGATCACCACGATGCCGGGGCCGTCCGCGAACGCGCGCACCAGTTCGGCCTGTACGGCACGGCGGTCGGCGAGGGCGAGCCGGTCGGCGTCGTACAGCAGCACGTTCCGCTCGACACCGGCGGCGTGCGGGTAGGCGTCGAGGCCGGTCGGCTGCTCGACCAGGGCGCGGAAGGCGTCCAGGTCGCAGTCCCGCTCGGACAGCCAGGCGGCCGGCGCGGGCGTCCGCTGGTGGGTGGAGGCTGACATGGGGTCGTCCCTTCGGGTCACGGAGCGACGCGGCTGATGTCATTCTTGTCAGTACAAACCCTTCGAACAACCAGCAGCGAGCCATCAAAAACCCCTCAGGAGCGGATGTGGGCCATCCCTTCCCGATCCGGGAAATCGCACGTCAGGCCGGGTTGAGCGAGGCCACGGTGGACCGGGTCCTCAACGGCCGGGGCGGAGTGCGGGAGAGCACCGCGCGGGAGGTGCACCGGGCGATCGCCGACCTGGACCGGCAGCGCACCCAGGTCCGGCTGGTCGGCCGGACGTTCATGGTGGACATCGTGATGCAGTCGCCGGAGCGGTTCTCCACCGCCGTACGGGCCGCCCTGGAGGCCGAACTGCCCTCCCTGCACCCGGCGGTGGTCCGCTCCCGCTTCCACTTCCGGGAGACGGGCCCGGCGGGGGAACTGGTCGCGCTCCTCGACCGGATCGGCCGGCGCGGCTCCCAGGGCGTGCTGCTCAAGGCGCCCGACGTCCCCGAGGTCACCGCGGCCGTCGGCCGGCTCGTGGCGGCCGGGGTCCCCGTGGTGACCCTGGTGACGGATCTGCCGGCGAGCGCCCGGATCGGTCACGTCGGCAGCGACAACCGGGCGGCGGGCGCGACCGCCGCCTACCTCATGGGGCAGTGGCTGGGCGACCGCCCCGGCAATGTGCTCACCAGTCTCTCCAGCGGCTCCTTCCGCAACGAGGAGGAGCGCGAGATGGGCTTCCGCGCCACCATGCGCGTCCGGCACCCCGGGCGCAGCCTCGTCGAGATCGCCGAGGGGCAGGGCCTGGACGCCACCCAGTACGACCTGGTCCGGGCCGCCCTGGAACGCGACCCGGAGATCCGCGCGGTCTACTCGATCGGCGGCGGCAACATCGCCACCCTGCGCGCCTTCGAGGACGCCGGACGCGAGTGCGCGGTGTTCGTCGCGCACGACCTCGACCACGACAACACCCGGCTGCTGCGCGAGCACCGGCTGTCCGCAGTGCTCCACCACGACCTGCGGCACGACCTGCGCGAGGCCTGCCACCTGGTGATGCGGGCCCACGGCGCCCTGCCGCCCGCGGGACCCACCCTCCCCTCCGCCGTCCAGGTGGTGACCCCCTACAACATGCCGCCCCCGACGTCGGCGGGGTGACGGCCGGGCGTGTAACCCCGCACCCCGGGCCGGTCCTGCCTACCGTCGTGCGCATGAGGAAACCGACCCCGGAAGGCGGGCCCGAGCGGCTGATCGCGCTCGCCGACGGCGTGTTCGCCATCGCCATCACCCTGCTGGTCCTGGACATCTCCGTGCCGCAAGGACTGGACTCCGAGGAGTTCCGCCAGGCCCTGAGCGACACGGTGCCCAACCTGGGCGCCTACGGGATCAGCCTGGCGGTGCTGGGCGGCTTCTGGCGCGACCACCGGGCGGTCTTCCGCACGGTCCGGCAGGTGGACGGACAGGTGATCTCGCTGACCGTGCTCGGTCTGGGCCTCGCGGCCCTGCTGCCGTTCCCGACCGCGCTGGTCTCCGAGTACGGCGACGAACGCGCCTCGGTGATCATCTACTCGGTGGCGGTGGCCTCGCTCGGTGCCGTCCACCTGGCGCTGGCCGTCCTCGTCGCCCGGCGCCCCTGGCTGCGCGGCGGGGCCGCACCCGTGCGGGACGAGTGGCTCTACGCCGTCGACCTGGGCGCGACGGTGACGGTGTTCCTGGTGACCGTCCCGCTCGCCCTGGCCGTCGGGCCCGCCGCCATGTGGTGGTGGCTGGTGCTGGTACCGGTGAAGGTGTGGCTGGGCCGTCGCGAGAACGCCCGGGCGGAGTGACCGCTCCTCTTTCCTCGCCCCCGCGCCCCCGACAGGGGCGCGGGGAACCGCGCACGGGGGTCTGGGGGCGCAGCCCCCAGGGACGGGGAGGGAAGGGGTGGCGGGGGCGAGGAAGGGTCAGAGCGCCACCCGGGCCCCGCTCTCCGCCGACCGCGCCATCGCGTCCAGCGCCACCGCACTGTGCACCGCGTCCGCGAGCCCCGCCCCGTACGGAACCCCCTCCGCGACGGAGCGCAGGAACCGGTACGCCTCGATCACCTTCAGATCGTCGTACCCCATGGCGTTCGCCGCCCCCGGCTGGAACGCCCCGAACTCCCCGTGCCCCGGCCCGACGTAGAGCGTGCTGACGGGCTGGTCCTGGTAGCCGGTCCCCCGGCTGACACCGAGTTCGTTCATCCGCCGGAAGTCCCAGAACACCGCCCCCCGCGTGCCGTGCACCTCGAAGCCGTAGTTGTTCTGCTCGCCGACCGACACCCGGCACGCCTCCAGCACCCCGCGCGCACCGGAGACGAACCGCAGCAGACAGCTCACGTAGTCCTCGTTCTCCACCGGGCCGAGCTCGCCCCCGGCCGCGCGGGAGTGACCGGCCGTGGCGCCCGCCGGCCGGGCCCGCTCGGGCAGGAAGACCGCCGTGTCCGCGGTCAGCGAGGCGATGTCGCCGAGCAGGAAACGGGCCAGGTCCACGCCGTGCGAGGCCAGGTCGCCGAGCACCCCGCTGCCCCCGCGCTCCCGCTCGTAGCGCCAGGTCAGCGCGCCCTCCGGGTGAGCCGCGTAGTCGCTGAAGAGCCGGATGCGGACATGGGTGACCGTGCCGATCCCGCCGGAGGCGATCAGCTCGCGGGCCGCCTCCACGGCGGGCGCGTTGCGGTAGTTGAAGCCGACCGCCCCCTGGACCCCGGCCCTGGCGACCGCGTCCGCGACCGCGCGGGCGTCGTCCGCGTCCAGGCCCACCGGCTTCTCGATCCAGATGTGCTTGCCGGCCTCGGCCATCGCGACACCGATCTCGCGGTGCAGGAAGTTCGGGGCGGTGATGCTGACGGCCCGCACCCGGGGGTCGGCGGCCACCTCCCGCCAGTCGCGGGTCGTCGAGGCGAACCCGAACTGCGCGGCGGCCTCCTCGGCCCGGCCCGGCACCTCCTCGGCGACCGTGACCAGTTCGGGCCGGAGGGCGAGCTGAGGGTAGTGGTGCCGCACGCGTGCGTACGCCTGGGTGTGCACCCGCCCCATCCAGCCGAATCCGACGACGGCGACACCCAGTGCGTCCACCATGAAAGCCTCTTTCCGGCCCGGTCCGTGTCCTGTCCGCCCACCCTCTGCGGGGATCCGGCGTCATGTCAACCTTTTGACAGGACAATCGGCGTACCGGGAGCGGCGCCCGCAATACGGCGAACAAAATTGTTGACAATCTTGTTTGGCTAGATTTACGTTCGACAGGCACTCACTCAGGGAGGGCAACCATGCCGAACCAAGCCCGTCCGGGCACCGGGGAGCAGGCCAAACAGCTTGCGCTCGGGCAGCTGCGGGAGGCGATCCTGCACGGCGAGATGGCGCCGGCGCAGCGGCTGGTGGAGAACGAACTCGCCGAGCAGTTCGGCGTGACCCGGGCCAGCATCCGGGCCGCGTTGATAGAGCTGGAGTCCCAGGGGCTGGTGGAGCGGATCCGCAACCGTGGTTCACGGGTGCGGGTGGTGACCGTGGAGGAAGCGGTCGCCATCACCGAGTGCCGCCTGGTCCTCGAAGGTCTCTGCGCGGCGAAGGCGGCGGCCGCCGTCACCGACGCACAGGTCACCGAGCTCAAGGACCTGGGCACGTCGATGCGCAAGGCCGTGGCCGACGGCGAACCGCTCACCTACTCGGAGCTCAACCACGAACTCCACGCCAGGATCCGGGAGTTCTCCGGCCAGTCGACGGCCGTGGAACTCCTGGAGCGGCTCAACGCCCAACTGGTGCGGCACCGCTTCCAGCTGGCGCTGCGACCGGGGCGTCCGCAGCAATCCCTGAACGAGCATCTGGCCATGATCGAGACGATCGCGGCCAGGGACCCGCAGGCGGCCGAGGCGGCCGTCCGCGCCCACCTCGCCGGCGTGATCGAGGCGCTGCGCGACTGACGCACGCACCGGGGCGGGCGTCACCTGTCACCGAGGAGATCTTCAGTCATGACGCATGCCAACACGCCCGCCGCCGTCCCACGTTCGACGCTCGTCGTCACCGCGCACGCGGGGGACTTCGTATGGCGGGCGGGCGGCGCCGTCGCCCTGGCCGCCTCGCGCGGGGAGAAGGTCACCATCGCGTGCCTGACCTTCGGCGAGCGCGGCGAGTCGGCCAAGGCCTGGCGCGAGGGGAAGAAGCTGGAGGAGATCAAGGCGATACGCCGGGCGGAGGCCGAGAAGGCCGCCGCCGTCCTCGGCGCCGAGGTCCGCTTCTTCGACGCCGGCGACTACCCGCTGACCGGGACCCCCGAACTGACCGACCGGCTCGTCGAGGTCTACCGGGCCACCCAGCCCGACGTGGTGCTCACCCACCCCGTCGAGGACCCGTACAACGGCGACCACCCGGCCGCCAACCGCATGGCACTCCAGGCCCGCGTCCTCGCCCAGGCCATCGGCTACCCGGGCGAGGGCGAGATCATCGGCGCCCCGCCCGTCTTCTACTTCGAGCCGCACCAGCCCGAGATGAGCGGCTTCAGGCCGGAGGTCCTGCTCGACATCACCGAGGTGTGGGAGACCAAGCGCGAGGCCATGGAGTGCCTCGGCGCCCAGCGGCACCTGTGGGACTACTACACCGACCTGGCCGTCCGCCGCGGCGTCCAGCTCAAGCGCAACGCGGGCCCCAACCTGGGCCTGCCGCACAGGACCATGGCCGAGGCGTTCATGCGCCCGTACCCGCAGATCGCGAAGGAGCTGGCATGAGCGGCGTCGTCGTCACCGGCCCCCCGAAGGCCGGGCCCGAGGACGTCGAGGCGCTCGCCGGGTACGGCGTGGCCACGATCAGCGAGGCCATGGGCCGCACCGGGCTGCTCGGACCGGGGATACGGCCGATCCAGCAGGGCGTACGGGTCGCGGGCACCGCGGTCACCGTGCTCTCCTGGCCCGGCGACAACCTGATGATCCACGCCGCCGTGGAGCAGTGCGGCGAGGGCGACGTCCTGGTCGTCACCACCACCTCCCCGTCCACCGACGGCATGTTCGGCGAACTGTTCGCCACCGCGCTGCAACGGCGCGGTGTGCGCGGCCTGGTCATCAACGCGGGCATCCGCGACACGCAGGAACTGCGCGAGATGGGCTTCGCCGCCTGGTCCCGGGCGGTCTGTGCGCAGGGCACGGTGAAGGCCACCGGCGGCTCGGTCAACGTGCCGGTCGCCGTCGACGGCCAGGTGATCCGCCCCGGTGACGTGATCGTCGCCGACGACGACGGCGTGGTGGTCGTCCCCCGCGAGCGGGCGAGGCGGACGGCCGAGGCGTCCGCGGCCCGGGAGAACAAGGAGGCCGCCTCCCGTGCCGCCTTCGTCGAGGGCCAACTCGGCCTCGACCGTTACGGGTTGCGCGAGAAGCTGAGGCAACTGGGCGTGACCTACCAGTCGTACGACGCGTACGCGGCCGGGGAGCGGCCGTGACCGGCTCCGACGGGGTGCGCTGCATGCTGATGCGCGGCGGCACCTCCAAGGGCGGCTACTTCCTGGCCGGTGACCTGCCCGCCGATCCCGCCGCCCGCGACGCCCTGCTGCTGCGGATCATGGGCAGCCCCGACCCGCGCCAGATCGACGGCCTGGGCGGCGCCCACCCGCTGACCAGCAAGGTCGCCGTGGTCTCCCGCTCGGCCGACCCGGACGCCGACGTCGACTACCTGTTCCTCCAGGTCGCCGTGGACACCCCCGAGGTCACCGACCGGCAGAACTGCGGCAACATCCTCGCCGGAGTGGGCCCGTTCGCCGTCGAGCGGGGGCTGGTGGCCGCCGGGGACGACGAGACGTCCGTACGCATCCGGATGCTCAACACCGGCGAACGCGCCGTCGCGACCTTCCCGACCCCGGGCGGGCGCGTCGACCACACCGGCACCGTCGGGATATCCGGGGTGCCGGGCACGGCCGCCCCGGTCGTCATCGGGTTCCCGCAGGGCGCCGGCCCGCTGCTGCCCACCGGCAACGTCCGCGACACGATCGCCGGCACCGAGGTGACCTGCGTCGACAACGGCATGCCGGTGGTGCTCGTCCCGGCGGCGGCGCTGAAGGTCACCGGGTACGAGACGCCCAAGGAGCTGGAGGAGGACGCGGGTCTCGCCGACCGCCTCAAGGAGATCCGGCTGGCGGCCGGGCGCCTGATGGGCCTCGGGGACGTCGAGGGCGCCACCGTGCCCAAGCTGACCCTGCTCGCCCCGCCCCGGCACGGCGGCGCGGTCACCACCCGCACCTTCATCCCGGTGCGCTGCCACACCTCCATCGGCGTCCTGGGCGCCGCGAGCGTGGCGGCCGGACTGCGCGTGGCGGGCGCGGTGGGGGAGGGGATCGCGCGGCTGCCCGGGGTCGGCGACCGGGTACGCGTCGAACACCCCACCGGCTTCCTGGAGGTCGACGTCCACGTCGACCCCGGCTCCGCCGTGGTCCGCCGCACCGCCGTCGTACGCACCGCGCGCAAGATCTTCGACGGCACCGTCTTCCCCCGGTCCGCCGAGACGGCACCGATCCCCGCACAACGCCCTGGAGGCACCCATGACTCCGCCGCTCGGTGACATCGCCCATGTCGGCCACGCCCAGCTCTTCACGCCCGACCTGGACGCCAGCGTCGCCTTCTTCACCGACTACCTCGGCCTGACCGTCAACGGCCGGGACGGCGACACCGTCTACCTGCGCACCTACGACGACTACGAACACCACAGCCTGGTCCTCACCGCCCGCGAACGGCCCGGCCTCGGCCGGCTCGCACTGCGCACCTCGAGCGAGGAGGCCCTCCAGCGCCGGGTGGCGGCCCTGGAGGCGGCGGGACGGTCCGGGAAGTGGGTCGAGGACGAGCCCGGCATCGGCAGGCTCTACCTCACCGCCGACCCCGACGGCCACGAGCACGCCCTGTACTGGGAGAGCGAGCACTACCGGGCACCCGAGGAGCTGCGGCCGGCGCTGAAGAACCAGCCGCAGGCCAGGCCCAACCGGGGCGTGGGCGTCCGCCGGCTCGACCACGTCAACTTCCTCGCCGCCGACGTGCTCGCCAACGCCGAGTTCCAGGAACAGCTCCTCGGCGCCCGGCCCACCGAGCAGATCCGGCTCGACTCCGGGAAGATCGCCGCCCGTTGGCTGACCTTCACCGACAAGTCGTACGACGTCGTCTACACCGAGGACTGGACCGGCTCCTCCGGACGGCTGCACCACATCGCCTTCGCGGCCGACACCCGCGAGGACATCCTGCGCGCCGCCGACCTCGCCATCGACACCGGAGTGTTCATCGAGACGGGCCCGCACAAGCACGCCATCCAGCAGACGTTCTTCCTCTACGTCTACGAGCCGGGCGGCAACCGCATCGAGCTGTGCAACCCGCTCACCCGCCTGGTGCTGGCGCCCGACTGGCCGCTGGTCACCTGGACCGAGGCGGAGCGGGCCAAGGGGCAGGCCTGGGGCCTGAAGACCATCGCGTCGTTCCACACCCACGGCACACCGCCGACCGCCTGACGAGGACCGCGCCACCGGGGGGTGGGTCGCGCACCCGTGGGTGCGCGACCCACCCCCCGAATTGTTGCTGAGATTGTCAACAAAAGTGTTGACGCTCGATGGGCGGGGTCCTTAGCGTCGCCCCATCACACGTCCCCTCCAGGGAGACTCCTCCTGGACGAGAGGAAAACAACGATGTCCTCCTCCGCGCTGTCCGCCCGCGGCAGCAGACTGGCCCTGCTGGTCGTCGGCCTGTGCTGGCTCGCCGTCCTCTTCGACGGCCTGGACATGTTCATCTACGGCTCGGTCCTGCCCCACATGCTCGAGGAGAAGGCCCTCGGCATCACCTCGGCCCAGGCCGGCGACCTCGGCAGCTACGCCACCTTCGGCATGCTCGTCGGCGCGCTGACCGCGGGGACGGTCGCCGACCGCATCGGCCGCAAGAAGCTGATGGTCTCCTGCGTCGCGCTCTTCTCGCTGGCCTCCGGCCTCTGCGCGGTCTCCGGCGGCGTCGCCGTCTTCGGCCTCGGCCGGACCCTGGCCGGCCTCGGCCTCGGCGGCCTGCTCCCCACCGCGATCAGCATGGTCTCCGACTACGCCCCGCGCGCTCGCGCCGCCCTCACCATCGGCCTGCTGATGACCGCCCACCACGCCGGCGGCATCCTCTCCGCCTACGTGGCCCTGTGGATCGTCGAGCCGCTCGGCTGGCGCGCCGCCTTCTGGGTCTGTGTGGTCCCCCTGCTCTTCGTCCCCGTGCTCGCCCGGTTCCTGCCCGAGTCGCTGAGCTTCCTCGTCGCCCGCGGCCGAGTGGAGGAGGCCCGCGCGCTGGCCGCCCGCTACGACGCCGAGCTGCCCGCCGCCAAGGACCGGACCGCCGCCGGCGCCCCCTGGGCCAACCTGCTCAACCTGTTCCGCGGCGGCGAGTGGGTCCAGACCCTGCTGTACTGGCTGGCCTCCTTCGGCGGCCTGCTCCTCGTCTACGGCGTCGCCACCTGGCTGCCCACCCTGATGCGCAGCGAGGGCTACGAACTCGGCTCCGCGCTCACCTTCGTCGTGCTGTTCAACCTCGGCGGCATCGTGGGCATGCTGGTCGCCGGGCGGGCCTCCGACCGCTTCGGCGCCCCGCGCATCTCGGCGATCTGGTTCGCGCTGACCGCCGGCGGTGTGTTCCTGCTCAGCGTCCACATGCCGCTGACGCTCACCTTCGTGGTCGTCTTCCTCACCGGCGTGTTCCTCAACAGCGCCCAGACGATGATCTACGCGACCGTGTCCATCGGCTCCGCCCCCGCCAACCGGGCCACGGCGGTCGGCTGGACCTCCGGCATGGGCCGCTTCGGCGCGGTCTTCGGACCGTGGCTGGGCGGCCAGTTGCTGGCCGCGGACAAGGGCGACTGGGGCTTCACGGCCTTCGCCATGGCCGGCACGGCGTCGATGGTCTTCATCGGGATCGCCGCGCTGCGGACCGCGCGGTCGGAGCGGCGGGACGGCGAGCCGCGGCAACTGGCCGCCACCGGCTGAGTCCGGCCGCACACGGCTCGTCGGCTCCGTGCACGCCCCACGCCCTTCCCCCTCTTCCCGCGCCGCCCGACGAGGGGAGGCGCTCGGTCCATGGGAACCGAACGGGCGCGCCGCCGCGCCGGGGGTGCCGGTCCCGGCTCCCACCGTACGGGGCCGACCGCCCCGCCGTCCCGATGAGGTACTGTTGACCTGCGTGATCACGCGGTTCACCACGTGAAACGCATCGGGACGTGGCGCAGCTTGGTAGCGCACTTGACTGGGGGTCAAGGGGTCGCAGGTTCAAATCCTGTCGTCCCGACAGACAACGGGCTGTCGGCCCGGATCAGGGCCTCACCCCACTTCGTGGGGTGAGGCCCTCAAATGTGTAGGGGTCACCGGACGGGGGAGTCCCGCATGCGGGGCGTGGGTCCGGGCGTGAGCCTGAGTCCATGGGAATCCGACCGTGGGTGACTGTCGAGGCTCCGGACCGCCGTGGTCTTCGCCGCGTCGTCGTAGGCGGGAAGACGGTGGGCAGTGCGTGGTCACTGACCCAACTGCGGGAAATGCTCGGTCGCCTCGGTTATCCGGCGGACATGGACCTGGAGGATCCGGCGTCCGTGCGGTGGCGCGGAGGGGACAGCGGGACGTGGCCCGACCGCGCTTGGCGGAGGCACACGGTCCTCGTGCTGATGACGACGGGAATGCTCGCTTCCGTGATCCTGAACATAGTGATCGGATGGCCGGACGCCATCGGTGCTCTCACCTTCGCGCAGCGAATAAGCGGATCCCTGATCCTTGTCTCCGGTGTGGTGCAGGGTGTGGCGGTGCTCGCGGTCCTCGACTATGAGGGGACACGGCGGTACAAAAGTTCCGGAGCGGTCGTCCTCCTGGGAGTCGTCATCGCGGCGGCCACCGAAGGGCTTCTGCTCTTCGTGTGGTTCGACGAAAAGGAATACACCCCCTATCTGCTGGTCTTCATGCCCCTTCTGGGCTGGTCGCTGTGGGCGCTCTGGCTCCTTGTACGGGAGAGGGCGTGGCAGGGGATCCCGATTCCCAGGACATTTGCGGCCGGTGTGGTCGTCACCGCACTCATGACCGCCGTGAGTCTGGCCTATTCAACCATGTACCAGCCCGCGGCGGCTCCCATGCACTTCATTCTGAAGGCGGAATTCGGGGAGGCGCGGGCCGACCACAGGAATCCGCTCGTGCACGTCCCGCTGAAGCTTTACATGAAGAACGCCGGAGGTATTCCGGTCTACATCATCAACGATGACTACGCGGTGTACGGCAGAGTTTCTGAATATTCCGACGGCGGAGACCGACTGGAGGGGTGGAGGAGGAGTCTGGACGAGGGGAACGAGGGGGAAGCCGAACGCTACGTCGGTCAATTGGAATTCACCACGATAAGCAGTGGTCAATTCTATCGTCCAGGTGACTCGCTCGATGTCGGGCAGGAATACTCCATGGAGCGTGTGTTCCAGATACCGGTAGGCGCCGAGTTCGACACGGTGAACGTCTTCCTGCAGATCACGTACATGAGGAAGGACCGGGGGAAGCTGGACGTGGCCAAATTCCGGCGCGCGCACCGTTCGTGGGACAAGGGGGAGGGGCGATATTATTGCCTGCCCAGGAAATGCGGGGAAGAACTCTACTATCACGGCAGGGTGCGGCACAACAACAATTTCGTCAACGTGACGCGCAAACCGCGATACGTGACGGCGGTCTGGTCCCCCAGGGAAAGGCCCCTGTATTCCATTTCGTCGTTTCACTTCAAGGGCATGGTCGACCGCGCGAAGGAGAGGAGGGACGTGGACAGATACGGTGCTTCGACGACTTACGCCGACATCGAGGTACCCGTGGCGACGCTGCTGGGAGAGGCAACGGGCTGACCGGGCCGGGGCCCTCTACGCCTCCTCCTCGACCATCTGGAGCCAGGTCTCCACCTCCACGCCCTGATGGTCGAGCTGCCGAGCCGACTGCAGGCAGTGAAGGCCCGGAATGCCGACGGTGCCGAACAGCCTGCCGGCCGGCACGACACCGGCGAGTCCGGTGACGAGCGGTGCTACTTCGAACGGGGCGCTGTCGTACTTGTTGTTCCGCAGCTGGGCCTGGACGTCGAGGGAGTCGGAGCCGGATTCCTTGGCCTTCCAGTAGTCCTTCACCCCCTCGGTCTCCCATCGCGCGGGAGACAGTTCTTCGATGCCCCGGACGAGAGCGTTGTCGGGGACGGACTTGAAGATGGCGTTGGTGCAGACTTCGGCGGCCTCGCCGAGCGGCACGTCCGGCAGGCCCTGGGCGAAGGCGGCCTTCTTCATCTGCTCGTTCAACCGGGCGAGCCGCTCCTCCGCTTCCCGCCGCGCTTCTTTCCGGTCCTCGTCCGACACCCTGGGGTCACTGCTGTCCTGCAGTGACGAACTGGCTTCGTCCGCGGTCTCCGCGAGACCGTGCCGGTCCCCGTCGGACGTCTCGGACCGGCCGGCCGTCTCCAGTGCGACGCCTATCGTCGCCGCGTCCTGGCGGGACTGCTGCGCGGCACTGATCCCGCCCGGGGCCGCGCTTTTGTCCGGCACCGGCTTCGCGCCCGTGCTCCACATCAGGACGCGGTACAGCTGTTTGATGGTGTTGGCCAGGTGGTCCCTCAGCTCCCGTGGTGTCGAAGGGTCGCTGATCAGATCCAGGACGGAGGTGCACCTCTGCACGGTCAGGACGATCGTGGACCGCTCCTCGGGAGAAACTTCCGCAGTACTGACCGAATTCAGCGCGGAAACCATCTGCTTCACGATCACGATCAGTACTTTCCGTACCTCGGGAGGCGTCCTGGAGTCATTGATCACTTCCAGTGCGGCAGCGATCTGCTTCGCGCTCCCGATGACCCCCTCCCTCTCCTGTGGTGGTGTCTCCTGTTTCTCGGCCGCCTGCAGGACGGTGGTCAACTGCGCCACACTCGGCGTGAGCTCTTCGGGAGCCTCTTCCGTTTCCTGGGTCAGTACTTCGGTTACTTCTTCAATTTCCTCCTTCTGTTCCACAGTGGGCTCGGTCGTCGTCCGGTCCGATTCTTCTCCGGGTGCGGTCGACTGGTCCTCGTCCGGTGTTCCGTCCTGTTCCTCGCCCTCACTCGTCGGGGAATCGCCGGGTTCCGTCGGTTCGGTCTCGTCCGGAGGGGTGCTCGGTTCCGACGGTTCGGTCTCGTCCGAAGGGGCGTCCGGTTCCGTCGGAGGAGGCTCCGGGGGCGAGGGTTCCGTCGTCGGATCGGGCGGAGGAGGCGTCGTCTGAGCGGGTATTCCCACCGCGATTCCGTCGCCGGTGTGAGATGCCGCCGAGGCGGTCGTCAGACTTACGGGAAACGCAAGTGCCGCAGCCACGACGGACGCGCTGACAGCGCGGGATACATGTCGTCGGGTGGTCCTGGCCATGAGGGTTCCAGATGCGGTTGGCCTCGTGCTGTGTTTCCCTCGCGCGTCCTGCCCTTTACGGGCGGTGCTGCGAAGAGATTGAAATGTGGATCGGGTGATACAGGACCGATATAATTCCACTCTTCACCCGCACGGCACGACCCGCAACGTGAGGCCCCGCTGCCGCCGATGTCCGCCGGGACCCTCCCGCGCGACGCGTCGTCGACGCCGTGCGCCCCTCGCCGCCGGGCTCGGTCGCGGTCGTCCCCGGCCGCTCTTCTGGCGCCGGACTGAGGCCCGGATCTCCGCGGCTGGCCGTCGTGCGCCGTCACCCGGCGGCAACGCGTACGGCACGACCGACCGCGGGTCCCGGGCGGAGCCGCTCACCGCGAACCGGCCACACCGGCTGTGCGACGGGGATCCGCGACTGCCGTGCG
>NZ_NCTE01001501.1:0-386 GCF_002114215.1 Streptomyces sp. 13-12-16 | reverse complement strand
ACGGGAACACGGCCGGTCCGCAGGGGTCCCGGGCACCTGGGAACCCCGCGGCCAGCCACCCGTCACCCGCAGCCGCCCACGGCGGGTATCACGCCGCCCCGAACGCGGTGAAGGCCCACCCCGTGGCCCGGTGCACCGCGTCGGCCGGAAGCCCGGCACGCGCGTCGCGCAGGGCCTCCGCCAAGGAGAGCCCCGTGCCGAGGGCTTCATGGAGGGCCACCATGAGGGGGACGACCGCCGCGTCGTTGACGGGCGCGCTGCACGCCACCACCCCCGCCGTGCCCAGCGGCAGCAACGCCGTTACCAGACCGAGGAGTTCGTCCGCGCCCACCGTGGCGAACCGCGCGGTGTCGCAGCAGGACAGGATGATGCGGTACGGACTGCGG
>NZ_NCTE01000016.1 GCF_002114215.1 Streptomyces sp. 13-12-16 | reverse complement strand
GAGCCGTCCACGGCCTACGGCAGGGCCCGCCGCCGGGCCGCCAGCGTCCACACACCGAGCCCCGCCAGCAGTGCGGTGCCCGTGCCGATGCCGCCCACCGCGAGCGCCCGGAAGGCGGCGTCGTCGCCCGCGTCCTGGCCCTCGGCCGCCGCCTCCCGGTCCTCCTCCGTGACCGCGAAGACGCCCCGTGGCACGGACTCCCCCGCGTACCCGGGCCCGTCCTGTGCCGCGCCGCTCAGTCGCACCCGCAGCGTCAGCGGGACGGGCCCCTCGCCGAAGTCGTCCGCCACCGCGGCCGAGAGGTGCGCGACGAGGTAGTAGGAGCCGGCGAACCGCATCGCCCCGACCTGGCGGCCGGCGGCGTGCCGGTTGGCGTACGCGACGGGCGGGAGGGGCGCGAGGCTCTCCGCCTTCCGGCTGCCGTCGTAGCCGACGCCCACGTCCACGACGCGTCCGCGTACGGGGTTGTAGAGGTCCAGGTCCAGCGCGGCCGCGGTATAGCCTCTGACGCCCTTGCTCGAACCGCCCAGTTCGGCGGTGGCGTGGAGCTGCCGGCCCCAGTCGACGGGGACCTCGTAGAAGAGTGTCTGGCCGGGGCGGATGTCGTCCCGCCAGGCCCCCTGGCCGACGGGGGTGGCCCGGGCGAAGCCGGCGCCCCCGGAGCGTCGTTCGGGCTTCCCGGTGAGGGGCTGGGGCGGGGCGGAGTTCCACTCCGTCGGCGCACTCGTCGCACCGGCCTGCTCCACAGGGGGCTCCGCCACCGCGGTGAGCTCCATCTCCCAGGGGCCGGGGGAGGAGCCCGCCCCGCCCGGGTCGACGCGTTCGACGCTCAGGTAGTACGTGCCGGCCTCCTGGCAGAGCGATCTCCTGGGGGAGATCTCCCGCATCGCCCACGCGGCGACCGGATGCCGGCTGCCGGCGGTGCCGAAGCTCGCCGTGTCCACGTCGCAGGAGCGGCCCTCGCCGTCCTGCACGGACACCTTGACCCCGTCGATGACCGAGGCGGTGCGGCCGGCCGGGGGCACGGCGGTGGCGGAGACGTAGGCGCTCGTGGCGGCGTCGAGTTCGAGGCGGTAGTGGACCGCACCGCTCGCCGGGAGGGTGCTCCGGTAGGTGCGGCCGGGCTCCAGCTCCACGGCGTCCGCGGTGCTCGTGGTCCCGTCGACCCTCCGCGCGTCCTCGGCGAAGGCATAGGCCCCGATGTCGTCGGCGGCCTCGTCCGCGACGGCCACCCGCCCCGGCAGCACACCGGTCAGTCCCAGCACCGTCACGGACGCGAGCGTCACCACGCCCACGCGTCCGCCGGCCGAGAGCCCGCCGTGCCCGGCCCGGGTCGTACCCCGCCGTCCCCTCACGCGCCACCCCTCGTCGTCGCCCGGACGTCGCACCGCGCCCATCCTGCCCCGCGGACGAGGCCCTCCGACAAGCCCCCGGCACACACAAAACCCCGACCGCGTGGGCGGCCGGGGTCTGTTCAGCGTCGGATATCGGTACTCACGAACCCGTGGGCACGGAGTCAGTCGCCTCCGTCCACAGATCCTGCTCGGCGCGATCCGCCTGGATCTGGCGGTACACGAGGAGCCCGCCGATGGCGGCCAGTGCGACCAGGAGAAGCTTCTTCACCGCGCGACCTCGTCTTTCCTTGACGTAGGGGACCTCTGGCGCCCGACTATACACACCGGTCGATACCGATCGGTGACCTGCGTCGGCCCCTCCAACTGCCCTACGGCACGGCACAGTAGAAGCGGAGTGCGGCGATCCGGCCGGAGGGTGATCACATCCGCACGGACGGTCACTTTGGCGGCTTCTCCGCCATTTCCGCATCTTTTCCCCGCCCATGCACCCATCCGTGTGGTGTTCATCTGAACATCCACGCGCCACGAGCGTCGGTCCACCACTTCGCGAGCCCCATACACATCATGAGGAAAGTACGCAAATCGCCCAACCCGAAAGTGAGGGGCCATGGCCAGGAACAAGGTCATGAAGCTGTGGAACGCCATCGTCACCGCCTTCCTCGCGCTGTGCACGGCGCTCGGACTCATCACCACGACCGCTTCCGCGGCCGTACCGCAGACCGACAAGACGCGCAACAGCGACAGCACCCCGAACGTGTCGGCGCCGACGACGTCCCTGCGGCCCCGGCCGGTGGCCAGGGCCCTGCCCCCCACGATGAAACAGCGCATCCACGCCGAGGCCCACGGCAAGTCTCCCAGTTGCCGGCACCGTCCGGCCGCGGACACGACGGCGGAGTCCGACTCCGCGGACTGCTCCGACGACACGACGTCCACCCGCGCGGAACCCGCCACCGGCCGCATCCCCCTCCAGCGCTGACCGCGGGGCCTCCGCCACTTCCCTCCTCGCGCCGTCGCCGCCTCCCCGAGTCCTGGCGAACTCGCGTACCGCACCACGGCCCGAGCCGACACCAGAAGACCCCGGTCGACATCCGACCGGGGTCTTCTTCGCTGTGTACGGCGGGGGACGGACACCGGCCACCGCGACCGCTGCCGTGGTTTGCCGCTACGGGTGCGGGCGGACGGATCGGAGAAGTCGTGGCAGCGTCCGGGTTCGTCCTCATCACCCTGTCGCGCCTCGCCGTCGTCGGCTTCACCTGCTTCGCGGCACACCGGACCCGGAGGCGCAGGATCTTCAAGATGCCGGCCTGCACACGCCTGGCCTTCGGCCTCGCCCGCGCCCCTCTCGGGGTCGCCGCCCGGTTCGCGTCCCTCTGGACGAGGCCCCGGGCGCCGTTCACCGGCTGATGCGACCCGTGAACGACAAGACCCCCAACCATGATCGGTCGGGGGTCTTCTCACTGGTGGGGCTAACAGGATTTGAACCTGTGGCCTCATCCTTATCAGGGATGCGCTCTAACCAACTGAGCTATAGCCCCGCCGCGCTTTGCGGTGTGTGTCCCGCGCGCTGACTCCTGAAGATTAGCGCACGACCGGGGCAGTCCCAAAATCGGTTGTCGCGAGGCCCTCAAAACGGGCGGAGAGACCGCTGTGAGCAGCTCACTCGTCCTCGGCCAGCGTCAGCTCGACACCGCCCACGAAGCCCGCGGAGAGGTTGTAGATGAACGCGCCGAGGGTCGCCAGCGCCGTCGCCAGGACGACGTCGATGACCGCGATGATCGTCGTGAACATCAGGACGTTGGGCAGCGACAGGAACGACTGGAGGTCGAAGCCGTTCGACTCGTTGGAGCCGGTCGCCTCGGAGATCGTGCTGCCGACCGTCGAGAACACGCCCATGGCGTCCATGACCATCCACAGCACCGCGGACGCGACGATCGTGCAGATGCCGAGCGCGATGGAGAGCAGGAAGCTGACCTTCATCACCGACCACGGGTCGGCCTTCGACACCCGCAGACGTGCCTTGCGCACGCGCGGGGTGGTGCGCGCCCCCGTGCGGGGACGTCGTACCGCGCCGGTCTGGCCGGCCGCCGTACCGGCCTGCGCCGGGTAGGCCTGCGGCGGGTGGTACGGGCCCGCCTGCTGCTGCGACTGCCGTTCCCCCGGCAGTGGTGAGGCCGTCTGAGCGGCGGCGCCCTGGTCGGGCGCGGCCTGCTGCGGGCCTCGGGTGTCCGTCACGGTTCCCCCCTGGGATCCCTGCCTGCTGGACGAGGAGGCGTCCTTGACGGGCGCCTTGATCGCTTTGAGATTGGTCGTGTGGGGATCCGCCGCCCGCGCGGCGGAGCCACGGCCGCCGCCGTCCGTTCCCCTGTTGGTACCGGTCGGTCCGGCGCCCGTGGCTCCGCTCACGCTGACTCACTCCTCGTGCTACTCGGCCGAGGGCGCCTCACCCTCGTCCGTACTGGTGGTCGCGTCCCCGTCGGTGGTCTCGTCCACGGCCACGTCGCCGTCGACTTCCTCCGCCTCGCGCCCGGCCTCGGCGTTACGGGCGATGCCGACCACGGCATCGCGCTTGCCCAGATTGATCAGTTGGACGCCCATGGTGTCACGGCCGGTTTCCCTGATCTCGTTGACTCGCGTACGAATCACACCGCCCGACAGCGTGATGGCGAGGATCTCGTCCGTCTCCTCGACCACCAGCGCGCCGACGAGGGTGCCGCGGTCCTCGACAATCTTGGCAGCCTTGATACCGAGGCCGCCACGACCCTGGACGCGGTACTCGTCGACGGCGGTCCGCTTCGCGTACCCGCCGTCCGTGGCAGTGAACACGAACGTACCGGGTCGAACAACATTCATCGAGAGCAGCTCGTCCCCCTCGCGGAAACTCATGCCCTTGACGCCCGAGGTCGCGCGGCCCATGGGACGGAGTGTGTCGTCGGTCGCCGTGAACCTGATCGACTGCGCCTTCTTGCTGATCAGCAGCAGATCGTCGTCGGCCGAGACGAGTTCGGCACCGATCAGTTCGTCGTCGGAACCGTCCTCCTGCTCCCGCAGGTTGATCGCGATCACACCGCCCGAGCGCGGGGAGTCGTAGTCCTTCAGCGGCGTCTTCTTCACCAGGCCCGCCTTGGTGGCCAGGACCAGGTAGGGCACCGCCTCGTAGTCGCGGATCGCGCGGATCTGGGCGATCGTCTCGTCCGGCTGGAAGGCCAGCAGGTTCGCCACGTGCTGCCCGCGCGCGTCCCGGCCGGCGTCGGGCAGCTCGTAGGCCTTCACCCGGTAGACCCGGCCCTTGTTGGTGAAGAACAGCAGCCAGTGGTGGGTGGTGGACACGAAGAAGTGGTTGACGATGTCGTCTTCCTTGAGCTTCGTGCCGCGTACGCCCTTGCCGCCGCGCTTCTGGGCCCGGTAGTCGTCGGTCTTGGTGCGCTTGATGTAGCCGCCGCGCGTGACCGTGACGACGATGTCCTCCTCGGCGATCAGGTCCTCGATGGACATGTCGCCCTCGTAGGGGATCAGCTTCGTCTTGCGGTCGTCGCCGTACTTCTCGACGAGCGCGGCCAGCTCCTGGCTGACGATGCCGCGCTGGCGGACCGGGGAGGCGAGGATCTCGTTGTACTCGTTGATCTTCGCCTGGAGTTCGTCGTGCTCCTGGACGATCTTCTGGCGCTCCAGGGCGGCCAGCCGGCGCAGCTGCATCTCGAGGATGGCGTTGGCCTGGATGTCGTCGATCTCCAGGAGGTCCATCAGGCCTCCGCGCGCGATCTCCACGGTGTCACTGCGCCGGATCAGCGCGATGACCTCGTCGATGGCGTCCAGGGCCTTCAGCAGGCCGCGCAGGATGTGCGCCCGCTCCTCGGCCTTGCGCAGCCGGAAGCGCGTACGGCGGACGATGACCTCGATCTGGTGGTTCACCCAGTGCCGGATGAACGCGTCCAGGGAGAGCGTGCGCGGCACGCCGTCGACCAGCGCCAGCATGTTGGCGCCGAAGTTCGTCTGCAGGTCGGTGTGCTTGTAGAGGTTGTTCAGGACGACCTTGGCGACCGCGTCCCGCTTCAGCACGATGACCAGGCGCTGGCCGGTCCGGGACGACGTCTCGTCGCGGACGTCCGCGATGCCGCCGATCTTGCCGTCCTTCACCAGGTCGGCGATCTTCTGCGCGAGGTTGTCGGGGTTGGTCTGGTAGGGCAGCTCCGTGACCACCAGGCACTGGCGGTTCTGGATCTCCTCGACCTCGACCACCGCGCGCATGGTGATCGAGCCGCGGCCCGTGCGGTACGCCTCCTCGATGCCCTTGCGGCCGACCACGAGGGCGCCGGTCGGGAAGTCGGGGCCCTTGATGCGCTCGATGAGCGCGTCCAGCAGCTCCTCGTGCGAGGACTCGAAGTTCTCCAGGTACCACTGGGCGCCGGCCGCGACCTCGCGCAGGTTGTGCGGCGGGATGTTGGTCGCCATGCCGACCGCGATGCCGGCCGAGCCGTTGATCAGCAGGTTCGGGAAGCGGGCCGGCAGGACGGTCGGCTCCTGGGAGCGGCCGTCGTAGTTGTCCGTGAAGTCGACGGTCTCCTCGTCGATGTCGCGGACCATCTCCATGGCCAGCGGAGCCATCTTCGACTCGGTGTACCGCATGGCCGCCGCCGGGTCGTTGCCCGGCGAGCCGAAGTTGCCGTTGGAGTCGACGAGCGGCATCCGCATCGACCAGGGCTGGGCGAGGCGCACCAGGGCGTCGTAGATGGAGGTGTCGCCGTGCGGGTGGTAGTTGCCCATGACGTCGCCGACGACGCGGGCGCACTTGTAGAAGCCGCGCTCGGGGCGGTAGCCGCCGTCGTACATGGCGTACAGCACGCGGCGGTGCACGGGCTTGAGGCCGTCACGGACGTCCGGCAGCGCACGCGAGACGATGACGGACATCGCGTAGTCGAGGTAGGAGCGCTGCATCTCCGTCTCGAGCCCGACGGGCTCGACGCGCATGGCCAGGGCGTCGCCCTCGGGCGTCGTCACAGGAGTGTTCTCGTCGGTCATTGCTGGTGAAGGTCCTTCCTGGTGCGGTCAGCTGAGACCGACTCAGATGTCGAGGAAGCGGACGTCCTTGGCGTTGCGCTGGATGAACGCGCGGCGGGCTTCGACGTCCTCGCCCATGAGGACCGAGAACAGGTCGTCGGCCTGGGCGGCGTCGTCCAGGGTGACCTGGCCGAGGACCCGGTGTTCCTGGTCCATCGTGGTGACGCGCAGCTCCTCGGCGTTCATCTCACCGAGACCCTTGAAGCGCTGGACGGAGTCCTCGCGGATGCGCTTGCCGGCGTTGCGGCCCATCTCGATCAGCGCGTCGCGCTCGCGGTCGGAGTACGCGTACTCGAAGTCGTCCCGGCCCCACTTGATCTTGTAGAGCGGCGGACGGGACAGGTACACGTGTCCGGCCTCGACCAGCGGCCGCATGAAGCGGAACAGGAAGGTCAGCAGCAGGGTGTTGATGTGCTGGCCGTCGACGTCGGCGTCCGCCATCAGGATGATCTTGTGATAGCGGAGCTTCTCGATGTCGAAGTCCTCGTGCACACCGGTGCCGAACGCGGAGATCATCGCCTGGATCTCCTGGTTCTGCAGGATCCGGTCGATGCGCGCCTTCTCGACGTTGAGGATCTTGCCGCGGATCGGGAGGATCGCCTGGTACTGCGGGTTGCGGCCGGACTTGGCCGAACCGCCGGCGGAGTCACCCTCGACGATGAAGATCTCGCACTTGGTGGGGTCGTTCGACTGGCAGTCGGACAGCTTGCCCGGCAGCGACGCCGACTCCAGCAGGCCCTTGCGACGGGTCAGGTCGCGCGCCTTGCGGGCCGCCACGCGCGCGGTGGCCGCCGCGATGCCCTTGCGGATGATGTCCGCGGCCTCGTTGGGGTTGCGGTCCAGCCAGTCGTTGAGGTGCTCGTAGACGACCTTCTGGACGAAGGTCTTCACCTCGGTGTTGCCCAGCTTGGTCTTGGTCTGGCCCTCGAACTGCGGCTCGCTCAGCTTGACCGAGATGATCGCGGTCAGACCCTCGCGGATGTCGTCGCCCGTGAGGTTGTCGTCCTTCTCGCGCAGCAGCTTCTTGTCCCGCGCGTACTTGTTGATGAGCGAGGTGAGCGCCGCGCGGAAGCCCTCTTCGTGCGTACCGCCCTCATGGGTGTGGATGATGTTGGCGAAGGAGTACACACCCTCGGTGTAGCCGCCGTTCCACTGCATCGCGATCTCGAGGGACAGGTGCCTGTCCTTGTCCTCGGCCTCGAGGTCGATCACGGTGGGGTGCACCATCTCTCCCTTGCGGGAGTTGAGGTACTTCACGAAGTCGACGATGCCGCCCTCGTAGTGGTACGAGACGGCCTTGACCTCGTGCTTCTCGTCCTCGCCCGCCTCGTCCGCACCGGCGGTGGCCTTCGCCGACTCGCGCTCGTCGGCGAGGTTGATGCGCAGGCCCTTGTTGAGGAACGCCATCTCCTGGAAGCGCCGGGAGAGCGTCTCGAAGGAGTAGTCGGTGGTCTCGAAGATGTCGCCGTCGGCCCAGAAGGTGACCGACGTCCCGGTCTCCTCGGTGGCCTCGTGCTTGGCGAGGGGCGCGGTGGGGACACCCAGCTTGTAGTCCTGCGTCCAGCGGTGGCCGTCGGTCTTGACCTCGACGGCGACCCGCGTCGACAGCGCGTTGACCACGGAGACGCCCACGCCGTGCAGACCGCCGGAGACCGCGTAGCCGCCGCCGCCGAACTTGCCGCCCGCGTGCAGCACGGTCAGGACGACCTCGACGGCGGGCTTGCCCTCGGAGGGGACGATGCCCACCGGGATGCCGCGGCCGTTGTCGACGACGCGGACGCCGCCGTCCGCCAGGATCGTGACGTCGATGGTGTCCGCGTGACCGGCCAGCGCCTCGTCGACCGAGTTGTCGACGACCTCCTGCACCAGGTGGTGCAGTCCCCGCTCGCCGGTCGACCCGATGTACATACCGGGTCGCTTACGGACCGCGTCCAGGCCCTCGAGGACGGTGATGGCACTGGCGTCGTACGACGTGGCGCCCTCGCCGGTCGGGGCGCTCGCCGCGTCGCTGACGCCGGTGTCGGTGGACGGGATGTTCTCGTTGGGGTTGCCGGAATCGGCCACGAAGCGCCCTTTCTGGCACAGCACGAGCCGGGCTCGTCGGCAGGTTGCCGGAGCGGCTGCGGCATGTTGCGTTGGTAAGCCTTGATCAGCGTTGCTCAGCTTTTCCCGGGCGGTCCCCACGTTCGGGGCGGGATTGTCTTCCATTCTACCGGTAGCACTGACATCGATGGGGGTTTGCCGGTACCTGAGTCCGCATGTGCCGCCCTCAACCGGTCTCGTCCGACTCCCGATATGCGGATGGGGGCTCCAAGAGCCCCACGAGGGCACTCAGCGCTTCGGGCCGTCAACCCTTGGCTACTTAGGAGTCAGGTGGCGATTCGCAACCGTGTGCGGTGCCGCGACGAAACGGGCACCGGCGGCCGGACAGCACCGCCGAGACCCGTGTTGTGATGTCCATCACGTAGGGCTGAAGGGCCCGAAACGGGCGCCCTGTCACCCGTACGTGTCCCCGGGACCCGTGCTTCCGGGAGCGCGCAGAGGCCCGAAGCGACGGGCGGGGCCGCCGGGGCCGACGACCTTGATCAGCCGCACGGTGCCGTGCCCGAGGTCCTCGTTCAGACGCGCGACCAGGGTCGGCGCGAGCAGCCGCAGATTCGTCGCCCACGCCGTGGAGTCGCAGCGCACGACCAGCACCCGCTCGTCCTCGTCGTACCGCTCCGGCTCACAGTGCTTGGCCACGTCCTCGCCGACGATCTCGGGCCAGCGCCCCATCACCCCGCCCACCGCGGCCGGGGCCTCCCAGCCGCGCTCGCTGAGCAGCCGGTTGATCGCCGGGCCGAGCGCCATCGGGTCGCGCCGGTCGGCGCGCGCGCCGGAGCGCAGGCCGCCGCG
>NZ_NCTE01000164.1 GCF_002114215.1 Streptomyces sp. 13-12-16 | reverse complement strand
TGATGTAGAAGGCCCAGCGCCAGCCCCAGTTGTCGGTGATGGTGCCGCCGACCAGGGGTCCGCCGATCATCGCCAGCGCCATCACGGCGGCCATCATGCCCTGGTACTTGCCGCGTTCCCGGGGCGGGATGAGGTCACCGATGATCGCCATGACGCCGACCATCAGACCGCCGGCGCCCAGACCCTGCACCGCGCGGAAGGCGATCAGCTCGCCCATGTTCTGGGCCATGCCGCTGAGCGCGGAGCCGATCAGGAAGATCACGATCGACGTCATGAAGGTGGCCTTGCGGCCGTACATGTCGCCGAGCTTGCCCCAGACCGGGGTGGAGGCCGCGGTGGCCAGGGTGTAGGCGGTGACCACCCAGGACAGGTGCTCCAGTCCGCCCAGCTCGCCCACGATCGTCGGCATCGCCGTACCGATGATCATGTTGTCGAGCATCGCGAGCATCATCGCGATCATGAGCGCGAGCAGGACCACCCGCACGCTCCTCGGCTGTTTGCCGGTGTCCGTCTCCACGGCCCCCGCCGCTGGTGTGTCCGCCATGATTCCTTCTCCCCCGGCCACGGTCGCGTGACCACTGCTACTTACTTGCCGCCCGGCTAGTTCACTACGCTGGGAAGCTAGTCGCGCAACTAGCCGGTCGTCAAGTAAGTTTTCGTCAAGAGGGGTCGAGTAGGAGGATGGGCGGCACCATGGACGGCACCAAACAGCGGCGCCGCGGGAACACCCGCCAGCGCATCCAGGACGTCGCGCTCGAACTCTTCGCCGAGCAGGGCTACGAGAAGACGTCGCTGCGCGAGATCGCCGAGCGCCTGGACGTCACCAAGGCGGCGCTGTACTACCACTTCAAGACGAAGGAAGAGATCCTCGTCGGCATCTTCGAGGACCTCTCGCGGCCGATCGAGGACCTGATCGAGTGGGGGCGGCAACAGCCGCACTCGCTGGAGACCAAGCAGGAGATCATCCGCCGGTACAGCGAGGCGCTGGCGGGCGCGGCCCCGCTCTTCCGCTTCATGCAGGAGAACCAGGCGACCATCCGCGAGCTGAGCATCGGTGAGATGTTCAAGACCCGCATGCTCGGGCTGCGCGACATCCTCATGGACCCGGAGGCCGACCTGGTCGACCAGGTGCGCTGCGTCAGCGCCCTGTTCACCATGCACGCGGGGATGCACGTCCTCCAGGACGTCGAAAGCGACCCCGAGGAGAAGCGCAAGGCCGTCCTCGAGGTCGCCATCGATCTGATCACCCAGGCCCACCGGGGGTCCGGGGGCGCTTAGGGGCGTCCGTCCGCGCGGGTCAGACGGTCACGCCCTTGGAGTGCAGGAACTTCACCGGGTCCACGGCGGAGCCGTAGTTCGGGGTGGTGCGGATCTCGAAGTGCAGGTGCGGGCCGCTGGAGTTGCCGGTGTTGCCGGACAGGGCGATCTTCTGGCCGGTCTTGACGACCTGGCCGATCT
>NZ_NCTE01001500.1:35533-35650 GCF_002114215.1 Streptomyces sp. 13-12-16 | reverse complement strand
TCGAACGAAGAACGGCCCCGCACTGGCCGGCTACGGAGCGATCTCCATGAAGAAGGCACTCGCCAACACGATGTCGATGCTCCCCGAGCAGCTGACGCGGTCGCTGACATGGGACCG
>NZ_NCTE01001500.1:7744-35305 GCF_002114215.1 Streptomyces sp. 13-12-16 | reverse complement strand
GGTACTTCCCGAAGGGCACCGACCTCTCGCGCTGGTCCGCCGAAGAAATCGAAGCCGTTGCTCATGCGCTGAACACCAGACCCCGCAAGACACTCGGCTGGAGGACCCCGGCCGAGGCATTCAACGAGCAACTACTCTTACTCCAACAAGCCGGTGTTGCAACGACCGGTTGAGTCCAAGCAGTACACGTCCGTGAAGCTGACAACACGCTTGATGAGAGCAGGAATTGAGGCATCCATGGGTTCCATCGGGGACTCGTACGACAACGCCCTCGCGGAGAACCTCTGGATGCTCATCAAGACCGAGGGCCCGCGCGGCCGCACCTTCGCCACCCGGGCCGAGGCCAACCTCGCACTCTTCGAGTACATCGACGGGTTCTACAACAGCCGGCGCATCCAGAAACGCCTCGGCTACCTCAGCCCGGTCGAGTTCGAAGAGCAGCACTACGCCGAGCAGGCAGCGACCGAACGAGCGAACCTGAAACCCCGCCAACCTTGCCCCGAGACCCACAGCCCCACCCCGATCAAGCACCCGGTCACCCAGGCCTACCTCGACTTCATCGACCGCACCGGCAGCGACCACTTCAAGCTGCTCATCGACACCGGCGTCTTCCAGACCGCCCCGGTCGACGACGGTCACGAGGGCTTCGAGGGCGAGAAGCGCCCGGCGTTCCTGGAACCCCTGGCCGTCCCCATGTCCGACCTCGCCGACGTGCTGCCCCACGTGCACTTCATCCAGGCGAAGTTCTTCGAGATCGACGACCACCTGGACGACCTGCACATCCCCTGGCACGACATCCTCACCACCCTGCGCACGGCCGGCTGGCGGGGCTGGCTCTCCAGCGAGTACGAGGGCCGCCGCGAAACCTACCGGGACCGCGACCAGGTCCGCCGCCAGCACGCCCTGCTCCGCTCCCTGAACGGCAGCGCCGGCCTGGCATGACGTCCCGGAGGGCGTCCGGCCCGGCCCAGGTGCTCGACGGACCCGGCCTCAGGCACGAACGCCCTCCTCGCGAGCCGGCTGCCCAGCCCTCGCCGACGGCCACGCAGGTCGCGGCAGCCCCCGGGGCGACCCGGGACTCAGTCAGGGCCACTTGGTTCCGTTCCGTCCAGGCGGACAAGCCGAGCCACACGTGCTGTCCCAGAGCCACTTCCAGACGGGCCAGCGTCCCCGGATCCGGCAGGACCATTCCCCGGAGCGGGAGTCGAGGTTGCCGGTCGGCTCATCGGCGAAGACCACCTCGGGCCGCGCCACGAGGGCGCGGGCGATCGCGACGAGCTGCTGCTGCCCGCCGGAGAGCTCGGCGGGCCGGTGCCCGAGCCGGTCGGCGAGGCCGAGCACGGTGTCGATGTTGCGGGCGATGACGGCCGCCTGGGCGGCATGGTCACCGTCGGTGGGGTTGCCGTGGCTGTCCCAGACGACCTGGCCGGAGAGGTGGACGAGCCGACGGCCGGTGGTGACGACGAGTTTGGCTGCTGAGCCCGGGTGCGGTGTGCAGGCCGGGCGGATCGACGCGCTGGACGGTCACCGGGTGGCTCACTTCCGGTGGGTGGTGGTGAGGGCCGCGGTGAGGCCGTCGGCGAGGGCGGTGTCGTCCCGCTCGACACTCGCCCAGGCGATGTGGCCGTCGGGGCGGACGAGGATGGCGCGGACGTCGGCGAAGTCGGCCGGGGGCTGGTACGGGGTGGCGGTGTGGATGTGCAGTCCGGCGCGGGTGTACCCGGCGAGGCGGTCGCTGCCGGTGAGGTCCAGCAGGAGGTGGCGGTCGGCGCGCAGCAGGGCGAACAGGCCTGTATCGCCGAGGGTGAGGTCGGGGGCGCGGGTGCCGGTGAGCGGGTGCGCGTCGGGGGTGGTGGGCGGGTAGGTGACGGCGAGGGAGCTGACCTGGGCGGCCAGGCGGTCGTTGAGGTCGGGCAGGGTGGTGATCAGGCGGGCGAGCAGGCCGCGCAGGTCCAGGCCCTCGGGGGTGAAGGCGGTCATCAGGGCGACCTGGGCGCGGCTGGTGGCGGTGAGGTCGGCACCCACGGGGTGGCGTTCGGCGTGGTAGGTGTCCAGCAGGCCCTCGGGGGCCCAGCCGCTGAGCGTGGCGGCGAGTTTCCAGGCGAGGTTGGCGGCGTCCTGGATGCCGACGTTCATGCTGACGCCGCCGGCCGGGAAGTGCTGGTGGGCGGCGTCACCGGCGAGGAAGACGCGGCCCTTGCGGTACCGGTCGGCCAGGCGGGTGGCGTTGCCGTAGCGGGAGAGCCAGACCGGGTCGCGCATACCGAAGTCGGTGCCCGCCATGGAGCTGACGTTCTCGCGCAGTTCCTCCAGGGTCAGGTCGCCCGGCCAGGTAGTGGTCAGGTCGCGGGGAGTGATGCCGACCAGGCGATGGAGGCCGCCGGGCATGGGGACGGCCATCAGGGTGCCGGCCGGGCCGAAGTAGCTGTAACCGGGGACCGGAGGCTGGTCGAGGATGACGTCGCCGAGCCAGCCCAGCACGGTGGAAGGGGTGCCGGGGTAGTCGATGCCCGCCGCGGTGCGCACGGTGCTGTGGGCGCCGTCACAGCCGACCAGGTAGGCCGCCCGGAGGGTGGTGGGCCCATGCGGTCCGGTGGTGTGCACGGCGATGTGGTCGGGGTGCTCGGTGAAGCCGGTGACCTCGTGCCCGCGCCGGATGTCCGCGCCCAGGCCGGCGGCCTGGCCTTCCAGCAGCGCCTCGGTGCGTTCCTGGGGCATGGCGAGGGTGTAGGGGAAAGGGCTGGGCAGGCGGCGGAAATCGAGCCGGGAGTCGAGGACGCCGAAGTGGCCGCCGGGCAGCGGTATGCCCTCGCTGACGAAGGGCTCGTGCACCCCGCGCGAGGCGAAGGTCTCGATGGTGCGGGGGTGCACGGTCAGGGCTCGGGAGCGGGGATCACGTTCGGCGCGCGGCTCGATGACGGCGACAGTGACGCCCGCCCGGCGCAGTTCGCCGGCCAGCCACAGGCCCACGGGTCCGGCACCTGCGACGACAACCTGGTAGTTCATGGTCTTTCACTTCCTCGACACAACCCTTGGTCGGTGACCAACTATCTGCGATGCAGTAAACTAGGTCAGTGACCAAGAAGCAAATGGTGGAAGACGCCCCGAGCCAGCTCACACGCACCGCCGTGATCGCCGCCGCCCTCCACGTCCTGGACGAGCGCGGACTGGACAGCCTGTCCACCCGGGCGGTCGCCGACCGCCTCGGCGTCCGCATGAACACCGTGCTGTGGCACGTGAAGACCAAGGCCCGGATGCTGGAACTGATGGCCGACGCCGTCCTCGGCGGCATCCGCTACGACAGCCTGCCCGACACCCCGCTGGAACGCGCCCGTGAACTCGCCGCCCGTTACCGGCGTGCCCTGCTCGCCCACCGCGACGGCGCCGCCCTGGTCACCGGCACCTACCCGGCCGAACCGCACACGCTGCGCTTCGCCGACCACCTCGTCGACGCGCTCCTGAAAGCCGGCGCCGACGAGCAGCGGGCGGCCTGGACCGCCTGGACGGTCACTTACTTTGCCCTCGGCCTGACTCAGGAGGAACAGGCCGCCCCCGAGGAAAGCGACGAACGACTCACCCGCGCCGTCGCCCCCAGCACGTACCCGGCGCTGCAACGGGTCCTGCCCCACCTCCGGCAGGACTTCGAGCAGCGCTTCACCTTCGGCCTGCAGGCGATCCTCTCCCACATCCCCACATGACAGTCCTCCACGCCTTGGCCGCGGCCCGCTGCCGGCGAGGCCCCCAGCCGGGACAGCACCCACGGTTTGTTTGAACGCCCCGTGCGCGCCGTGCTCGAGGAAGACCAGTGCGTAGACCCGGTGAAGGTCCACCAGGTCGATACGGGCAAAATCTCAGGCGATGACCGACGGCTGCGTGGCCTGAAGCCGCCAGGACCGACGATCCGTCGAAGTGGGCGTGGGACGAGGGCTGAGAAACCGCGGAGGGCGTCGCCGGGCCGCTGTGCCCGGGCCTTCCGTGCCCCGGGCAGAGCGCGGGAGGGTCTAGGAAGTGGTGTCCTTGGCGGTGACGCGGTCATCCAGGCAGATGACTGCCGTCGGCGCGGCCGTGCCGGTTTTGGGGACGAGGCTGTTTCAGGGCCTGGGAGATCGCGGCGCCGACGCGGCGTCCGGTCGGATCTGCCGCTGCTCCTGTCTGGGGCCACTGGGCCGGGGTCCGGCTTGTCTGTCTGGTCAGTCCCACCAGAAGTCCCAGCAGTTCAGGTCGATGAGGTTCTCGGCGTAGGTGGCCAGGTCTCGGTGGGTGCCCTGCCAGATGTTGTCGGGGCAGAAGGCGAAGTGCTCGGCGGCAATGCGCAGGGCGTCTTCGAGGCCGTGTGGGGGAGGGCTGCGACGCTGAGGTGCAGGGTGTCGAAACCGACGCCGACGACGCGGGCGCCGAAGCGGTCTTCCCAGTCGCGCAGGACGGCGGAGAACGTGGCGGTGTCGTTGTCGTAGTTCACCGGGCCCTCCCAGCCGGCGGTGGTGAGGGCGTCGGCTCCACGGGGCGCGGCGACGAGTCCGAGGCGGGCGTGCGGGTGCCGGTCCAGGAAGACTTGCGCGTACTGATCGGCTGTCGCGTCGGCGTCCTCGACAGGCGTGGTGGCGGGTGCGGGTCCGGGCCAGGTCTGGCCGAACGGGGCGATGACGGCCAGGCGTTTTTCTGCATCCAGCTGGTCGTCTTCCTCGTCGGTGGCGGTGTGGTCCTGCCACCAGCGGGCGAGGACGGTCTGGGGATCGTGGTCTGCCGGGGAGGACATGCGTTCGGGGGACAGTTCGCCGCGGGCCCAGGGGCGGACGTCGGTGTCGTGCGGATCCAAGGGGGCGAGCAGGAGTGGCCAGAGGCCGGAGGCGGCATGCTCCGCGCGCAGACGGGGCCACAGGCCGGCAGAGGGCGGGCTGTCGCTCAGCCACAGCGGCTGCACGGTGCCGTGGCCTTCCTCCGACGTGATCATGCGGCCGGGCGGCAGTATCAAGCCCTGGGGCAGACGGGATTCGAGGTTCACGAGCGGATGCTAGGTTCCCGGTCCGACAACAGGCCCTGTGCCGGCGCGGAGCCGACAGGGCACGCAGCTCGTTCAGACCGCGCGGTGCCGGCTCGGAGGCCGGACGGGCGGGGAAGTCCTCGGTCGCCCTCCAGTCATTCCCGTCCTGGCGGCACCCGGGGCGGCAGCTTGGGTCGTCCAGTCGCCGTCGAAGAGCGCGGCGACCCGGCTCTATGTCAGAAGGTCCGGCCCGCCACCACGGCGGACGTGACGGGCCGGACTTGAAGGGCACGGTGCCATATCCGCGGATGTGCTCGAAGGGCGCTGTCACGTTGTCGGGTGTCTGACGGTGCGTCGGGGCATGGTGGCGCGCGGTCCGAGCCTGTGCTCAGGCCGGGGTGAGTCGGCCGGCGGCGCCGGTGATCTGGTCCCAGATGGCGAAGCGGATGGTCATCTCGAGGCGGTGTCCGGAGGCGGTCATGAGGTGACGGCGGGGTCGGAAGTGCGGTGAGATGCCACTGAACGAGGACAGAAACCTCTGGGCGGCGCCGACGCTGCGGAAGCCTTTCATGGCACGTTCGCGCTGCCGGGTGGGCTGGTGAGAGTTCTCGGCCCGGTTGTTCAGCCCCTTGTGAGCGCGGTGTTCCACCGAGGGCATCAGCTCCCGGTGGGCGGCGCGGTAGCTCTTCAGCTTGTCGGTGACCAGCACCCTCGGTACCCGGCACTGCTTCTTCAAGAGCTTGGCCATGAACCGCCTGGCAGCCTTCGCGTCACGCCGGGACTGGACCAGGATGTCCAGCACGTGGCCGTCCTGGTCCACAGCCCGCCACAGGTAGCGCCACTCGCCGTTGACCTTGAGGAAGACCTCGTCGAGATGCCATTTGTCGCCGGGCTGGGGCCGACGACGACGCAGCCCGTCGGCATAGGCCTGGCCGAACTTCACGCACCAGCGGCGGACGGTCTCGTAGGAGACGATCACGCCGCGTTGGAGCATCAGCTCCTCGACCTCGCGGTAGCTGAGCGGGAAGCGGAAGTACAGCCACACACAGTGGGAGATGACCTCCACCGGGTAGCGGTGCCCCTTGTACGACGGCGACACGTCCCCCACGGACAACCACCTCCAGCAAGATCAACCCCAAGATCATCCCACCGAGCCAGTCAACGTGACAGCGCCTCAGTGCTGCCCCCGGCGCGGGCGGGAGTGCAGCGGCGGCGGTCGGCGGTGCGCGTCCTGCCTGTCGGCATCGTAGCGGAAGCGGCGAGGAACGGGCCGTCAGCCAGTCGCGGTCCAGGCGCCGCTGAACAGTGCGTACTCCAGCAGGTCAGGGGCCGCACCGGGCTGCCAGGCTTTTGTGCCGGCGAGCTGCCGGGTGGCTGCGCGCATGAAGGAGAGATAGACGCTGTACCGGTGGGGCGTCCAATCCCATTCGGCCCAGACCCAGGCTGCCACCGTGCCGTCGGGATCCAGACCGCTCTCGCGGCCGACGGCGACCGCGAGCGGGCGCAGACGCAGGGAGAGCACCCGGTCGAGGATGAGCGGCTGCGGGCCCGGCACGGCCGGCAGCGCCTGGCCGGCGAAGTACAGGAACTTGGTGAAGAAGGACGGGCCGAATTGGGGAACCGCCTTGTGGAGCACCGTGTAGGCGTCCACCGCGCCCTGATCGCGCAGGGCCGTGACCGAGGCGGCGAGGGCCTCATCCAGAAGGTTCTCAGCCGCCAGAATCTTCTGCAAGGTGAAGGGCCCGCTGCCGCCGGGTGTGCCGCTCTTGCCCTTGCCCCATACGTAGGTGGCGACCAGGGCCTCCCTGAACGCCTCACGCTGCAGCGCGTCGGCGACCATTGCGGTCACCTCCGCCCGGCTGATGTGGGCATCACCCGCGTGGGATGTGGACGCAAGTCCTGCGGGCCACGGGGTGGTCGGCGCCCACCGCGCCGGGGTGTATGCGACTGCGTGGGCTTGAGGCGTTCCGTCTGGGCAGGTCTGCTTGTTCTTCGCCCACCAGTGGCCCAGTGCTGTCAGCGCCTCCTCGGGCAGCAGGCGCACCGCCATTTCCCGGTCCACCGCGTCCGCCCGGTCCTGTCTGTTCATACCGCCCCCTCCACCTGGATACCCGCCCATCTCACCAGTTCCGATGCGTGAGCGGCGTCTGTCCCCACCATCGGCGCCCGTGATCTGGCAGGAGCGTCACCGTAGTCAGCCTCGTATCCGGCTGCGGCGCCTCAAGGACAGCCCGGTCACTGTCGTCACGGTGGTCTGGCTCGGCCAGCCGGGGGTGGGCAGTGCGGCCGTCCGGGCCAGCCCTCGACCGGGGCCGGGAGGGTCACCGTCTACTCTGCTTCCTCGATAGGCACCAAGTAGGTACCATGCGGGTATGCCGTCACTGAATGTGTCCTTCACCGAGGAAGAGATGGAAGGCGTGCGTGCTGCTGCCGCCGCTGAGGGCAAGAGCCTCAAGCAGTACCTGCACGACCTGGGCGTGCGCGAGATGCACCGTAGGCGGTTCGTGGCGGGCGCTGCGTCCTGGGCGGACAGGTTGCACGAGGAGTTCGACGCGGCGTTTCCGGAGGAGGTTCCTCCCTCCGAGCGCGACCGGGGAGCCACTGCCGCCTGATGAGCGAGACCTTGTACGTAGACGTCTCCTGGCTCCTGGACGTTCAGGACATCGCTCTCGGTCACGACGACGTGTCCGTCACCGACTACTCGGCCCTTGTCGCGGCCGTCGTCCGCCACAAGACCCGCACGCCGACGCTCGCCGAGTCCAACCCCGACGCCGCATGGCGTGCCGCCGCGCTCCTGCACACCATCGTGCGGCTCGAACCGCTCCCCCACCGCAACAGCCTCTTCGCCGCCTTCGTCACCACCCAGTACCTCGACCAGTCCGGTGAAGGCATCGACCCGCCCTACGGAGCGCTGTCCGACCTGATCAGAAAAGCCCGCGAGACCCGGCTGAAGATCTACGATATCGCAGACACACTCCGCTCCTGGCGCATCTGAGCGGCCGGCGCCGCCGACGGACGAGCGGCGGCCCGCGCCACCTCACCGGTCCCTTCCCTACCGGAAGTCGGGAGCAGTCAGTCCGCCGGAGTCCTGCCTGGGGAAGTACCCGCGCCAGGTCGCGGCGTATGCATTCGGCTTCGCCGCGGACCTGAGCGGAGACATCTCCGCGCTCGGCCGCAGCGTCCGCTGGCTCAACGACCACCATCCGGACCGCCCGAGCGCACCCTGTTGCCGCGCGCGTGAGTCTGAATCGGTTGCCCGACGCCCGCAGGCGCCTTCCGGTCGGAGAGACGGGGTTTGTCAGCGGCATCTGGTGAACTGGGCGCGGCGGAACCGAGGATGCTTTTGGCCGGGTCGGAGGGTTGAAAGCGTGGACACCGAGATGTTCCTCAGCAGCAGGGACGGCTGGGTCGCGCCATGAGTGCTCGATGTCGAGACGGTCGAGTCGCCGCAGTTCGGCCCTCCGGCCGGCCGAACGGATCTGGAGGTCGCCATCGCGCTGACCCAGCTGCTGTACAACGACTTCGTCTCCTACGGCACCGACGGCCAGGGCAGGCGCCTGGACGACAAGAACGTCCCCCTCGTCATGAAAGCCCACCGCACCGTCCTGGAACGTTTCGCATTAAAGCCACCTGTCTGGCCGTTTCGAACGTTCGACGGGCCACGCGGTTTTGGCACCTACTGGCACGCCAACTGGATGAGCGGCAGCTGGCAGGCGAGGCAGGACTGCGTCGAACAGATGCTGTGCGAGCCGTCCGGCCACTCCGAAGGGGGCCATCCCCACGGGAGCAGGGAGCAGACGGACTTCGGCGTACTCCCACCGCTCAAGAACGGACCATCCCCACGGGTGCGGGGAGCAGACAGCCGAGCAAGCTGGGCGGCCCTTCGGCGCAGGGCCATCCCCGCGGGTGCGGGGATGGCCCCTGTCCGTGTTTGTGGGCTGACTCGCCGGGCTGCTGCTCCCCGCACCCGCGGGGATAGTCCCTACTTGCGCTCCAGGTCCAGGGGGTTGTCGTCGGCGTCGATGTACTGCTCGACGTTGGTGTAGCCCATGTTGAGGGAGTTGCGGCGGCGCTTGCCGATGGAGATGACGCGCAGTTCCAGGCGCTTGGTCCAGTCGGCCACATCGGCCGGGGAGACCGGCCCGATGTCGCACTGGCGCAGCCAGAGCACGGGGTCGAAGCGGTCGGAGGTGCCGGTGAGGGCGCCAGCGAGGTTGAAGGCGATGTTTCGGCGGGCGTGGAAGTCCTGGTCGTCGGATTCAGCGATGGCCGCGGAGATGGTTTCGTAGTCGGCGCGGCTCATGTTGCGGTTCGTGGCCATGGGGCCCCTCCTGGCTCGAGGTGGTTACTGTTCGGGGGGTACGGCACGGGCCGCCGGACTCGAATGTCGAGTCGGACGGCCCGCACGCAGGGGGTGCGTATGAATCACGCAGCGATGGACGTGCGCTGTCCTCCGATGGCGTGGGCGCTGCTCAGACGGGCGGGCTGACCGGCGTTGTCTCTGGCCCGGCGGGCGGAGGTGCTGTAGGAGGACGTGCGGGAGCCCTTCCAGGCGCTCTTCGCCTGCTCTCCGCACCCGTGGGGATGGTCCCGACAGCGTCACGCACGAGGACCGCGTCTATGTCCGTCGCGCCGCCGTCGCAGGACAGCAAACGCCAGGTGCCAGGCGTCCAGGCGAAGACCGCGTCCTGGCCGAAGCGCCGCCCGAGTTCACGTGCCGCCGAGTCGCTCAGGCCGGCGACGGCGACGCTCTGCTCGATGTGCGTGCCGTGCACATCGCTTCCCGTTGCGGGCCACCACGCGAGCCCTCGCCGGCCGAGCTCGTCGAGGAGCCGGGCCTGGGCGCGGGCGTTGTCCTCGGTGAGGGCTGGGCGGCCGTGGGGGTCGTACGCCGTGACGACGTGGAGGGCGACGGTGCCGGCAGGTCCCGGGAGTTCGGGGAAAGGGCCCTCGGCCGTGCCCCGCGGACGCGGTTTGATCCGTACTGTTCGGTCCGGGAATCGGATATCGACGACCGTCCGCCGGTAGAGTTCCCAGTTCGGGGGTGTGGTCACAGCGTCAGTGACCTGCATGAGGGCCTCCTGGGGACGAAGGACCCCCTTACCCACCGGCAGGGAGATCGGTGCTCGCTCCCACAAGGCCGTGGGAGCCGGTCCTCGGCGCGATCGGCGTCGTGACCGAGCGGAACGATGCCACACCACCGGTCAAGGGGCAAAGCGTCGTGGATCACATTGTGCAAGATCCGGACGGGTGTTAGGTTCGCGCTCGGTCACGGGTCTCAGCGTCAAGCCCCGGCTTGCTGGACGACATCCCGTTCGCCGCTATTGCCCCGGGTGACGACCAGCCCAGCGCGCGGTGCGTTGGGAAACCGCAGATCACCGGGATGCGGACGTGCACTACCGGGGTCCATCGACTCCGAAGGGTTGACCGCCCGTGCCCGTTTCCGACGCGATCCCCGAATCGCCGATGAGGTGGCAGGCCCAGAAGCCTGATCCGACACCCGAACCCGTCATGTCCGCAGTCGCAGAGCCGGGCCGCGCGGGCCTGGTGACCATCGGCCTTGACGCTACCCGGGCGCTGTTCCACACGGCTCAGGCGAGCGGCTCCAGTCGGCCAGGACTGACGAGATCTTCGACCAGTGGCTCGACAGCGGATTCGACGTCGCCTTCTACCGCAACGCGAACCGGCCCCGATGGCGTCCCGCTATGTGCAACACCGTTGTCTTTGGCGGGAGAGGCTGCTGTCAAGGGGCCCATCCGTCAGGGATCACTTCGGTGCAGGGGAGTACTTCTGGGCCTTCCGAGGATGCCGTTTCCGGTTGAAGGGGTACTTGCCGGGCGCTGTCACGTTGGCTGAGTTGGTGGGATGATCTTCTGGTTGATCACGCGGAGGGGTTGTCCGTGGACAGCGCGTCGCCGTCGTACAAGGGGCATCGGTACCCGGTCGAGGTCATCTCCCACTGCGTGTGGCTGTACTTCCGCTTCCCGCTGTCGTTCCGGGAGGTCGAGGAACTGATGCTTGGACGCGGTGTGGTCGTCTCGTACGAGACGGTCCGGCGGTGGTGCGCCAAAGCGCGGGCAGGGCCATGTGGGGCTGGGACATCCGCAGGGACGGGTCCGGCTCGCCGAACGTGACCCTCACCGTGTACGGCATCGCTTCGCCGGGTTGCGGTGTCGGTGGTGCGGCACGGTCCGGCGGCTTCACCAAGGCAGCCGCAGGGCCTGTGATCCGCGGGAGCGAGGCGGGCTTGGGCATCGGCGCGTGCGCGTCGCTGCAGGCGGGTGGCTGGAAGGGGGGCCGCTTGGGCGGGACGGCCCGGGCCACGGTTCTGTCGGGGACTCGTGGGTCTGCTTCCAGGGCCCGCCACGCCTGGGCCGGGTCGTGGAGGGGCGATGGCAGCGGGCGGCCCTCGGCCAGGGCGGTGAGCCCTGCGGCGATCCAGTCGAGGTCGGTGAGTCCGGCCGCCTCACAGGCGCGGCGTGCGGCCAGCAACGCTGTTGTCCGCTGGGTCTCGGGCGTGGCGGCGTCGATGGCATGGATGAGGGCCGGGTCGAAGGCGAGCAGGCCGCGCACGTTGCCACCGACCTTGCGCAGGGCGCGGCTCGGTGATCGTCCGCCCCACTGCCACCGTTCGTGGGCGAGCCGGCGTTCTTCCTCAGCTTGTTCCTGCGCGAGGCGGGCCTGGCGTTCGGCCGGTGTGGGTGGGGCGGGCTGTCGGCGGGCGTAGTCGTGCCAGTACGCGGCAGTCGCCGAGGTCTGTTTCAGGACGCGGTCCGGTGCGGGCGGAGCGGGCCAGAACTGCAGCAGGTAGCAGTCCAGTTACGGCTCGTCGTCCAGCCGGGTGTCCTGGCGGTGTGCCTCGTCCATGCCCTGGGCGCAGTAGCGTACCCGGTAGTCCGTCTCTTCCAGGTCGAGGTCCCAGGAGGCCTCCCCCGCCCACTGCACGAGAGCGCTGCCGGTCGAGACGGGACGAAAGGACACCTCCACGACGTCCTCCCACACCGGATCCAGCGGCGGGGCCTGATCGTGCACCTCGACGGTGAAGCCGACGCTGCCCGTGTGCAGCCCGGTCGACAACCACAGCGCGCCCGGTACCGCAGCCCCGCACAGCCCGGCGCTCTGCCCAGCAAAAGACTCCCGGAGGTCCGGACCGAAGCTGTCCGGATCACTCTCGATGTAGATCTGGCCGTAGTGCACGTGGACTTCGCCCTCAACTGGCCTGCGCACCCTCATCCCCTCGTCGCCGGGAACGCCTGATGCCCGACAACCTACGGCACGGCACTGACATGGCGCCGTGCCGGTCTCAGCGTCGCTAAGCACCCAGCTCAAGGCCGAGGCACCCACGACCAGCCCGGCACGACGACGCAGAGGCGCGCTGATGGGGCGGACATGACATCCACCAGTCACAGGACTTGAGCGGAACCCGGAGCCGTGAACAAAGCCAGCTTGTGGGGGCACGGCTGTTCGATGAGCCTGCCGGTACACGGCCCGCGTGAGCCCCGGACAGGACTTCGTCCGCGACCAGCTCCGCAGGCGCCGGATCCTACCCGTCATCTCCCGCAAGGGGCCCCGAACATTCAGGGCATGGGCAAACTCCACTATTGATCAGAAACTCATGGGGTTCTCGTCCAGGACGTAGCGGACGTGCGGGCCACCGAAGAGCTCGTAACACGATCTTGTTGAAGCGTGCTGGTGGGGTGTAACCGGTGTGACGATTCGGCCGTTCGCGGGGTGTGGGTACTCGACCGTGGATCGTGGACGATGAGTTGTGGGCGCTGATCGAGCCGTTGCTGCCGCCGTGGCCGGAGCGGTCCCCGGGGCCACGACCGGTGGCAGATCGACTCTGCCACCAGGGCATCCTGTTCGTCCTCTACAACGACATAGCCTGGCAACTCCTGCCCCTGGAGCTGGGGTTCGGCTCGGGGCAGACCTGCTGGCGGCGTCTGGAGCGGTGGCAGAAAGCAGGGGTCTTCGACCGGCTGCACTGGGTTCTGCTCGCAAAGCTGAACGCGGCCGGCGAACTCGACTGGTCACGTGCGTGCGTGGACGGCTCTCACATCCGTGCGGAAAAAGGGGGCGCCGACACCGGTCCGTCGCCGGTCGACCGGCGGAAAACGGGCAGCAAACACCACCTGATCTGCGACGGACGCGGCACCCCGCTCAAGGTCATCACGACTGCGGCCAACGTCAACAACGTCACCCAGACCCTCGCCCTGGTCGACGGCGTCCCGCCCGTCGCGGGCCGCCCCGGCCGGCCCCGCCGCGGGCCCGAAGCCCTACTCGGCGACAAGGGCTACGACTCCAATGCCCACCGCGACGAGTTGCGTCGCCGACGGATCCTGCCCGTAATCTCCCGCAAGGGATCACCGAACATCAAGGGCCTGGGCAAGCTCCGCTACGTCGTCGAGCAGACCTTCGCTCTGCTCCACCAGTTCAAACGCCTCGCCGTCCGCTGGGGCCGCCGCACCGAACTCCACGACGCCTTCGTCTCCCTGGCCTGCAGTCTCATCTGCTGGCGACGGCTTCGGGAGCCCCAAAACGACTGACCGGTGTCAGGGCAGGCCAGGGCCCAGCGGGCTGCTTCAGAACGTTGGTACCCTCCGCACCTACGGCGAGGCAGGGGAGACGATCATGGGAGCCGTGCCGTCGAGCCCTCCGAGCCGCCGGTTCAGAGGAACTCGCCTCGGTGTCCTCTTCGGTGGACTGACCGCAGTGGTTTCCACTACTGCCATAGGGAATGCATGGGCTGCTTGTGACATCGGCAACGGCGTAACCAATGGCATGACTTTGCTGGTTCTTGCGCCTCTGATATGGATCGCCGCTGCGGTTCCGTTGGTGATCCTGCACAGCACCCTCGGAAGACGTCATCGCAGGACAGCCCTGGCTGCAGGGCTCATCTTCGCCCTATGGTTCGCCTGGTTCCTTGTCACATGGCTCGGCATGCCGGACTCCTACCCCGCCCCGTTGTGCCCGGGCAATGTCCCACCCTGGTGGCCGAGCTTCATCCCAGCATGACTCCGGCGTAGCCCGTGAACGGCCCCGGCACCGGCAACCTCTCAACAGCGCCCCGGCCAGCCCTGAGCAATTGTCAAAAGCTGTGGATCGGTAGCCGTTCACCATGACTCGTGGTTCAGGCGGATGAGCCCTTCGATAGAGCCCAGGCGGGCCTGCAGGGTGGGGTCCGGGGCCGGGGTGGTGGTCAGCAAGAGCACCTGGGCCGTGGGGTGTTCGGGGGCATAGAGGTCGTCTTCGCCGTCGTCGCCGGGAATTGGGTTGGGCTGGATCTCGATTCGTCTGTCGGGGCTATCGGCGAGGTGGTAGATGCCCCGGTAGTCGCTCTCGCGCTCGGTGAAGACCAGGCTGAGGCGGTCACTGACGAGCCGGACCAGCTCGTTGGCGGTGTGGGTGCTGGTGCCGTACGTGTGGTGGTCGGTCATGGTGGACAGACCTTATGCCGCGAGGCTGGCGGGGCGTTCGACGAGATGGCCGCGTTCGAAGGGGGCTCCGGCCCGGACGAGGGCGACGAGGTGGGGTGCGTTCACGGCCCGCCACCGCTGCTGGGCGGACCCGACGAGCTTGAAGACCATGGCCAGGGCGGCGGTGCGGGAGCCGGCGCCGCGGGTGACCCTGGTTCGCAGCCGGACGGTGGAGAAGGTCGACTCAATGGGGTTCGTGGTCCGCAGGTGGATCCAGTGCTCGGCCGGAAAGCCGAAGAACGCCAGCAGCTCCTCCTGATCGTCGGTGATCTTCTTGACCGCCTTGGGGAACTTCGCGCCGTAGAGCTTGGCGAACGTTTTGATCGCCTGCACCGCGTGGTCGCGGTCCTCGGCGTTGTAGATGTCCTGGATGGCCTTCTTCGCGCCGGGCTGCGCGGACTTCGGCATGGCGTCCAGGACATTGGCCGTTTTGTGAACCCAGCACCTTTGCTCACGGGTGTCGGGGAACACCTCGGCCAGCGCCTTCCAAAAGCCCAGGGCGCCGTCGCCGACCGCGAGCACGGGGGCGCGCATGCCCCGGCGGGCGCAGTCGCGCAGGAGATCCGCCCACAACTCGCCCGACTCGCGGTAGCCGTCCTTGAGCGCGATCAGCTCCTTGGAGCCGTCGGTACGCACGCCGATAAGCACGAGCACGCACGCCTTGGCCTCCTCCAGGCGGACCTTGAGGTGGATGCCGTCGGCCCACACGTACACGTAGTCGACCTCGGAGAGGTCGCGGTCCATGAAGGCGGCGTGGTCAGCCTGCCACTGCGTCGTCAGCCGGGTGACCGTGGCCGGGGAGAGCCCGGCCGAGCTGCCGAGGAACTGCTCCAGGGCGGGCACGAAGTCGCCGGAGGACAGGCCGTGCAGGTAAAGCAGGGGGAGCACCTCGCTGATCTTCGGGGACTTGCGGCACCACGGCGGCAGGATCGCGGAGGAGAACCGCTTGCGCTCGCCTGTCTCGGCGTCGACGCGCTTGTCGTTGACTCGCGGCGCCTTCACCTCGATCACGCCGGCCGCGGTGGTGACCTTCCGGGGTTGGTGGTAGCCGTTGCGTACCACCAGGCGACGGCCACGCTCGTCGCGCTCATCAGCCAACTCGGTTATGTAGGCGTTGACTTCGGACTCCAGCGCGGCAGCCAGCATCCTTCGTGCGCCCTCCCGGACGATCTCGTCGATCAAGGAGGAGCCGTTGGCGGTGCTGCCGTCGGCGTCGTTCACTACGCTGAGCATGGACGTGCCTTCCCGGCCGGTGCTGCGAACACCGGTCTTGCTCGGTGACCAATCAATCAATCACCCGGGAAGGTACGTCCTTCCCGAGCTGATCCACAGGTCTTGAGCATTGCTCGTGGGCGCGAGGGCGGCCAGGAGGTCGACGGCCTCGCGTATGTAGCGGTAGGCCGTGGCGATCCCGATGCGGAAGCCTGCGGCGAGGCGGGCGTAGGTGTCGCCGCAGCGCAGGTGGGCCAGGACGAGCAAGGCCTGTCGGCCGGAGGGCAGGCGACGCCACCGGGAACCGATCCGGCGGCGGTGACCTGCGAGGAGACCGGAGAGGTGTTGCAGGGTGCGGCTGGACAGATCGATGCCGGACGGGTAGACAAACACGCGAAAGCTCCTGGCGGACTGGTGATCTTGGTCGTGAACCCGTCTACCAGGAGCTTTCTTCATGCTCGCCGCCGGGAGCGCCGTCCAACCACCCGACAGGTTGGAAACGGCTCAGTAACTACGATCCGTTGAGGCAGTCGGCAAACCTGTGGCACATGAGTACCGTCCCGGGCCAGGATGCGGCTATGCGTGATGTCCAGAGCGATCCCGAGTTGCAGGATCTGGTTCGGCGGTTCGTCACGCCTGATCGGCGATACCTTCGGTTGGGCGGGAGCGTTTTCCGGTTGTGCCCCGTCGAGCGCTCCGCGTTTGTGCGGGATCTGGCTCAGGCTGCGTACGAAATCGCTCCGGCGGAGCTCGGCGTCCTCTTCGAGGGTGGATGGCGCGAGCGCAAGACTGCCGCCTGGCTGGTTGCTATGGCCCACAGGTCCGAGTTCCGCGAGCTCATAGGACGGCTCCTGCTGGCCAGCGAGGGGCCGTATGCGGGCGCGGCATACTGCGTCGCCCTTGTGAAGTTCGGTACTGCAGCGGATGCCGAACTGCTCAGCGCATACCTTGATCACTACTTGTCGCGTCCCGACCTCGACTACGACCAGGCAGTCGTCCTTGGGACGTTTCTGTACCTCGATGAGATTCTCGGCTCCGAGTACACGACACGGTTTCTTGCCTCGGCCGGTCCCTGGGACCGATGGCTCGAAGTCCGGGCCGTGGCGGCTCTCGACCCGCATGACTGTCGGCAGGCCGTGCAGCAACTGTGCGCCTTCGTCGACGAGACCGCTGAGGTCTTCGCCTCGCTGGCCTGCGGGAGCTGATCATGACCGAGCGGGACGTCATCCTTAACGAACTCGCCCAAGGACTGCGCCCGATGTCACAGGGCATCGAGTGGTTCGACACCCACAGCCCGGAGGAGCAGGCCGAGATACTCCTGTTCCTGCGCCACCACTGCGTGCAGGCGCGCGCCGTCACCGAAGACGGACCGGAGAGCATCCGACGTGCCGGGCTGCGCCCGACGCACACCCCGACGGTCTTGATCACCTGCGGCCCGATCGACCAGCAACTGGGGAAGATCGCCGGCCTCACCCCTGTCGACGAACGACGCAAGGCGTTCCGGCTACTGGTCGAGGTCCTCGCGGTCGCAGACGAACGGCGCCGCGAACGCTTCTGCTCCGGCGGATGCGGTCACTGGTGGCACAACCTGCCCGTCGCCGACGGGTGAGGACGAGTCCCCCGCCGCTGGCCTCCGCCCCTGGACTCCATGTGCGGCAAGACGGACTGACAGCAGTGTTCATGCGCTCGTGTCGTCGGCGGCGGAGCCGATCACGGCGCTCAGGGCCTGCAAGGTGTCATCGTATTGGTGGCGGTCGAACTGGAACGGACCGAATGCCACGTAGTCGCGGGTCTTGCGGTGGGGTTGCTCGAAGGCGTCCCAGGTTACGAGATCCGCTGTCGCGGTGATGCGGGCCATGAGCGGCCAGCACCCCCACTCACCGCATTCACAACCGAGGACGGGGGTCTTCGGCCCCATCGCGCTAGTGGACAGTCCGAGGAAGTGGTCCTGCATCGGGCCGAACCGGAAGAACTCCGGAATCAGACCACCGTAGGCATCACCTGCAGGCTGCATCCCGGCCGCGATCTCGTACTCATCGATCAGCTCGGTGAGTGGTGCTCCATCGATGTGAGGGACGACCACGAGCGGACCCCTGTCGCCACGGTGCTGGCAATCGAACCGGATCTCATTGCTGATCATCCCGCGATTGTCTCAGCGACCCTGCTCCCTCCTTCTGGGCGGGGTGAGCCGGGGCCTTGCGCGACATGCCGAGGTTGATCGCCACGCTGCCGGGCGCGGAGTCGATCTGGTCGATTCTGGATTCGGCGCCGGCGAGGCTGACGCGCAGGCCCTCGATTTCGCCGAGCCAACCCTCTTTCTCGGCTTCGGCGATCCGGTCGAGGAGGTTGTCGCGGATCTCCACCAGGCGGCCGCGCTGGGCGGGGTCGGGGCGCAGGAGAGAGCAGCGGACAGAGTCAGGAGCGCCCGTGCTCGCGGTTGAGCTCGTGGTAGCCGCGGAAGTCGAAGAACCGCAGGCCGTCGATCACCGCTCCAGACAGGATTTCCGGCAGGTCCAAGGGTGGGGGGGTGTAGTCGTCCGTTGCCACGCCTCCATGCTCAAGCAGCAGCGCGATCATTCGGTGAACCTCTGCGGTGCCGTCGATCCGCCCGGAGATGTCGATCTGCATCGCCCAAGTGGGGTGATGTCCGACGGCCGCTTCGAGGATCACCACATCCTCGGGATCCCAATCGGAGAAGAGGTAGCCGGTCTGCTCATCGTCGATGTCGATGTAGAGGTTGCCGTCCAGAGTCCATGGATTGCGCTGCTCGGGCAGATGCCGATTGAGCGAGGCGTCGGTCGCAGCTCGCTCACCTGCGGGAAATACGAAGACAGTTCGCATGGGTTGGAGCGTAGGCAGTTCAGCTTCGTGGCGACCATGGATTTCAGGGACGGTGCTGGCCCGTCGACGTAGTGGTGGTGCGGATGCTGCAACGGGGTCCACACCGTGGGCGTCGTCTACGAGGACAAAAAGCCCCAGCACCTCACCATCCAGGTAACCGGCGGAACCTCCGTCTGGAAAATCGCGGTGATCTCCGGAAACCACCAGCCCTGACATAACCTTCGCCAGGACCCACATCCCTATCTCCGGCCAGACGCCGGGCCCGGCCCCCACGGCACCGCAGCTGTGACGTCCCCAGCCCAGACGCTGCAGAGCATTCCGGCGACCGAACAGGTCACGCCCCGCCCAGGGGAGCTTGGGCGGGGCGCGGACGCGGGAGGTGAGTGTGCTTACCTCACCGCGCTGGGACTGGGGGTGGGTGCAGGGCTCTCGCTTTCCGCGGTGGCCTTGTTGCCCCCTCCGAGCAACAGGACCAGGGCGGTGATGACCGCGGCGGCGGAGGCGATGGCGCCGACGATGTCGCCGCGGCTGGCCGGCGCGGAGGACGCGCGGGTGTGCCGGTAGACGATGCAGCCCACCATGATGCCCACGAGCAGGATGGCGGCGCCGAGGGGCTCGATGTACACGGTCACTGGACGCCCTCGCTTCGCGAGGTCCTCGTGGCCCTCTTCGTGGCGGAGGGCGCGGTGGCCGTGGTGGTGAGGAGAGTGTGCATGGGAAGGGAGGTCCTCTCAGCAACGCCTGCGGAGACCAGAGCCGGCCGCTCCGGACGGAAGTCGATGCCCTGAGCGTCGAACACCGCCTCCCCTTGCCGGAAGTCGCACCACCAGAAGTCATCTCCGGTGCGATCATTGCCTCTTGCGCAACGCATCCGGAGGAGCCGTGAGCGGTGGTAGGGGCAGGCGACCGGACCTGGGACCGGTCAAAGAAGATGTGAGCGAACCGGTTCTGGCCTTCGTCCTGCGCCTGCGGGAGCTGTACGAGGAGAGCGGCTGGCCCTCCCTGCAGGCCTTCGCGCAGGCAGTCGGATACAGCAGAGGGACCATCTCGCGCTTCCTCTCCGGCGACCGGCAGCCGAAGGCGTACTTCCTGGACAAGCTCTTCGCCGCGATGGAAGACCGGACGGGCCGCCCTGTGACCGAGGCCGTCCGGGCGGATACGCGGCGGTTGTACTTCGAGTCCATCCGTCTCAAAACACCGGCCGAGTATCAGCTCTTCCGCATGGAGGAGGAGCTCCGAGCCGCGCACGACGAGACGCGCCAACGCCTGGACGAGCAGCTGAAAGCACATGACACGGACCGGAAAGCGCTCACCGGACAGATCGCCGAACTCACCGACAACCTGCGGCGCATGGAACATGAGTGGCAGGATCTCCTCCACCGCAGTGAGCGCCTCACCGAACAGGCGCGTGTCGAAGGCGAACGTCGGAAATTCCTGGGACAAGTCCTCGAGGAAGTCGCGCGGTTGCAGGACGGACTGGTACTGGCCCTCACGCCTCCACAGCAGCCGCCGGAACACTGGCCCCTCACCGGTCTGGTCCTCGGCGACCGCACCGGGAAGGTGGACGAGATGGCCTTGTCGCCCGGCGGAGCCCTGATCGCGAGCGTGGGCTCGGACGGCACCCTGCGGTTCTGGGAGCCAGCAGCGAGCCGGTCGCCGGTGCGTACCCTTCACCACGACCGGCCGGTCCTGGCATTGGACTTCCATGTCGGCCGCCGTCTCCTGGCCACGGCCTGCCAGGACGGAAGCGTCTGGCTCTGGAAGCTGGCCGCAGGCCGGTCCGCCGAGCCCGAACGTCTCGGGTCCGAGATCACCGATGTGCGTGCGGTAGCCTTCGCGCCGCGCGGCGACGGGCTGCTGGCGATCGCGGGCCTCGGAGGCAGAGCCGTCGAGTTGTGGAAACCGGACCGCGACGGGGCCACTCCCGGGTCCCCGAGCCGGCGTGTGCGCTTTCTCCGGGACGAGGACACCGGCAGGCCCCCGCCGCCGGGCACGCGGGTGGGCCGCTTCAGCGGCTATCGGTTGTACGAGGGCTTCGGCGGCCACACCGACGGGGTCGACGCGCTCGCGTTCTCGCCCGCTTCTGGACTCCTGGCGACCGCCGGCGTCGACGGAACCGTCAAGTTGTGGGACTTGGCGGTGGGGACGCCGGCCGCTGGGCCGCTCAGCGGCCACGAGGGCCCCGTGCGCGCGATCGCGTTCTCGCCGGACGGGCGCCGCATCGCAAGCGGCGGCGCGGACGGGACCGTACAGCTCTGGGATCCGGTCACCGCCTCCCCGACGGGGCAACCGCTGACCGGTCACACCGGGGCCGTCAGGTGCGTGGCTTTCTCACCGGACGGACAACTGGTGGCAAGCAGCGGTGACGACGCGACCGTGCGGTGCTGGTCGCCAGCGGCCGGCCGGCCGCTGGGCAAACCGCTCACCGGCCACCACGGACCCGTCACCGGCGTGAGCTTCGCACCGAATGGAAGCTTACTCAGCACAACGGGAACGGACAGGACGCTACGACTATGGCCGCGCCCGGCAATCTGACGTTGCATCGGATATCGGGCCGAACCAGACTCGGAGGTTGCCCATCCGACGGAGCGACGAGTCGGGTGCCAACGGCGCCGCTCCGTCGTGGCCGTCGAGATCCCGAAGCCGCCCCGGCGGAAGAACGCGGCAGCTGTCCCCTCAGAGGCTGCGGGCAGTGATGTAGCCGTAGGCGGTGGTCACGCGGATGGTGAGGCCAGCGACTGAGGTTGATCCCCGGGTGTGGACACCGGGTTTCACGCGACGAGTGGCAGAGTACGTGACGTGGTCAGTTGCTGTTCGAATTCGGTTGGCGTGAGGTAGTCGAGCGCGGAGTGCCGACGGCGCCGGTTGTAGTACGACAGTCGGCGGAACAGCTCGAGCCGCGTCTCTGCCTTCGAGGCCCAGTGCCTCCCGTGGAGCAATCCGCGCTTGAGGCCCTGGAAGAACGACTCGGCGAGGGCACTGTCATAGCTCGAGCCGGCGCGTCCCATGCTGCGGCGGATCCCGTGCCGGCGGCACACCTCGGCGAAGGCGGCCGCACCGTATTGGGCGCCCCTGTCGGTGTGGAAGACAACGCCGTTCACCCGGCCGCCACGGGCAGCCGCGGCCATCTCGATCGCATCGGTGACCAGCAAGGTGCGCATGTGATCGGCGATCGACCAGCCCACCACCCTCCTCGAGTAGATGTCGATCACCGTGGCGAGGTAGAGCCAGGTCGTCCCGACGGCTACGCAGGTGATGTCGCCGCACCACCTGGTGTCCAGCGTGTCCGCGGTGAAGTCGCGCATCACCAGGTCCGGCGCGGGCGGCGCCGTGCGGTCAGCAATCGTCGTCCGCTTCTTCTTCCGCAGGTGCCGGCCGACGATGTGGTTGACCCGCATCAGCCGGGTGACGCGCTTGCGGTTGATCCTCCGTCCCCTCGCCCGCAGCTCGGCATGGACGCGCGGAGCGCCGTAGGCGCCATGGTGCTCGGCGTGGATGGCACGGATCTCGGCCACGGTCCGCTTCTCCTCGGCCTGGCGCCCGACGCGGGCGGGCTCGGTGGCCAGGTGCCGGTAGTAGCCGGCGCGGGACGCCCCGAGCACCCGGCAGATCCGCTTGACGCCGAAGGCGGCACGGTTGTCGGAGATGAAGTCCCAGCGGCGGGGTCTCACTTCACCTCCCGGGCGAAATAGGCGGCTGCCCGGCGCAGGATCTCGCGCTCCAGATGCCACTCCTTCTCGGCCTTGAGCAGCCGGGCGTTCTCCGCCCGCAGCCGGGCCAGCTCCTCCGCCTCGCTCCCGCCCGCGGCACGGCGTCCGGGCACGGCCTCGGCGTCGTCCTTACGGACCCACGTCCGCAGCGACTCCGCAGTGATGCCGAGATCCCGGCCACCGCCGCGTACGTCCGCTTGCCCGCCGCAGCACGGTAGAGCGCGACGGCGTCCTTCCGGAACTCCTCCGGGTACGCAGACTTGCGTCCCACCTGGACATCCCTCCCTGGATCATCAAGATCCATTGTTAGGATGTCCACTCCAAAGGATCAGCCTCAGCAGCTCACCTCAACCACATGATCCGAACTTCGAACAGTTCCTAGGGCGGCCTGCTGCACCGGGGTTCGGGCAGTGCGCGCGGCACGTGCGTGTGTGGACATGGCAGATCCCTGATTCAAGCGTGAAGGCAGGCCCGGCTGTCCGGTCCACCATAGCCCTCCCCGTGTGCCCCCAGCCGTCGCAGACATGTCACAGCAACACCATGCGCACACAGGCCTGGCGGCTGCGGCCTGCGGTCATAGCCGATCCGCCGCACGAGGCGGCGTCAGCCCATCAGATGAGCAACGGAGCGGGCCCGCTCCCACATGCCGGGGACCTGCTCGCTCGGACGCTGCTGTTCGCCGTGCAGGGCGTTGAGCACCACCAGGCACCCGGTCAGGGCTGGCACCGCCCACTGAGCGGCGGCCAGCTGCCGCCGTGCCTTGTCCACGTCGATCGGATGCTTGTGCGCCTTTTCGGCGTCATCAGGATCCGTGGAGGAGGCCAGCTCGACCTTCTTGCCCAGGACGCGGGCCCAGGCGGTGGCGGCCAAAGCCGCAGCGGTGACGACGGTCTTGGCCGTGGTGGAGGCGGCCACACCCTGCTGGGTGGCGACCCGGTGCGCGTTCACGGCAAGCAGCCCGCCGCCGCCGAACAGGTGCGCGCCGATTGCGGCCGCATTGACCGGCGCCCACTTACCCCAGCCCGATGACGCGATCCGGTCCCGCGTCACCTCCGTGCTCCCTTCGTCCTGGGCCGCACCGTTCAGGCCGATCGCTCCCATCAGCGAGCCCCCGAACCAGGCGGCCAGACCAAGATCGTGCAGACTGCGGATGGCGGTATTGCGTTCAGACATACAGGGCTCCTTCAGGGGCGGTCACAAGGGCTCGGCCGACGTGGACGGCAGCCCTCCACCACCCTCACCGCATTCCGGATGCCCCGCCATCACACCAGGCCAGATGGGTGCATACCGCACAGCGCCATTCGCAGTCCTGTAAGGGTTCGCCACTTGTTGTGGCACGCCGCCTGCCATTCGTCTTCACCTTGGCCCGGCGCCGCGCCGGGCTGGCAACGAGGGAGGCGGCCCCTCGAACGGGTCTGTCAAACGAGCGGTGTAACTCGGGTAGTTGGGGCTACTGATGGGCTGCTGACAGGCGGCCGTCGAAGGTGATGTCGAAGGCGTTCAGCGCGGTCTTCCAGCGCATGGTCCAGCGGGCCTGGCCCTTGCCGGTGGGATCGAGCGACATGATCGCCATGTAGACGCACTTCAGGGCGGCCTGCTCGTTGGGGAAGTGCCCGCGGGCCTTGACCGCCCGCCGGATGCGGGCATTCACCGACTCGATCGCGTTCGTGGTGCAGACGATCCTGCGGATCTCGGTGTCGAAGCGCAGGAACGGGGTGAACTCTTCCCAGGCGTTCTCCCACAGCTTCACGATCGCCGGATACTTCCTGCCCCAGGCGTCGGCGAACTCGGCGAACCGCTCCAGGGCCGCTTCCTCGGTCGGCGCCGTGTAGACGGTCTTGAGGAGCTTGGCGGTCGTGTCCCAGTCCTGGCGGGCTGCATAGCGGAAGGAGTTCCGCAGCAGATGCACCACGCAGGTCTGCACGATGGTCCGCGGCCAGACGGTCTCCACCGCCTCGGGCAGGCCCTTGAGCCCGTCGCAGACCAGCATGAGGACGTCGCTGACGCCGCGGTTCTTGATCTCGGTGAGGATGTGCGGCCAGTGCTTGGCTCCCTCGCCGCCGTCGCCGGCCCACAGGCCCAGGATCTCCCGCCGGCCCTCGACCGTGACCGCGAGGGCCACGTAGATCGGCCGGTTGGCGACCGCGCCGTCGCGGATCTTCACGTGGATGGCGTCGATGAAGACGACCGGATAGACGGCGTCGAGGGGCCTGCTCTGCCACTCGGCCATGCTCTCGGGGACCTTGTCGGTGATGGTGGAGATGGTCTGCCGGGAGACCTCGGCGCCATAAACCTCGGCCAGGTGGGCCTGCACCTCGCCGGTGGTCAGGCCCTTCGCGGCCAGCGAGATGACCATCTCGTCGACGCCGGTCAGGCGCTTCTGCCGCTTCTTGACGATCTTCGGTTCAAAGGAGCCGTCCCGGTCGCGGGGCACGACGATCTCCACCGGGCCGACGTCGGTCAGCACGGTCTTGGAGCGTTTGCCGTTGCGGGAGTTGCCGCCGTTCTTGCCCGCCGGATCATGCTTGTCATAGCCGAGGTGGCCGGTGATCTCGCCCTCCAGGGCGGGCTCCAGAAGCCGCTTGGTCAGCTGCTGGAGCAGTCCGCCCTCGCCGGTCAGCTGCAGGCCCTGGGCCCGGGCCCGGCTCACCAGCTCGTCGATCAGCTGGTCGTCCACGGCCTTCGCCGACACAGCCATTGCCGACTCGACAGCGTCCTGCTCAGCCACGTTCTCACTGGCCATCGATGCATCCTCCATGATCGGGAGTTACACCGAACGATTTACAGTCCCCCACTTGGGACGGGACGGGGAGCGTGGCCGACGCCTCCAGGTCACCGAGGCCCCTGGTGCTGGACTTTGCGAGAGCAAATAACATGACCTGGTCGACCGCGAAGAGTTCCGGGCGGCGTGCCGCTGAAACGCGCCCGTCATGGACTGACGTGGACGCCCACGGACGGGATTTGCGACCTGTGCCGTGTGGTGCCGTTGTGGTTCGAACCGGAGGGCAATCCTGACAGGCTTCGCTGCGGCCTCAGGCCGCGTCCCACAGGTCGGCGTCCAGGAAGCGCGCTGCCTTGGTGATGCTCCCCGGCGTCAGATGCCGGTAGGTGCGGTACGTCTCCTCGATCGACTTGTGCCCCATCCACTCGGCCACGTCGGTGATCGGGCCGCCTCGGCATGGCGCGGGAAGAAGCTGGCGCACATCCCCGCACGTCCAAGGGGCAGTGTCTCGCGGTCCTGTTGGGGGGCAGGTTCCGTGTTCGGAGACAGGACGTCCCGGCGGGTCCGCAGGCGGCCGCGGACGCCGCCCAGGGTGACGGACAGGCCGGAATGGTGCCGCCGAAACCCGCTCACCGTCGGCTTCGCTCCGTCCAGACCGTGCCTCGGGCCTCGTACTCGAGCATCTCCTCCAGACCGATCGCGGCGTCCGCGCCGAGTTCCCGGCGCACCAGCCAAAGGGCGAGGTCCAGTCCGGAGGTGACCCCGCCGGCGGTGACCAGGTCGCCGTCGTCGACCACGCGGGCGTTCTTCAGCACGCCGCCCTGCCGCTCCAGGTCGGCCCGCGCTCGATGATGGGTGGTGCAGGGGCGTCCCGAGGTCAGCCCGGCGGCGGAGAGCAGCATCACGCCCGTGCACAGCGCGCCGACGGTCAGGCCGGGACGGGTCGCGGCGGCCAGGGCCCGAGGCAGGGAGCCGCGCCGGATCTCGGCCCACACCCCGGGATCCTCGCGGCGCGCGTACCCGCCACCGGGGACGACGAGGAGGTCCGCCTCCTCGGGGGCCCACCCGTGGTCGACGCGCAGCCTGGTGCCGTAGGCGGCCTCGACGGTACGAGGGCCGTCGAGCGTGACGTAGCGGACCTCCACCTCCCGGTCGGCGAAGTAGCCAGAAGCGGAGAACACCTCGTACGGGGCGGTGAAATCGAGTTCCTCCACACCGTCGAACATGACGACGTGTACGCGTAAAGGCCGGTCTCGCCCGGGAGCTCGGGAGGCCGCCGCGTCGGCCCGGGTGGCGGCGCCGGCCGTCAGTGTCGCGGCCCCGAGTGCGGTGGTGGCGTGCAGGAGGGTACGGCGGTTCATCTCGGTCGGTACTCCAGTTCTCGGTCGGTCACGTGTGAGGGAGGGGCTCGTCCGCCAGGTACGGCGGTGCCGGGTCGTACTGGAGGGCCCGGCGCACGGCGCGGGCATGCTCGCGCCCGTGCAGGCGCCCGACGAGCCACAGGGTGCTGTCGATGCCGGCGGAGACGCCCTGGCTGGTGAGCAGATTGCCGTCGACGACATAGCGGGCGTCCCGTACGACGGTGACGTCGCCGCGTCCTTCGAGCGCCACCTCGTACTGCCAGTGGGTGGCGACCCGACGGGACCGGGCCGGGCCGGCGGCGTGCAGCAGGAAGGCCCCGGTGCAGACGCCGACCACCCAGGTCGCGCACGCGGCAGTGCCGGCGAGCCAGTCGGTGACCCGCTCGTTGTACGGCTCGACCTCCCGGGCGCCGTGACCGCCCGGTACGAGGACGACGTCCAGCGGCGGATGGTCGCCGAGTGTGTGATCCGGCAGTACCCGCATGCCCTGGGAACACCGGACGGGCGCGGAGCGCTCGGCGACGAGCAGGACGTCGTCCGCGCCGTCACGCAGTCCGGAGGAGGTGGTGAACACTTCCCACGGACCGGTGAAGTCGAGTTCCTGCGCCGAGTCGAACAGCAGGATTCCGTAGGTGGTCATGCTCAGTTGCCCCAGCGCGCGGCGTCGGCCATGGTCTCCATCCGGGTCCTGTGCGGCGGCATGGACCTCTCCCGCAGCAGTTCGGACGCGATGGAGAAGAGCGGGGCCTTCTCCGGACGGTGCCGTGCCTGGGCGACGATCTCGTCGGTGAGGGTGGTGGCCATGGACAGCCGCGGATGGGCGGCGTGGATCGCGGCCCCGGTGGCGTCGTCGACACAGTCCGTGTTCCAGCCGAAGTCCATGCCGGTCCCCTGGTGCACCAGGGCACACAGGGTGCCGCGGCGCTCGGCGATGCCCGGCGTCGTGTGCAGGGCGATCGCCTCCCAGACGGCGTCGACGTCGGCGGTGGGCAGACCCTGCGCGGTGAGGAACTCCGCGGCCGTGTCGGCGCCGTCCACCTCGAACCGCTGGTGGCGGTCACCGGCCTGCGTCAGGCCGATGTCGTGCAGGACGCAGGCCAGGAACAGCAGCTCCGGATCGTAGTCACGGCCCGGCTCCGCGCCTTGGTGGTCGGCGCGGAGCCGGGCGAACAGCGCGCTGCGGACGCTGTGGTTGGCGGTGGCGGTGGACTCCGTCTCGCGTACCAGGGCCAGCGCGCGGCGGGCGAGGGGAGTGTCG
>NZ_NCTE01001500.1:2738-7596 GCF_002114215.1 Streptomyces sp. 13-12-16 | reverse complement strand
GGGGAAACCTCCCCCCCCCGCCGCACCGCACCGAGTGGCGGTACTGGTCATGGACGACGTGCTGCCCCTGGACCTGGGCATCCCGGCCCAGGTCTTCATCTCCGTGCCCGGTGCCCCCTATGAGCTGACCCTGTGCGGACGGACAGCGGGGTCGGTCCCGACCGCGGCGGGGTTCGCCGTGACGGTGACGGCCGGGCTGGAAGCGGTACGCGGCGCGGACACCGTGGTGGTCCCGGGGTACGTACCGCACCTGCGGGAGCTCCCGCAGGACGTGCTCGCCGCACTGGCCGAGGCCCACGCCCGGGGCCGGCGGCTGGTGTCCATCTGCACCGGCGCGTTCGCACTGGCGGCAGCCGGGATCCTGGACGGCCGCAAGGCCACCACCCACTGGCAGTACACCGAGGAACTGGCGGCGCGGTATCCGAGGGTGTCGGTGGACCCGCGCGTGCTCTACGTGGACGAGGGACAGGTGCTGACCTCGGCGGGCGTCGCCGCCGGCATCGACCTGTGCCTGCACCTGGTGCGACGCGACCTGGGCGCACGGACGGCGAACAAGGTGGCGCGCGCCCTGGTCTCCGCTCCCCACCGCGACGGCGGGCAGGCGCAGTACATCAAACGGCCGCTGGCCCCCGACACGTACGGCGTCACCCTCGCGCCCACCCGGGCGTGGGCCCTGGCCCGTCTGCACGAGCCGCTGACGGTCCCGCTGCTCGCCGCGCACGCTCACATGGCGCCGCGGACCTTCGCCCGGCGGTTCGTCGCCGAGACCGGCACAACTCCCCTGCGGTGGCTGCTCGCCGCCCGGCTCGACCGTGCCCAGGAGCTCCTGGAGAGCACCGGACTCGCCGTCGACCACATAGCCGACCGATGTGGTCTGGGCAGCCCTTCGAACCTCCGGCTGCACTTCCGGCGCACCCTCGGGACGACACCCACCGCCTATCGCGCGGCGTTCGCCCCGACGGCACGACCGAACCACGCTCAGGTGCACACCCCGACGACGGCCACCGGCCCGCCGGCCGCCTCACCGTCCCGGACGGGGACGACGCACCGGGACCCCGCCCGCGCAATGATCGTCATCGATCCGGTCCGTACGGGGACCGCCGACCTCGCCGGCATCCACCTCCGGGTCAGGCCCGGCACCGACGCCTGATGCCCGGCCGGTCTCCTCGGCGTCCTGGTCCAGGACGAGGCCGTCACCGCCGGCGCCGTCGACGGCGCGCGGGAGATCCTGCGCACGATGAGCGCACACAAGGTGCGGCGCCTGCTGGTGATCGACGGTCACGGCATGGCTGCCCTTGGGCCGGTCGGGCCCGGAAGTCATCCGAGTTCGTCCACGCCTCGCCCGCAACGCGCACAGGGGTATGCGCACGTTGCGGGCCACTGCACGGGATGCGCGAGCGGGCAGCGCTCGGAGCGCTGGCGAAGCGGCCGGCTCCCGGGACTGATCAACTCAGCCGCCGCTCTTGCGCCTGAACGACCGCTGGCTCGCAGCCGGGCCGTGCGCCGCACGCACCTTCGACGCGTCCGGGTTGGCGGCGACACCGGCGGCGTCCGCCTGCGCACCGCGCTTGCGTGCCAGGACTTCGCGGAACTTGCGCTTGAGGTCGTAGTTGCCGTCGCTGTCCGGCGCCAGAGGTGCCGCCTCGGGGGCAGCCGGCTCCGAACCCTCCGTCGACACGGGCTCTGCGGTCATGGTGACCTCCTGGGTTCGGGGGGATGGGCAAGCACAGCTTGTCATGCCGGGCGCGGTACTGGGTGCCGACTCCATCATCCTGCTCCGTTTTGACGGGTATTCCTCTCGCGGTCGAGAGCGTTCGCTCGGTGGGTGAGGCGCACAGGACGGCTTCGGACCGGGCCGAGGGTTGCCGATCCCGTGGCCAGGACGTTCACTCCCCGACCGCCTGGCGTGTCCCGCGACCGTCCGCTGACCTAGTTCCTGGTGGGTCTCGGCCACGGACTGTTCCGTCTTCTTTCTCTCTGCGTGGATCCACGTCAGGGCGCCGGGCGGGGCAGCAGAGACAGGTGGGCAAGCCGGGCACCATCCGGCCCAATGCTGACCTTTTGCTAACCCGGAGGCGGCAGTCAGTGGGCGGTTCGTGGGTCTTTGAGTGGTTCTACTGTCGCCTGATGGTGTGGTGGCAGGGCGGAATCCGCCGGTCCACGGGTGCTGATCTGGTGATGTGACCGGGTGAGTGAACGCAAGCTGTACCCGAGTGACTTATCGGACGAGCAGTGGTCATTGATCGAGCCGGTGATCACCGCGTGGAAGGACCGGCACCGCTCGGTCAGCGGGCACCAGGGCGCCTACGACATGCGGGAGATCGTGAACGCGATCCTCTACCAGGGGCGGACCGGTTGCCAGTGGGCTTATCTCCCGCACGACCTGCCGCCCAAGAGCGCGACCTACTACTACTTCGCCGCCTGGCGGGACGACGGCACTGATCAGGTCATCCATGAACTCCTGCGCTGCCAGGTCCGTGAACGCGCCCGCCGATTAGAGGACCCGACCCTGGTGGTCCTGGACACCCAGAGTGTCCACGTGGCCGCCGGGGTCCCTGCTGTCACGACCGGTCACGATCCGGCCAAGCGGGTGCCCGGCCGCAAACGCGGCCTGGCCGTGGACGTCCTCGGCCTGGTCATCGCAGTCGTCGTCCTCGCCGCGAACACCCACGACAACGCCGCGGGCACCCTCCTGCTGGACCAGGTCGCCGAGCACGCCGGCGGAAGCGTCCGCAAAGCCCTGGTCGACCAGGGCTTCAAGAATCAGGTCGTCGTGCACGGCGCCGGCCTGGGCATCGACGTCGAGATCGTCGCACGCAACCCGCAGGACAAGGGGTTCGTGCCGCAGCCGAAGCGGTGGAGGATCGAGCAGACCTACGGGATCTTGATACTGCATCGGCGCCTGGTCCGCGACTACGAGTACCACCCCTCCTCCTCTGCCTCCCGCGTCTACTGGGCGATGACCCACGTCATGACCCGACGCCTCACCGGCGCGAACGCCCCCACCTGGCGCGAGATGCAGACGGCGGCAGCGTGAACCTCCAGCCCCTGCTCGACGCCCTGGAACTCCAGGAAGACGCCGCCCGGGCCCTGGCCGACGACCTTCGCGCACAGATCGACGACCTGCAGACCCGGTTACAAGAGGCCGAGACCCGCCTCGAACACCTCGCGATCACCCGCACGACCGTCACCGGCCTCGCCGACCGGCTCCCGCACGTCGCACCGGACCTGCCCGAGCACCCGGACTACCCCCGCATCCTCGATGCCTTCAACCAGACGACCGGACCGCTACGGGCCAAGGACGTCTGCGAAGCCCTCGGCCACGAACTGCTGCCGAAGAACGTCGAAGGCACCCGCGCCAAGCTGAAACGCCTGGTCAAACTCGGGATCCTCACCGAGATCGACACCGGCAACTTCGCCAGGAAGCAGCAGCCAGCACCCCTTCCCCAAGTATGACTTCAAAACGGACATCACCTCCTGAAGATTGCTTCAGGTGAAGGCGATGGCTGCTCCGGTCGCGATCGAGAGTTTCGCAGCCTGGAGAAGTTGCAGGCAGACATACGATTCGACACCGTAACGCTGCCATCCCTCGCTGGCTGGCTCTTCGGCATCAGTGGCCTCGAAGACCTCCTCGGAGTGCGGATCGAGGTCTTCTGGAAGACCAAGGGCTTCAGCGAGTCGACGGACTTCCACCAGCAGCCGAACCGAAGAACCGAGGTAGCCGCCCGGCGCCTTTTTGTCGACAATGACGTGGGTGAAGTCGACAGGGACGTAGTACCCCTGGCAGTCCGAATGATGGATCAGGTGGTCGAACGGTCCCGGAGGCTCGCCTGGGAGAGTCTTGTAGACCTTGCTCAACAGCGGGTCGTCAGTCGCACGCTGGGCCTCATGCAACGGCTCGGGCAGGCGCCCACCCGCCGCAAGGTGGACGGCGAGACGACGAACGGCATGCAAGCCCGAGTAACCCCACATCTCGAAATCCGTGTCCTCCGCCTCAACCAGATCGGGCTCGGTCCACTGCCGCGCCCCCGCCCGCTCCAGTAGCTCGCCGATCCGAACGAAGTCAGCGCGGAGCATCTCGGTGTAGTCGTCCTCGGCATCGCTGAGCACACCGACGACCATGTTCAAACCCATGACCCGATCTTGCCAGCACGACCACATCGCGCCCGGCCGCTTCCCCAGGAACAAGTACTTCCCGGAGACCCCCTCGACCAGCAACCCTGCCCCTAGCCTCCTTCGGAAACGGACATCAGCTCACGAACTGCGCTCTCAACCGATCAACATCCCACCAACGTGACACCGCCCGCTGCCGGCGTATCCGCCTGAGGCGGGATCGGGGACTTCCGGAGCGGAGCCTTCCATCCGCGTGCGGTCGGTGAAGCGGTAGCGGTAGGACGTCGGCGTGGTCGCGTAGTGCGCGGTGAAGTTCTGCCGGAAGGTCACGGCGCTGGCGAACCCGCACGCCGCGGCGATACGGGTGATGCTCCAGGTCGTCGTCTCCAGCAGCCTGCGCGCTTCGTCGAGCCTGCGGGTGAGAACCCACTTGGCCGGGCTCATGCCGGTGGTCTCGTAGAAGCGGCGGGAGAAGTTGCGGGTGCTCATGTGCGCATGAGCGGCGAGTTCGGTGACGGACAGGCGCTGGTCGAGGTTGGCCAGGGCCCAGGTGATCGTGTCGCCGATGGGCCCCGCGGCGTCGTCGGGTACGGGTCGGTCGATGTACTGGGCCTGGTCGCCCTCCCGGTGGGGTGCGATGACGAGATGGCGCGCGACGGTGGCGGCAGCCGCGGAACCCAGTCGGTTGCGGACGATGTGCAGGCAGGCGTCGAGCCCGGAGGCGGTGCCGGCCGAGGTGAGCACG
>NZ_NCTE01001500.1:0-2525 GCF_002114215.1 Streptomyces sp. 13-12-16 | reverse complement strand
CCGCCGCCCCGCCACGGGGAACGCGCCGAGGCAGAGCCCGACGATCCCCGCTCCGCGCGCGTGCGTGTCCCGGATCAGGGCGACGAGCTCGCCGTCCGGTTCCGGGAAGTCGGCCGGCCAGGAGGGGAAGACGAGCAGATCAGCCGATTCCGCCGCGGCGGGCCCGGCGAGGTCGTCGATCACGATCCCCTCCGAGGTGCGGATCGGGCGCGCGTCCGCACTCCACACCGTAGTGGTCCACTCCGGGGCCAGACCCTGCCGGGCCACCTCGCCGAATACGAGCAGGGGCGCGGCGAGGTGGAACGCGGTGATCCCGTCGAAGGCGTGAACGGCGATACGCATGCCCGTCCTAATCTCATCGATTATCTGCTTTTCTGCCACTCACTGTAGCGGCTGCGGCCCGCTGAGGATGGTGTCCACGGCGCCGTCCGCGCCGTGCCCACCAGGAACAGGAGAGAACGTTGACCGCCCCACGCCGCGCCCTTGTCCTCGTCGACGTGCAGCAGGAGTACTTCGACGGACCGCTGAACATCCAGTACCCGCCCCGCGAGGAATCGCTGAAAAACGTCCTGCGCGCCCTGGACATCGCCGCTCAGGCGGACCTGCCCGTCGTCGCCGTCCAGCACGAGTACCCGGAAGGGACCCCGGTCTTCACGGCCGGCTCGCCCGGCTGGGAGAACCACCCCGAGGTGGAAGACCGCATCGGCTCCACCACCAAGCGAGTGGTCAAGAACCACTCCGACATCTTCACCGCCACCGGGCTTGCCGAATGGTTCCGGGAGAACGAGATCGACACGCTGACCCTGGTCGGCTACATGACGAACAACTGCGTCCTGTCCACCTCCGCCGCGGCCGAGCCCCTCGGTTTCACGATCGAGGTCCTCTCCGACGCGACCGGCGCCATTCACCTCGCCAACGAGGCCGGCACCGCCTCCGCACAGCAGGTGCACGAGACCCTGATGACACTGCTGCACTCGAACTGGGCCGCGGTCACCACCACCGACACCTGGGCAGCAGCCGTCACCGACGAGAACCGCCTCGCCAAGAGCGACCTCATCACCTCGGCCACGCAGGGCCGAGCCGCTCACTGACGGCACACCACCCCTCCGCAAAGTGAGAGCGCTCCGGACGACGACGAGTCCGCGGCGCTCTCACCCCTGCGGGTCCGCGCACAAGCAGCCGGCGGATTCCGAGGCGGAGAGGAGCCTCACACGGCCTGTGCGTGGCCGCCGCCCGCGCGGCAGCAATCAGGCGGCCGCTGCCCTGGAGCGGGCCCACCGAGCGGCAGGCCGTGAGCCGCCGCCCCGGAAGCCGCACTGAAAAGAACCCTTGCGCTTCACTGCGCCTCTTCCCTCCGCCCCGCACCGACAGCGACTGGACGCTCCCGGCCCAGGACGAGCAGGAGGCAGCCGACGGCCGGTCTCCTTCCGGGCCACGCCCAGCGCAGCGCTGATCAGCGCTTCCCTGGGCCGGAGGCCCTCCACAGGTACTGCGCCGGCCAGTCCGGACGTTCAAGTCCGGCCCAGGCCCAGGCCCAGGCACGACGGCATCTGACGGTTCCCGAAGCCAGGTACCTCCAACCGCGACGGAATACCCCCCTGGGTATAGGTGTTAGTGTGAGCATCAGATACCCCCGGGGGTACATCTCTTCCTGAGAGGAGTCTTGGATCGTGTTCTTCGTCGACACCCTGGAACTCGAGGGCCTGGGCAACCGCAGCTACCTGGCCGGCGGGCCCGACGCCGCGGTGGTCGTCGACCCGCCGCGCGACATCGACCAGGTCATCGCCGCCGCAGCGAAGCGCGGAGTGCGCATCGCGTATGTGGCGGAGACCCATGTGCACAACGACTACGTCACCGGCGGCCTGGAACTGGCCCGGGTGACCGGTGCCGCCTATCTGATACCGGCCGGGGCGCACGTGTCCTTCGCCCATGCCCCGGTTGCCGACGGTGACACCGTGACGGTGGACGAGGGCCTAGTGCTGCGCGCGATCGCCACCCCCGGGCACACCCCGCACCACACCTCCTACGTCCTGGAGGAGGACGGGCGCGGTGTGGCGGCGTTCACCGGCGGGTCGCTGCTGATCGGCACGGTGGGCCGCCCGGACCTGGTCGAGCCTCGGTTGACCGAGGAGCTGGCGCGCGCCCAGCACGCCTCCGCGCACCGGCTGGCCGATGAGCTGGACGACGAGGTGCCGGTGCTGCCCACCCACGGGTTCGGCAGCTTCTGCTCCTCCGCACAGGCCGAGGGGGACGCGACCACGATCGGCAAGGAGCGCGAGACGAACGACGCGCTGAACCTGGACGTGGACACCTTCGTCGCCCGGACGCTGGCCGGACTGGACGACGTACCCGCCTACTACGCGCACATGGGCCCGGCCAACGCCGCCGGCCCCGTGCCGGTCGACCTCACCCCGCCGCGGCGCGCGGACGCCGAGGAGATCGCCGCCCGGCTGGCCGCGGGCGAGTGGGTGGTGGACCTGCGCAACCGGGTCGCCTTCGCCGCGGGGCACGTGGCCGGGTCGTTC
>NZ_NCTE01001499.1:709-2122 GCF_002114215.1 Streptomyces sp. 13-12-16 | reverse complement strand
CCCGGCCGTCTTCGTCGGCGGCCTGTGCCGGGGCCGCCGTACCGCCGCTCCGGGCCACGGCACGCGAGGCACCCCCACGAGGCAGCCGCACCGCCCCGCGTCGCCGTCCCCGCCGCCCGCGACCACCGGGGACCGGCCGCACACCGTCGGACCCCGTCCCCGTCCTCGCGGACAAAGACCGCTCGCGGCCGATGACTTCGCTCCGGGGCGGGAGTCCTCCTCCACATGACTGATCCGGCACTGACAGCGGACCGCCCTCACGGAACCGGGGTCTGGTCCTCCATCCACGCCGAACGAGCGGCGCTGGCGGCCGATCTCGCGGGCCTGACGGACGAGCAGTGGACGACGCCCTCGCTCTGCGACGGCCTGACGGTGCGTGAGGTGCTGGCGCACCTGACCGCGGGCGCGAGCCTCAACACCGTGCGCTGGCTGGCGGGTGTGATCCGCTGCCGGTTCGACTTCGACAGACAGGTGGCCGTGCGGCTGGCCGAGCAGCTCGGCGCGACCCCGGGCGAGACCCTCGACCGTTTCCGGCGCGTCGTCCCGAGCACGACCAAGCCTCCCCTGCCCGCCATCGCCATGCTGGGCGAGACGATCGTGCACGGGGAGGACATCCGGCGCCCGCTGGGCATCCGCCGCGACCACCCGGTCGACGTCGTCACGGAGACGGCCGAGTACTACCGGGGCACGGACCTCGTGGTCGTCGCCAAGGGACGCATCGGCGGCCTGCGACTCGTGGCGGACGACGGCCCGTTCACGACCGGTTCCGGGCCTCTCGTGTCCGGCCCCACCCTGGCCCTGATCATGGCCATGACCGGGCGGGCGGCGTACTGCGACGATCTCGAAGGCGACGGCGTGGAACTCCTCCGCGGTCGCCTCAGCGGCTGATCTCCACCTGCCGCACCTCGCTCACCTGGTCCACCTCGGAGACCCGGATCGTCAGTCTCATCGTCCAGGTGCCCTCGAGGGGGAGGCTGAGGTCGTTGGTGGCCCAGTAGCCGCCGCGGTCGGTCAGTTCCGCGTCGATGGGGCCGATGTCCTTCGCCGCGAGGGTGAAGGAGGCGCGGAGTTCCGGTACGAAGGTCAGGGCGCCCCGGGGGCCGAAGACCACCGCCTGGAGGCCGTTCTCGCCCACCCGGCCCGGGTCCATCGTGAGCTGCACCGTGCCCCGGCCGCCGGGGGTGCCCACGTCGTAGGGGACCGTGAACGCCTCCGCGCCGGGGAGACCGGCCACCTGCGGCTCGGGGGCCCTGGCCGCCTCCGCCTCCGCGCGGGCGGGGAGGGTGCCGGTCAGCACCGTGGTGACCAGCAGGACGACCACCGCCACGACGGCCTCGGCGAGTACGGAGCGGCGCAGGGCCCGGCGGCGGCGCTCCTCCGGGTCGTCCGGTCCGTCCGGTCCGTACGCCGCCG
>NZ_NCTE01001499.1:0-536 GCF_002114215.1 Streptomyces sp. 13-12-16 | reverse complement strand
GTCCCCCCCCCCCCCCCGCCGGTGTCGCCAGGAGGGCCGTCCAGCGGCGGGACAGGGCCGCCGCCAGGAGCAGGAAGAGCGTCGCGGCGAGTTTGACGGTCAGGGTCCGGCCGTATGCCGTCTCCGTGAGGGCGGACCAGGAGCCGAGGCCGCGCCAGGACTGGTAGACGCCGGTGACGACGAGGACGGTCACCGAGGCGAGGGCCAGGCGGGAGAAGCGCGTGACCGTGGCGGCCGGCGGCGGGGTCTTCGCGCGGTGGAGGGTGAGGAGGAGGGCGGTCAGGCCGCCGAGCCAGCACGCCGTCGCCAGCAGGTGGAGCACGGACGACGCCATGGCGAGGGGGACCTGGATGCCGGCGGAGGCGTGTTCGGCCGCCGCCCAGGTCAGGGCCAGGGCGAGGGAGACGGCCGCGCCGGCCGCCAGGCGGGCCCGGGGGGTGCGGTGCCGCAGGAGCGGCACCAGGACGACCGCCGCCGCCAGGAGCAGGGCGAGGCGGGTCAGCAGGGCGATGCCCGGACGGCCGGTGAGGGTGCCG
>NZ_NCTE01000163.1 GCF_002114215.1 Streptomyces sp. 13-12-16 | reverse complement strand
CCCGCGCGCAGCCGCGCCGCGATCGCCGCACCGGCGCGCCCGCCGCGGCAGAACACCGCGGCCCCCAGGGCGTAACGCGAGGCGTTGGCCCGCTCCACCGCCTCGTCCACGTCGGCCACCGCGTTGATCGCCACGACCGGCCCGAAGGTCTCCTCCGTCATCGCCGCCGCGTCCTCCGGAACGCCGGTCAGCACCACCGGCGCGACGTACGGAGCACGCACCGACCCGGGCCCGCCCAGCAGGGCCCGCGCACCCGCCGCGACCGCACCGGTCACATGCCGCTCGACGACCGCGACCTGGCCCGGGAGCGTCATCGGGCCGTAGGAGGCGTCCGCCCCGCCACCCGGACGCAGCGCCCCGGCCCGCTCGACCACCCGTTCGCACAGCGCCGCGTGGATCTCACGCACCGCGTAGACGCGCTCCACCCCCGCGCAGGTCTGCCCCGCGTTGCTCAGCGCGCCCCACACGATCGCGTCGGCCGCCGCGTCCAGGTCCGCGTCCGCGGTGACGATCACCGCGTCCTTCCCGCCGCACTCGGCGAGGAACGGCGTCAGCGTCCCGGCGCACACCGCCATCACCTTGCGGGCCGTCCCCGGCGAACCGGTGAACGCCAGCTTGTCGACCCCGGACCGGGCCAGGGCGTCCCCGGTGGGCGCCGCGCCGGTGACGGTGGTGAGCAGTCCGGCGTGTCCGGGCACGGCGGAGTCGAAGAGGCCGGCCAGCAGGACCCCGGTGCCCGGGGTCAGTTCGGACGGCTTGAAGACCACGGCGTTCCCCGCGGCCAGGGCGTACCCGATGGAGCCCATCGGGGTGTACAGGGGGTAGTTCCAGGGACCGATCACACCGACCACGCCCAGCGGCCGGTGCACCAGCGAGGCCCGCTGGTGGACGGTGAACAGTCCCGTGCCCGCCTTCCGCCGGCGCAGCACGCGTCCGGCGTTGCGGGCGGCCCAGCCCAGGTGCTCCAGCGTGAGGACGACCTCCAGCGCGGCGTCACCGGCCGGCTTGCCGGTCTCCTCGGCGATGGTGCGGGCCACGGAGTCCAGGTCGGTGGCGAGCGCCTTCTTCCAGCGCAGCAGATGGTCACGGCGCCGGGACGCGGGCAGCGCCGCCCAGCCGGCCTGGACGGTCCGGGCCCGCGCCACGGAGCGGGAGACCTCCTCCGGCCCGTGCAACGGGTGATCGGCGATCGGCTCGCCGGTCGTGGGGGAGTACGTGGTGAAGGTCGTGGCGCGCGGTGCGGTGGCCGGGGTGGTGTCGGTCATCGGGTCTCCTGACGGGGAGCACGGGGGGCGGACGGCTGCGCCGGAACGGAGTCCCCTTCCGGCGGTGTCTCCTCCTGGAGCGGGACCGTCGGACGGGAGTGCGCCCAGTGCGGCCCCAGGTCGTCCAGGGTCCAGCCGAAGGGGTAGGTGCGTGCCTTGGGCTTGCGCGGTAACCACTCCGGCCGCCCGGGCAGCAGGCGGATCAGCGCGGCCCGGACGCGGAAGCCGCGGTGGACGGCGGCCCGCACCCAGCGCGGCTCCGGGCGGAAGCCGAGCGCCGTCAGCAGCGGTTCGTCCAGGACGGCGAGTACGATCCGGGACGTCGGCCGGCGTACCGGGGCCGGGTGCCAGGAGGCCATGATCCGCAGGGTGGCCGCGGCGACCCTGCGGTTGGCGGGGTCGTAGGCGAACATCTCCCGCTCGTAGTCGTCGTGGAGCCGCTCGAACGCGGCGTAGGTGTCGGGCACGCCGGAGATGCCCATCATCTCGCCCATCCGCCGGCCCACCAGCGCCAGGCTCTCGGTCTCCTGCGCGGACAGGCGCCGCCAGCCGAACCGGTCGATCCACCGCTTCGGCCCCACCACCGTGGTGGCGAGGACGTAGAGGAAGTCCTCGTTGGGTATCCGGTAACGGCCGTGGATGCGGTTCAGGTGGCGGGCGGCCGCCCGGCCGTGCTCCGAGTCCATCCCCTCGCGGACCATCTCGTACGTGATCAGCACCGTGTCGTCGTACCGCTTCTGACCGGCACGTTCGAACTCCTGGGTGCGGTCCAGGAGCCGGGAGACGCGCGGGACGCCGAAGTCGCGCAGGAACGCGATCGACGTCCCGTGGAGATAGTCGCGGGGGAACTCGTAGTGGACGATCCACCGGTAGATCTGCTCGAAGTCCCGCCGCGGGTCCATCTGCTGGATGCGGCGGAGCCGGCTGTAGCGGCCCATGGGGGATCCCTCCTGTCGGAATCGCGGCCACCGGCTCGCGGCACGAGCGGTCGGATCGGGGAAGCGGACGGTCTCCGCGTCGACCGGCCTCCTGCCGTACGGGTGGGGACGACGATGCCGCCGGTGAGCCGGATGACGTGGCTGCGCGGTGCCGTGCGGGTCGTGGGCGGTGAGTCGAAGATACTGAAACTATTGACTTGTTTCACAGGCGTCAAGACTCCGGACGTGACGGAGGCGCGGACGCGCCCGTGACCGCGCCCGGTTTCGGCACGTGTCACCAACGCCCGTGTGCGGCAGAGTGGTTGACGGAGCGTCGACCCGGGTTCTCGCCCGTCGTCGATGTCCGCTTCCACCGTCTTCCGGGCGTCCGTCGATCGACCTCGACGTAGTCGGCCTCGGGGAGTGCTGTGCGGAAGCGGCGCGCGGTGGCGTCGATCGGGAGGATGCCGTCGAAGACCTCCTGCGGCATGCCGCAGGTGACGCCGCAGCGGGCGATCAGCCGTCAGCCCCCACCGCGCCACGAGTCCGACCTCGGTGGAGGCACGGCTCCGTACGCACGGATGACGACCGGCGGGTCCGGCCCGGGCCCTTGTCCGTGCGGTGCCGCCGAGGGACGGGGCTTCCTGTCCAGTCGCTCACGGCCGGGGGTTCGTGCGGTGCCACCGGGGGCGGGCGTCGCTGCCGCGGCGTCCCGCGACAGAGGCACAGCGGGGGCACACACGCCGGACGCGGTCCGCCGCGCCTCCGGATTCGGGGAAGGTGTCCTGCCAGACCACATGCGGGAAACGGATCAGCTCCGAGCGGCTCAGGGACAACCCGCAAACGGTCTGGTTCAGGCCCGGCTCCCAGGCGTGCACCTCGCCCGCGGGCAGCCGGCGGCGGCCCTCTTCCTGGTCCGTCCACTGTCCGGTGGCGGCCACGGCGTACCGCTTCACGCGCGTCATGATGTTCCCTCCTGACCGTCCGTGGTACCCGCACCGCCGGGCGTCACGCCGAACGCACGCCGTCCACCCGCGACGGTCCGTGGCCGGTTCCGGCCGTCCCGCGCCGGCCCCGTCGGCACGCGGTCGTCCGCCGTGCGGACGGGCCGGGTCAGCTTTTGCCCCGGCGGGCCGCCGTGCGGATCGCCAGTTCGGCCTCTGCCAGACCGTCGACCAGGGCCGGGTCCTCGAGCCCCGGTACACACACCACCTCGCCGGTGTCCAGTGCGGCCAGGGACGCGTCGACGACCTGGTCCACGGGCATGCCGCCGTCCTCGTGCACGGACTGGTTCCGTCCCGGGACGGGCTCGTCGCCACGCGACCGGTGGAACTCGGTGGCGGTCAGCCCGGGGCACAGCACCTGGATCCGCAGCGGGGTGCCGGCCAGTTCGGCGGCGAGCGTGCGGGTGAAGGTGACCACGTAGCCCTTGGTGCCGCCGTACACCGCGCGCTCGGGCAGCGGATGCGGCGGCAGCGCACCCGCGAAGGCCAGCTGTGAGGCCACGTTGACCAGGGTGCCGCGCCCGCGTTCCAGCATGGCCGGGACCGCGGCCCGCGTGAGCGCGGTGACGGCGAGGACGTTGAGGTCGAGGATCTTCGTCATGAGTTCCGGTTCGAGTCCGGCGAACGGACCGTAGCCGTTGATCCCCGCGTTGTTGAGGAGGAACCCGATGTCGTCGCCCGCCGCACGCCGCGTCACCCGTGCCAGGTCGCCGGGTTCGGACAGATCGGCCACGAGGGTCTCCACCGTGGTGCCCGTCGCCTCGCGCAGTCGCTGCGCGAGGTCGTCGAGCCGCTGCCCCCTTCTGGCCACGAGGACGGTGTCCCACCCGTGGGAGGCCAGCCGCCCGGCGTAGGCCGCGCCGATGCCGGAGGAGGCTCCCGTCACCAGGGCCGTGCCGTGTCGTGTGCTCACTGGTGTGCCGCCTTTCACGCCGACGGTCCGCGAATGCCGTGATCGGGGACGGGTGTCCCGGGCGAAGGTCCCGTACGTGAAGGAAACCGAAGGTCACGAGTGAGTACCCGCCGCACCGGGTGCCGGAACACGGCACGTGGAGGAAACTCCTGACGAGCGAGGTCGTCTCCGGCACCGGTGACGAGCCGGCGGTGCACCGTCCCCCCGGAGCGTCATGCGCCGTCGGTGCGCGAGCGCCGAGCGGCGCGGTGCCGCAGGCGTAGCGGCAGTACGTACCAGCACAGGCCGAACCACAGCATGACCGCGCCGACGAGCACTTCGGCGAGGACGCCGGGGACCACGAAACGGAGGATCAGCAGGAGCGTGCAGCCGATGGTCAGCGCGAGGAGGACCATGCCGCACATCATCAAGCGGCCGGCGGCTTCCACCACCTCGTCCTTCATGCGCTGTCCGGACAGGAAGCGGTGGATGGAGACGGGTGCTATGAGCGATCCGGTGGCTGCGGCGCCGAGCACCACGGTGGTGACGTAGATGGCGTGGTCCAGTGTCCCCAGCTCCCGGAACAGCGGGGTGAAGGCCACACTGAGCAGGAACCCGAAGAGGATCTGCACGCCGGTCTGGGTGACCCGCGTCTCCTGCAGGATCTCGTTCCAGCGGCGGTTGACCCGCTCACGCGGTGTCTCCGGCGTTTCGGCACCGGCTCCCGGACCGTGGCTGTCGTGGCGTGCGCAGCAGGCGGTTTCCTCCCCCGCCGTCTCGACCGGCTGCTCCGTCATGGTCATGGCATCCTCCATATGTCCAGGCGGCTCGTCTGCCCCGTTCTTCCTCCCTTCATGCAGGTCATGGGCGCGGAAGGACTGATCCGGTGCGGCGGGCGGCGGAAGACGCCGTGCACGGCCGATGGCTCCGCGTAAAGGACCGGGAGCGTCTGCCGGGGTGCGACGTACGGGCGTGTCGCAGGCGCCGGCCGATGCCCGGACCGCGGACGTCCGGCCGACGGTGCCGCGCCGGCCCGGTCCGCCGCGCTTCGTCGAGGGCTCGGGACTGTCCGTGAACATGGTCCCGCCCGCGGACGCGACGTACTTCGACTTCGCGAGCGGGCTCGTGCACGACCAGCCGGCCGAGGCGCTCGACCCCGAGAACGCCGGTGCTCTGGCCGCGGACACCACCGACAAGGGCGTCGAGCCCCGTCCGAACGACGGCGCCCGGAAACTCGACCTGTGGTCCTGGTGGTGGTACCTGGGTGTGGGCATCAGCCCGGCGTTCACGGCACCGCTGCCCGGCGGCGGCTCGCAGTACGTGTTCTCGCTCGCGGACCAGGAGGGCCGGGCCCTCGACGGCGGCAGGAACTACCGTCCGGTGCTTCCGCCGGACATTCCCGCCGCCCGGTTCTGGTCGGTGACCGCCTACGACAACCAGACGCGGTCGATGCGGGCGACCGCCCGACGGGGTGTGCGGCGGTCTACTGGTGGAGGTCGATGCAGCTTGCCCAGCCCGGTTCCGGCTGCCGTCGGTCCCATCCCCGACCGCTCGCCACCGACGATCTCGTCCGGTCCGGGAACCGGGGGCACAGCGTTGCCGGTGGCGTGCGGGGTGGTTCGAGGTCGTCACGCCGTCCGGTCAGCACGGTTCCGTGGTGCTGATGGACGACGGGGGACGAGGTGCCCGCCGCCGGGTCGCGGTGGGCACCTCTGCGACGACGCGTTCACTTCTCCAGCCGGGCGGTCGGGGCGGCTCCGCCCGGTGATCCGTCGGCGTGAGCGGGATGTTGCTACTTCAGGTAGGGGCCGTCCTTCCCGATCTTCCCGGTGCCGTCGAGGACGTAGACGCGGAGGTTGGCCTTACCGGGCGCCCCGACGGTGAGCCTGCCGTCGGAGACGATGCGGGTGTCACCGGTGACGGCGTCCCGGTAGGTGCCGTTGGGGATCCCCGTGTACGTGGCGGAGCCGGACACGGTGACGAGCGCGAAGCTGTCGGTGCCGCCGCCGGTGTACCGGCGCTTGAAGGCCATGCCGCCGGAGATGCCCTCCGTGGAGTACTGACCCATCTGGAGGGCCGGGACGGCCCGGCGGATCTGGTTCAGTCGCTGCAGGTGCTTCACCAGCGGTTGGTCCAGGGTGGTGGCGACCTTGCCGCTCGCGGACTCCACCGTGCCGAAACCGGAGGCCGTGACGGAGCCGGCCAGGTGGTCGCCGTAGTAGGCGCGTCCCGTCGTGGCGAGGGGGCAGGTGGGGCCGCAGTCGATCTTCTTGCCCTTCTGGAACTCGATCTCCGACCCGTAGTAGAGGGTGGGGATGCCGCGGAAGGTCCACATCAGGGACATGTTCTCGGCCCAGGCGTCGGTGCCGCCCGTGTAGCGTTCGTTGCTCTTGTTGGGGCCGTAGTCGTGGCTGTCGACGTAGACGACGTTGTAGGTGGCGTCGTTGACGCTGTCGTCGGAGTCCTTGCCGTTGCCGAAGGCGTTGTGTGCGTCACCGAAGTTCATGTGCATGCGCATGTCGATGATGTTCATGCCGGAGAACTTGCTGTGGTCGGGCGCGTGGTAGGTGTTCCCGTTCAGGAAGGCGTTGTTCGAGGTCGGCTGGTTGCCCGTGCCCTGGCCGTTCTCGTAGTCGTACTGTTCGAGCGCCGCCTTCCCGTCGTCGGCGCTGTACTCCTTGCGCTCCTTCCAGGTGTAGAACTGCGCCGAGTGGTTGACCGAGCCCCGGTTCCACTTGTCGTTGACGAAGGCGGCGACCTCGGCGAAGACGAAGAAGTTCTGCGCGGCCTCGGCCCCGAACTTCTGGGTGACGCGCTCCTGGACGGCCGGCAGGAAGTGGCGATTCCAGGTGACGCGGGGGATGTGGACGGCCGTGTCGACGCGGAAGCCGTCGACACCCATGTCGATGTACTTGTTGTAGGCGCCGATCAGGTAGTTCCGCACGGGTACCGACTCGGTGTCGAAGTCGGCGAGGTCGTCGTGCAGCCAGCAGGAGCGGGAGTCCTCGCCCTCCCAGTTGCCGATCCAGCAGTTGTGGTAGTACGCCTTGGGGAACATGCCCGATGTGGGGTTCGGCCACTGGCAGTTGTAGATCGTGTAACCCTCGGGGCTCTTGGCCCCGGTTGGCCTGCCCCAGTTCAGGCAGGTGTTGCCGGTCGGTTCGGCGGTCGACCAGAGGTCGCCGTTGTAGTACGACTTGCCGGACTTGGTCTCGACGGTCAGACCGTCGTACTCGAAGCCCGCGTTCTTCTCGTCGTAGAGCCAGCTCCACTGGTTGTCCCGCACGCCGTACACGGTCGGCGTGAACAGTCCCTTGGCGCCCCAGCGGGAGCTGTGGTTGTAGACGACGTCCTGGTAGATCTTCATGCCCTTGGCGTGGGCCGCGCCGATCAGGTCCTGGTAGGTCGCGCCGGCCGACTCCAGCCGGGCGTCGACCTTGTAGAAGTCGTAGCCGTGGTAACCGTGGAAGTCGTAGTCCGAGCGGTTGAGGACCACCGGAGTGATCCACACGGCGGAGAAACCGAGCGCCTTGATGTAGTCGAGCCGCTCGACCAGGCCCTTGAAGTCGCCGCGGAACATGGGGTCGTCGTTGGCGGCGTTGCCCGACTTCACGTGCTGGCTGCCGCCGCGGTTGTTGGAGCTGTCGCCGTCGTTGAAGCGGGCGGTCATGACGAAGTAGATCGGGTCCTTGCGCGGGTCCGTCCCCAGCGGTGCGCCCGTGGGGGGCGCCGGCGGCTTCTTCCCGGTGGTGGCCGACGCCGGGGCGGAGGCGGCCGAGGCGTTGCCGGCCGCGTCCACGGCCTTGACCGTGTAGGTGTAGGTGGTGTTCTCCTCCAGGCCGGTGTCGGAGAGCACGGTGGAGGTCACGTCGGTGACCGTGGTGCCCTCGGTGCCGCCGGTGCGGGTGACCTGGTACCTGGTCACGCCGGTGTCGTCGGTGGCGGCGTTCCAGGACAGGACCACGGAGGTGTCGGTCGCGCTCGCCCTGACACCGGACGGGGCGGTGGGCGCCTCGGTGTCGGGTTCCTCGGCGGCGCACGGGTCCTTCGCGTTCGCGGTGACGGTGTTGTTCTTCACCGTGCTGGTCCCGGAGGCCAGGACGTAGTCCGAGCCGTTGTTGTTGTCCCAGACCCCGTTGCCGTTGTTGAAGGCCGCTTTCAGCGAGGTCGCGGAGCCCAGGCCGACCGTCCGCTTCCACCAGCCGGCGCAGGCGGCCTCCATGCCCACGCCGGGCACGGCGGTCCAGGAGCCGCCGGCGGGCTGGTAGTGCAGGTTGGCGGTGGTCCAGCCGAGGGTCTGGGTCGAGTAGTAGACGGTCGCCTCGTTGCCGGGTCCTCCGGAGCCGGCGCAGGGGTCGCTGTGCGCCACCACGCCGTCCTTGACCGTGATGTTCCCGGTGCCCAGGACGTAGTCCGAGCCGTTGTTGTTGTCCCAGACACTCTTGCCGTTGTTGAAGGTGGCCTTCAGCCCGGCGGCGGATCCCAGGTCGACGGTGAGCTTCACCCAGTCCGTGCAGGCGGCTTCCATGCGCGTGCCGGGGGCGGTCGTCCAGTTTCCGCCGTCGGGTGCGTAGTGGAGGTAGTGGTCCGTCCAGTTCTTCGTCTTCGTGTAGTAGAAGACGGTGGCCGAGGCGGCGGTCGGGGAGGCCGGCGCTGCGGCGGCCTCGGGCGCGGTGGGAGTGGTCAGGGGCAGGACGAGGGTGCCTGCGGCGAGAGCTCCGGCCGCCCAGGGGCGGGCGAGGGAGCGGCGGCGTCTCATGCGCGTCTCCAGGATGCGGTGGGGGAGGGCCAGCTGCCGTGCGGACGCCGGCGGAGACCTTGACGCGCCTCGAGGCCTCCTGCGCCCGTGCCCGCGATGCGCCGCCTGTCGGAAACTTGCAGCAACATCTTGCAGGCATCCGGAGATTACTCGCGCATGACAAGCGCGTAAAGAGTGCGGGCACCCTTTCGCTGCCCGGGCCGCTCACCGCCGTCCGCCGGCGGACGCCTCTCAGGGCAGCGGCGCGCCCCGCGCGGCGACCCACAGCTCGTACCACTCCTCGTGGGACAGGTCGGGCGCCCGGTGCACAGCGTCACGGCAGGCCAGAATGCGCCCGGGCCGGGTGGTGCCCACGACCGGGACGACAGCGGCCGGATGGCGCTGGAGCCACCACAGCAGGACGGTTTCGGGGGTCGTCCCCTTGCGGAGCGCCAGGTCCGCGACCAGCCGGGCGGCCGGGGAGTCCGCCCCGCTCGTGAAGCGGCCCCGCGCCAGTGCCCCCCAGGCCTGCACCTGGATGCCGTGGGTCACGCAGTGCTCCACGGTCCCGTGCGGGAAACCGCCCGCCGCCCCGTCCGGGATGTTCAGCAGGACGCCCGACTCCACCCACTCGTGCCGGGCCAGGCTCATCTCCAACTGGTCGACCACCAGCGGCACATCCAGGTGCTTCTGCAGGAAGGCGATCTGCGCGGCGCTCATGTTGGACACCCCGAACTGCCGCACCGTCCCCTGCCCGTGCAGGGTGCGGAAGGCCTCAGCGATCTGCTCGGGGCGGGCCAGGGGGTCGGGCCGGTGCAGGAGCAGGACGTCGATGACGTCGGTGCGCAGCCGCGTGAGACTCTCCTCGACCCGCCGGAGGATCGTGCGCCCGCTCAGGTCGTAGGAGCCCACGCGGTCTCCGTCCGGCAGGGTGATGCCGCACTTGGTCTGCACGAGGATGCGCTCACGCAGCCCGGAGGACCGCGCCAGGATCTCCCCGAAGACCTCCTCCGACTTGCCGTGCCGGTAGATGTCGGCGTGGTCGAACGCCGTGATGCCCGCCTCCAGCGCGGCCTCGACGGCCGCTTCGGCGTGGCCGAGATCCGCCGCCGTCCACCGCTGCCGGTCCCAGCCCCCTCCCAGTCCCATGCAGCCGTACAGCAGCCGGACATCGCGTACGTCCGTGTGCGGGGTCGTCATGTGCCGTCGTCCTCTCGTGGGGTCGGCCCGGGCCGGGAAGCCACGGTCCCGCGGGCCTGTCGTTCGTCGCGGGCGGCCCTGATCCGCGCGGCCGGCGCACCTCGGTGCGGGGGCGCCTCGGCCGGGCGCCGTCCGCTGCCGTCGTGGTGCCGCGTCGTCTCAGCG
>NZ_NCTE01001498.1:4057-5037 GCF_002114215.1 Streptomyces sp. 13-12-16 | reverse complement strand
GACCGGCCGGCGCGCGCCGACGCGCGGCGGAACCGCGACAGGCTGCTCGCCGCCGCCCGGGAGGCCTTCGCCGCCACGCCGGACGCCGTTCCGCTGGACGCGATCGCCCGTGCGGCCGGCGTCGGCATCGGCACGCTGTACCGGCACTTCCCGACCCGCGAGGCGCTGGTGGAGGCCCTCTACGCCGCTGAGCTCGACGAGGTCGTCTCCAGCGCGTCGGCGCTCCTCGCCGAACTCGAGCCCCCGGCCGCCCTGCGCGCGTGGATGACCAGGTACGCGGAGTTCTTCAGGATCAAGCGCGGCATGTCCGACACGCTGCGCGCGGGCTGGGCCTCGGGCAGCATCGCCACGCCCGCCACGCGTGAACGCATCACGGCCACCATCGCCGAGATGCTGAGCAGCGGCGCGGAGGCCGGCTCGCTGCGCTCGGACGTCGAGCCCGACGACGTCACGATGATGCTCCTGGGCGTCTTCCTCTCGACCACGGCGATCGACTCACCGGAGAGGGTCGGCCCGCTCCTCGACCTGCTGGTCGACGCGCTGCGCCCGGCCCCGGGGCCGAACGGCCGCTGAAGCCCCTCGTGGGACCTCCGGGCCGCCCGGCTCAGGCGCGGGCCGCGGGGGAGCCCTGCTCCAGGCGGGTGCGCAGTGTGGCGGCGAAGTCCTCGGCGCGGGCGAGCTGGACGCGGAGCTTGGCGACCTGCTCGCCGGCGGCCTGTTCGTAACCGCGGACACGCTCCAGCAGGTTCTCCCGCTCCTCGGCACCGAGTTCCGTGCCGGCGTCGAGGCGGTCGGTGGCGTCCAGCAGGTCGCGCATCTGATCGAGGGAGAAACCGAGCGGCTTCATGCGGCGGATCACCATGAGCCGCTGCACGTCGTTGTCGGTGTAGAGGCGGAAGCCGCCCTGGGAGCGGGCGGAGGGGATGACCAGCCCGGCCTCCTCGTAGTGCCGGATCGTGCGCAGGGACAGCTCCGTACGC
>NZ_NCTE01001498.1:1642-3866 GCF_002114215.1 Streptomyces sp. 13-12-16 | reverse complement strand
GGGCGCCCCCGCCGGTCTCTACTCTAACGTTAGGGTAGGGTTGACGGCGGCGAGGGCGGCCCGGCTGCCCCGCTGCTGCCGTTCCGGGGCCGACGGCGCCCCCGGCGAAGATCCGATCCTTGCGGGAGAGAGCGTGCGCGAGCCCATGACGCCGATCGCCGCCGCCTGCCCGCCGTGACCGTTCGCCCTCGGATGTGAGCCACCCGGCCGGCCGTGCGCGCCGCCCCGCCTCGCGTTCCTCTCCTTTCGACTTCCGGCCCGCCCCGCGGGCCGTCCGCGGGGCGCCGGCCCGGCCCCCGCGCCTCCTTCCCGCACGCCCCGACCTGCCGACGGGGTGTGCCCGAGCACGACGGGTACGCATCCTCTTGTCTTCCGCTGCTGTGACTCCCGCCGCGCGGCTGCGCGGCCTCAAGCCGGACTGGCTGAACAACCCGAAGGTCTGGCGCACCGAGGTGCTGGCCGGTCTGGTGGTCGCGCTCGCGTTGATTCCCGAGGCCATCTCGTTCTCGATCATCGCCGGTGTCGATCCCGCGATCGGCCTGTTCGCCTCCTTCACGATGGCCGTGACGATCGCGGTCGTCGGCGGTCGGCGGGCGATGATCTCCGCCGCCACCGGCGCCGTCGCCCTCGTCATCGCGCCCCTGAACCGCGAGCACGGCTTCGGCCACCTGGTCGCCGCGGTCATCCTCGCCGGTGTCTTCCAGATCGTCCTGGGCGCGCTGGGGGTGGCGAGGCTGATGCGGTTCATCCCGCGCTCGGTGATGGTCGGTTTCGTCAACTCGCTCGCCATCCTCATCTTCATGGCCCAGGTCCCCGAGATGCGGAACGTGCCGTGGGCGGTCTACCCGCTGATCACCGCCGGGCTGGCGCTGATGGTGTTCTTCCCCAGGGTCACCACCGTGATCCCGGCGCCGCTGGTCTCCATCGTCGTCCTGACCGTCGTCACGGTCGCGGCCGGGATCGCCGTGCCGACCGTCGGTGACAAGGGGGCCCTGCCGTCCTCGCTGCCCGTGCCCGGCCTGCCGGACGTGCCCTTCACCCTGGACACCCTGACGACGATCGCCCCGTACGCGTTCGCGATGGCGCTGGTCGGTCTGATGGAGTCGCTGATGACCGCGAAGCTGGTCGACGACATCACCGACACCCACTCCGACAAGACCCGGGAGTCCGTCGGCCAGGGCGTCGCCAACATCGTCACCGGCTTCTTCGGCGGCATGGGCGGATGCGCCATGATCGGCCAGACCATGATCAACGTGAAGGTCTCCGGAGCCCGCACCCGTCTGTCGACGTTCCTGGCGGGTGCCTTCCTGATGGTGCTGTGCATCGTCTTCGGCCCCGTCGTCTCCGACATCCCCATGGCCGCGCTGGTCGCCGTCATGGTCATGGTGTCGTTCGCGACGTTCGACTGGCACTCCGTCGCCCCGAAGACACTCCGGCGGATGCCCGCGGGGGAGATCACCGTCATGGTGGTCACCGTGGCCTGCGTCGTGGCCACCCACAACCTCGCCATCGGTGTCGTCGCCGGCTCGATCACCGCCATGGTCGTCTTCGCCAAGCGCGTCGCCCACCTCGCCGAGGTCACCGCCGTCACCGACCCCGACGGCACCACCGTGGTCTACCGGGTCACCGGCGAGCTGTTCTTCGCCTCCTCCAACGACCTGGTCGGCCGGTTCGACTACGCGGGTGACCCGGCGAAGGTCGTCATCGACCTGAGCTCGGCGCACATCTGGGACGCCTCCTCCGTCGCGGCCCTGGACGCGATCGAGGCCAAGTACGGGCAGCGCGGCAAGACCGTCGAGATCACCGGCCTCAACGACCCGAGCGCCCGGCTCCACGACAAGCTCAGCGGTGAACTGGCCGCCGGCCACTGACCGCACACGACCGGAGGGCCGTACACACCTGGACGACGCGGGCGTGGTTCACACGAAGGCGATGGCCGCTCCGGTCGCGACCGAGACCTTCGCGGCCCGCAGGAGTTGCAGGCAGACGTACGATTCGACCCCGTGACGCCGCCATCCTTCCGCGGCGGGCTCCTCGGCGTCGGCGGCTTCGAAGACCTCCGCGGAGTGCGGATCCGTGTCCTCGGGAAGACCGAGGGCTTCGGCGAGCCGCCGGGTTTCCGCGAGCAGCCGTACCGACGAGCCGAGGCAGCCGCCCGGCGCCTCGTCGTCGACGATGACGCGGGCGAAGTCGACGGGGACGTAGTAGCCCTCGCAGTCCGAAT
>NZ_NCTE01001498.1:0-1546 GCF_002114215.1 Streptomyces sp. 13-12-16 | reverse complement strand
CGAGACGGTCGAACGGTCCGGGAGGATCGGCGGGGAGGGCCTCCTGGACCTCGCGCAGGAGCGGGTCGTCGACCGCGCGAGCCCTCGCCCAACGGCTCGGGCAGGCGCCCGCCCGCCGCGAGGTGGACGGCGAGACGACGAACGGTGTGCAGGCCCGAGTAGCCCCACACCTCGAACTCCGCGCTCTTCGCCCCGGCCGGATCGGGCTCGGTCCACCGCCGCAGCCCCGCACGCTCCAGCAGCCCGCCGATCGCGGCGAAGTCGGCGCGGACCGTTTCGGCGTAGTCGTCCTCGGCGTCGACGAGCACACCGGCGACCACGTCCAAGCCCATGGCCTCATTCTGGCACCGGTGTGACGGCGCACCGTCCGCCCTCCGGCAACGACGGGTCGCATCGACGGCCGGTCGCGGGATCGGCCACGATCGCGTGCGATGAAGCCGCGTGACGGGGGTACCGGCTGGGTGACGCGTGACGGTGCGGCTCGGGAGGGCGACGATGGAAGCGATGGGTCAGTTGCGACAGCTCAGAGCCGTGTATGCGGGCGGTGTGGTCGCCTGGGCCCTCTGCCTGTTGCTGACCCTGGTTCAGGAACAGGGGTCGGCACGGCAGGTCGTGGTGTTGCTGGGCCTGCTCGCCGTCTTCCTCGTCCTGCTGCTGTGGTCGACCTGGTGCCTCTGGGAAGCAGGGAGGCGCCGTTCGCCGGACCGGCCGGGCGACACGGCGAGGACGCGGCTCGAGCGGCCCTGACGGGAGCGACGGCAGGCCCGGTGCGGGCGGATCCGCGGACGAACGACGACCGGGTGTGTCGTCGCGTCCGCCGTCGGCCGCACCGGGGCGGGTGCGCAGGACACCGTGGTCCGGTCGAGCGGCACGGGCGGAGAACGGCCCGCGCCGGTGCGGGTGATGATGCGGTGGTGGCGGGGACGCGGTCGGGTCGCGCACCCCACCGGCCGGCCCGTCCCCGGTCCGGCCGGTGACCCATGGGCTGGGCCCCATCGACCTCGACGACCGCCAGGCCGGGGCCGGCACCGGACGAGGGCGGTCGTCCGCTCGCCGGGGACGAGCATGCGCCACTCCGGAGGATCTCCATGAGCCATGACGTGACGACGCGGACCCCGTCCGGAGGCGGAGGTGCCGGCCCGGCCCTCATCCCGGTTCCGTGCCTCTTTACGGTCACGGGCATGGTCGGAGGCGACAGCACGGGCGGCGTCCAGGGGCCGGCCGGGTTCTCGTACGAGGTCGTCGGCCGGCCGTCAAGTCCGGGTCCTCCGGTACGTCTGTGAGCGCGACGGCCGGGCATACGGGCTTCATCCCTATGAGAGGAGCCCGTTCATGCTCGGTATGGTCGCTGCGGTGCTTTTCTTCATCGCGTTCCTGATCAACGCGGCGGAGATCGGCACCAACGACGTGTTCTCTTCGGTGAACGTCATGCTGCTGGGGCTGACCGCCCTGGCCCTGCACGTGGCGGGAGTCGGGACCGGCTGGTCCCGCCGGCGCTGACCCGGTCCCGCGCGGGTCCGGCACAGGTGTCACCGGGCCCGCGCCG
>NZ_NCTE01001497.1:564-2750 GCF_002114215.1 Streptomyces sp. 13-12-16 | reverse complement strand
CCGCACCGGCCGGGCCCGGCGGCCCGGCGGCGGGACGCCCGGCCACGGGACGCCCGGCCGTCGGCGGACGCAGCCGCACACCACTGGAGACCCTGCGCAACCTCGCCGCCGACCCGTCGCTGCGCCAGTCCGAGTCCGGCCGCCACTTCCTGCGCTGGCTGCACACCCACTTCGTGGTGGACGAGGCGTGGCGGCAGCAGGCGGGCGCCGTCCCCCCGCACTGCACGGCCACCGTGGCCGAACTGGCCCTGCAGTGCTCGCACACCTGGCGCAGGTTCGCCGAGGACCTGACCAGCCGCCGGCTGACCGACATGGGACCGGCCGGCACCGTCCGGCCCGCGCCGACGTCCCGGAACTGACGGGCGCGGTATCGCCATTCTCGACCACCAGGGAGAAACGGTGACCTCCACCACGATCGAGCGTGCAGTCCACAGGGTGATCGTCGATATGCAGGCCAATCTGGGCCAGGATCTCACCATCGACGACATGGCGCGCACCGCGATGTTCAGCAAGTTCCACTTCACCCGGGTCTTCCGGGACGTGACGGGGACCTCCCCGGGGCGTTTCCTCTCCGCGCTCCGGCTCCAGGAGGCGAAACGCCTCCTGCTCGACACCACATTCAGCGTGGCCGACATCAGCAGTCAGGTCGGATACAGCAGCGTGGGCACGTTCAGTTCTCGCTTCAAGGCGTGTGTGGGTGTTTCCCCGAGCGTATTCAGAGAACTCGGCGGATTCACCTCGGCCATCGACTCCGACGCGGGCCCCGAGGACGACGGCCCGCGCACCACCCTGCGCGGGCAGATCTCCCTGGCCGAGGGCCGCTCCCCCGGCCACTGCTTCGTCGGCCTCTTCCCCACACCGGTCCCCCAGGGGCAGCCGGTGCGCTGCACCGTCCTGGACGGACCCGGCGGCTTCGAGCTGCGCGACATACCCGCGGGCACCTGGTACGTGCTCGTGCACTCCGTCCCGTACGGCAGCGAGGACCTCCCCTCGGGCATCGGGGACGAGGACATCGTCTCCGTCGGCTGCTACGGGCCGGTCACCGCGCACGCGGACACCCTGCTGCTGCCCGCCGAGATCACGCTGCGCCCGGTCGGGGAACTGGACCCGCCCGTACTGATGGCCCTGCTCGACCTGCGGTCCAACGCACTGGAACAGGCGGCCGGCTGACCGGCGTACCGGAGGGAAGGCAAAAGGGGGCGGGCCGCGGTCGAAACCGCGGCCCGCCCCCTTTTGCCGGGTGCGTCAGTCCGCCTCGCGGACCGTCATCGGCAGGCCGCCGCGCATCCGCAGCGACATCATCGGCTCCGGCACGCCCCGGTGCCCCGGTACGACGTCCAGGTCCAGGTCCCGGGTGACCAGCGCGGTGACGAAGACGGCCTCCATCATCCCGAGGCCGCTGCCCACGCAGAACCGGGGCCCCGCGCCGAAGGGGATGTAGGCGTACCGGGGGCGGTTGGCGGCCCGCCCCGCGTCGAAGCGGCCCGGGTCGAACCGCTCGGGGTCGTCCCACAGGTCCGGGTGGCGGTGCAGGGTGTAGGGGCAGACCAGGACGTCGGCCCCCGCCGGGACCGGGAAGCCGCCCACCTCGTCGGCCCGCTGCGCGATGCGCGGCAGGATCCACACCGGCGGGTACAGGCGCATGGCCTCCTGGATCACCTGCGTGGTGTACGTCAGCTTGTGCAGGTCGTCGGCGTCCGGCAGGCGGCCGTCGGCCAGGACGGCGCGGGCCTCGTCCCGCAGCAGGTCGCGCACGTGCGGGTGGCGCGCCAGCAGGAGCAGGGTCCAGCCCAGGGTGCTCGCCGTGGTCTCGTGCCCGGCCAGGAGCAGGGTGACGAGCTCCTCGCGCAGCAGCCGGCGGCCCACGGCGGGGTCGTCGTGCCGGCGTGCGGCCAGGATCATCCGGGCGAACGCGTCGTCACCGGGATCGGCCTCGTCCAGCCGGGAGGCGCGGTCGGCGACCAGCTCGTCGACGGTCCGGGTCAGGTCCCGGCGGGCCCTGCGGAACCGCCGCTGGGTGGCCAGCGGCACCCAGGTCGGCACCAGCCCCTGCGTCACCATGTCGAACATCGCCTGGTCCTGGACCGCCTCGAAGGCGTGGGCGATGCCGCCGTGGCCGTCCAGGGACGTGTCCATGAGGGTGCGGCCCAGCACTCCGAGGGTCAGCCCGGTGACCTCCTTGAGCA
>NZ_NCTE01001497.1:0-390 GCF_002114215.1 Streptomyces sp. 13-12-16 | reverse complement strand
CCGCGGCGACCGCTCCCGCCTGTTCGGCGATGCGGCGGGGCCGGAACGCGGGCTGGACGTTGGTGCGCTGGGCGCGCCACAGCTCGCCCTCGCTGGTGAGCAGCCCGTCGCCGAGGATCTTGCGGGACTCCACCAGGCCGATGCCCTTGTGGTAGTTGGCGGCGTTGTCGGCCAGGACGTGTTTGGCGTAGTCGGGCCGGTTGAAGATGTACATCTTCTTCGGCCCCATGGCGACCCGCACGGCGTCGGAGAGCCGGGCGGCGTCCCGCATCATGCCGAGCCGGTCCACGGCGAGCTTGCGCAGCAGTCCGGGCAGGGCCCACACCGGCGGGCCCGGGGGGTGCACGCCCATGTCACACCTCCGGTACTCGGTCGGAGAGCTGCCGGAAG
>NZ_NCTE01000162.1 GCF_002114215.1 Streptomyces sp. 13-12-16 | reverse complement strand
CAGCACAGCGAGCAGAGTATTCTCATGCGCGACAAGGGGCCAGGCATCTTGAGGAATTATTCCTCTAACGAGTGGTGACGTCCGCCAGCTCACGGAACTCGTGCATCACGCGGATCAAGAGCTCCCGCATCTCGATCCCGAAGACCGCGATTTCCTCGAAGCGGCTGAAGGTCTCCTGGTACGCGGCGACCTCAGTGGAGTCGTCCACGACCCGCTCATCCCGGAAGGCCTCGACCACGACGGCCCGCTGGTCGCACAGGGTGAACCCGTGACGAGGCATGACCGGTACTGCCCGACGCCAGGGGATGATCCCGAGACGTACGGTGCTCAGACTGTCGACGGCCAGGAGCCTGTCGAACTGAGCAAGCATCAGCTCAGGATTTCCCGGCCACGTACGCAAGACCGCTTCCGTCACAACGAACACCGACTCCCGTCCTGGCTCGTACAGCACGCTCTGCCGCTCCACGCGGGCAGCAACAGCACGGCCAACAGCCTCAGGCGCGGGGTTCGGTGCGCTTTCAAAGACGTGCCGGGCGTACTCGGCGCTCTGAAGCATGGCCGGCAGGACGACGCATTGGAACGAGCGAACCAGCCGAGCGGACCGCACCGCTTCATCAAGAACTGCCCCGTCGGGTGCGTTGTCGTCGGATGTCTCGACGATGTTCGGCGCATCCTCCACGGCGGCCAGGAGGGCACGCACCTCACGACTGGCCGGCTCATCAAGGTCGAGAGCACGCGATAGGCGACCCAAGACGTCGACGCTGGGGACCATCCGCCCGTTCTCGATCTTGGACACAGTCGGCTGTCCCACACCGGCGCGTTGTGCCAACACAGCACCCGTCAGACCGGCCTCTGCCCGGAGCCCTCGAAGACGTGCCCCAAGCGCCGTCATCCGCTCCTGCCGCTCACTCCCCATGACCAGGTTCTACACCACGAGGAAGCGGACATCGGCCCCTAACCTAGATGATCAAGCTCCCGTAGGACGTGATTCAAACTTTCTCTACTGGTTCAAGGCGGCTCGCTCCGCTCACCGCGCGCGGCCCGGCCCCCGGCCGGGCCTGCGCTCCTGTCTCCGCCCCGCTCCAGCCCGGCCGGCGCCCGTGCCGCGCGCACGGCAATCAGCCGCCGGATGCCGAAATCGCGACCGAGGGAGTCAACTCTCACAAATTTCAACAAGAACCAACACTCGCTTCTTAGTTGATGTGCAGTAGGTAGATGTTGCATCTGACGTGTCACCAGGCTCGATCGACAGGAGGCCCATCGATGTCCATCACCCCCCGAGGAATGTCGATTCAAGAAGCCTACAGCCTTTATCGAGGCGAAAAACTTATCGTGAATCGCAACTATCAAAGGAAACTCGTCTGGGGGGTAGACGAAAAGATCCATTTGATTGACAGCATTCTAAAAGGATTCCCGATCCCACTGTTCCTCTTCGCCGAAACCGCGGACGGCGACTTTGAAATTATTGACGGCATGCAGAGGCTAGACGCGATCTTTGGGTACATTGAACACAAGTACGCAATTTCAGTCGGCGATGAAAAACAATTCTTCGATCTCAAGGAATTTTCGCGAGCGCGACAATTTGCAGAGGCCGGAGCATTCGAGGCTGAATCTGGAAATCCTGGCCTTCTCCCGGCAAGCAAGTGCGCCGACTTGCTTGATTATCAGCTAGCGGTAACCATCTTCGATTCAAAAGAGGAAACGCAAGTCACCGAAGTCTTTCGACGCATCAACTCAGGAGGCCGCCAGCTTAGCGCACAGGAGAAGCGACAGGCAGGTGTCGTCAGCGACTTCGTTCGAATGGTCAGGAGGCTTGCCTCCGACTTTAGGTACGACGGCTCACCCGACGTGCTCCCGCTCACCAAGATGCCGGTTGTTTCAATCGATTCCGCACGCGAAAGATTGGGGTACGGGATTGCTGCAGAAGAAACTTTCTGGTGCAGCTTGGGAGTTCTAAATCCGCGCCAACTGCAGCAAAGTGAGGACGAGCAACTCCTAGCGGATATTTGCATTTCAGTTGTCAGGGGAAATACGTTCAGCGTCAGCTCCGATGTGCTCGATAAGTACTTTGACCCAACCACCCCTGAGAGTTACTCGCTTGCCATCGACCTGAACACTTATGGCACCGAAACTCTGGCCAGCGATGTCAAGGATGTGCTTGGCGCCATGAAGACCATGGTGGAGTCCGAGCGACCGGGCATCAGCGGAGCTTTTAGGTCACACGTCAGCACTAGTAGCTTCACCTCCGCCAAAACGCCCTTCTATGCAATATTTATGGCGTTCTACGATCTCATGATCAGGCAGCAGAAGCAGCTCGCAGACCCTAAAGCGGCATTCGCCGCTATCCGAAAGGTGTCTGCCAGGTTGACTCCTAGCAGGAATACAACGACCGAGCAACAGCGCCAAGAGAACATTGATATCGTTCGCGGTCTTCTGGAGAAGCATTTCGCCAGTGCACCGCGACCAGCGCTCACTCATGGCCCAGCTATGGAGATTGAGTTTCCCAACATCATCAGACGAGCTCCAATAGAGAGTGCACGCTACGAATTCAAGCAGGGAATAGTCTCACTGAACGACAAGCGGGAAATCAATCACACATTTCTCGAAAAGCTGCCGAAGATAATCTCAGCCATCGCCAACGTGGGGCCCGAAGCGGATGGATACATCGTCTTCGGTGTGGCGGATACCGACAAAGATGCGGAAAGAATTGAGCAACTCGATTCTGTCGTGGCTCTCCACATGGGACGACAGCTTCTCGTTGGCGTGGACCGGGAATGTCGAGCTCTAGGAATACAGCTCAGCGATTACACGCGAAAAATCTTGGGGGCCATTCAGGGTTCCCCTGTAAGCGAGCCACTAAAGAGTGCTGTATTGGCGAACGTGGATACAGTCACTTACTCTGGGCGGTCATACGTGATTATTAGAGTTCCCGCACAGTCGGAGCTGTCCAGCTTCGACGAGGAGTACTACGTGCGCGATGGCGAGGATCTTCGCAGAATGAAAACCAATGAGGCGCTTGCCGCATCGAAGCGCTTCAAGTAGCCAGGCAAAAAAGCTGCCTGAAGGGCACATCAGGGCTGTGGCCGATACGTCGGTGAGCCACGGAATTAATGGGCAATGCAGCAGTACACCGGAACCCGTGGCTTTACCGTTGTGCGATACAAACCGCTGTACACCCAAGCTGAGGGCCGAAGCACAATCATCACGGGCCAGCCGTCGTGGCTTGCTCTGTTCGACGGCACTAGCAGCGTGGCTGCGGCCTGTGGGGGTGCAGCGAGGCACACGCGCGCCTGATCGGTCGGCGCACCCGCCGTTGTGGCGGACTGTCGTCGGCTGAGGTACAGGCCCCAACGATTCTCCGGCTCTGTTCAGTGTGATGGCGTGAAGCCGGCGGACTGGTCGAGGTGGAACGCGCAGCCCAGAGCTGTCGGAGTCCAACCCTCTCGCAGAGCGAGCCGGATACCCGCGGCTACATGGGACGGCAGTACAGGCACAGCTCCTCGACCGATCCAGTTGCTGGGATGCGGTTGGTCGGTGGTGACCACGAGCGTCGAACCTGGGGTGCCCGCATGCTCGACCGCGAACGTGCAAGGCGACCATGCCAGGCCCTGGTCGTACGTTGGCCTGCCTCGCAGCCGCCAGCGGTAGTCCGTGCCGTCGACGACGATCCGTCGGGATCCCTTGCGGACCAGTGCCATAGCTCCCCCCTTCAACAGCGAAGATGCTAGCGAGCGCGGCTCCGCCGTCCGTCTCAGTTTCCGTCTCATTCAGCGCCGGTCACGGCCGTTCAGACGAGATCGGAGGCGGTAGCCGGACGTACTGTCGGCCCCGGCCGATGCCCCAGGCCCCACCACCACAGTTGGAAAGCGTGCTTGCGGCGCGGAGGTTTAGCAGGTGTCTGGTCGCGGCGGTCCAGGTTGGGTCTGCCGGACGCCCGTGCACGCGATCAGCGTGCTGCCGTCCTCGGCGAGGAACAGCATGAAGACCCAAGTCCCGTCGGCAGTCCTGATCTGGCCGAGCCGCACCGGTCGATCGTAGAGGTCGAGGCGTTGCACAGCCCGCGCCAAGCCCAGGGTCTCTATGCCCCTCCGCACGGTGTGACGGAGTCGGCGCCCGTAGACCGCCGCGAGCGACTTGGGTGACGTCGTGCCGTCCCAGATGACGTAAGAAGCGCCGACGCGGAGGGCAGTCAGAGCGGCCGATGACGTGTCGTCGCCATCGCACAGCAGTCGTTCGAGCTGTTCCCGCTCCATCACCACACCCCCGGCCAGGATGCTGCTGTACAGCAACGAGGTACAGCAACCCCATCAACCGGCAAGGACCACCACCGGCCGCCAAGTACTTCCCCGCCGCCTGTATGACCTCCAATGACCGATCTCTGTAGAGCTACGGATCAGAAGTTCCCGGGCCAACCGCCGGCGACCGGCCAGGTCGCCGCGAGGAGGGCCGACTCGTCCGGGTAAGCGTCGGCAGAGCTCAGGAGAGCTCGCTATCTGGCAATATCCTTCGCAAGGGCGACCACCACCGCAAGAACCGCATCCAGGGGGTAACCATGGGCGTCTTCGACAATTCCGCGAGCAGCAACAGTGGCGCCTTGGGGCGAGCGTGTCCTGACTGCGGGGAGATTTTGTGGGCCGACTCAGACGAACTTGCTGGCCGGTACGAATGCCACAACGACAGTTGCTTTGGGTTCAGGGTCTACTTCGACGTAGATGGCATGCTTCTTGACCCGCCGACCCGTGCCAAGAACCGCGGTGGTGGCACCTGCCAGTGGTGTCAGTCATCGCTCTCAGGCGGAACGAGCTACTTGCCCTATGAAGATGGCAGCAACTCACACGCTTACATCGTCTGCCCATCCTGCAAGCAGGAGGACATCCGATACGGCTTCGGCGAGGACGACTGAGGACAGGCTCTCTGCAGGAGCCACGCCAACCTCAGGGTGAGTGTCTAACTGCGTGACAACGCCGACGAACATCGGCGGACGAGCACGAACGTCTGCGGATCATCAGCGCAGGTGAGACGCGCAGCAGCCCAAGGCAGCACCACCGTCCCAATTGCTTCGGGACGAAGAGGTCGTGGGTTCAAATCCCGCCACCCCGACGCTGGTCAGAGGCCAGGTACTGAATTCAGTACCTGGCCTCTGTCGTGCGTACAGCGGCCCGGGACGGCGAACCGGCCCGTGCCTCGGCATGGAGCGGGACCGCCCCGCGGTTTCCCGGCGGGGGTGATGTCCGGAGGGGAGCGGTCGCGTCCGGGCAGCGCACCCGTACGCCCCCGTACGCGCCCCCGAGCCGACCCTGAGGCGTCCCTTATGCCTCCCCCAGCTTTCCCCCATTCCGGCCCTGAGATGTGTCAGGAATCTTTGACAGGTGCTCGCGGGTACTGTCAGCCTTTTCTGACAGGTACGACGGAAAGGGGCCGCGATGCCCGAGGTCCCACCTCCGGCACCGACGGGCGACGAGTTGCTGAGGGTGCTCTCCGCACTCGGCAATCCGCACCGCATGCGGATCGTCGCGGCGCTGCTGGAGCGCCGGAACTACGTCAGCGCGCTGGCTCGCGAGATCGGCATGAGCCGCCCGCTGCTGCACATGCACCTCCAGCGGCTGGAGGCGGCGGGACTGGTCGTCGGCACGCTCGAACTCGCGGAGGACGGCAAGACGATGAGGTACTTCGACGTCACGCCGTTCTTCTACGAGTTGACCCCCGGCGTCATCGCTCGAGCGGCCGCCACGCTCACCGAGGCCGAGAAAGAGGAAACGAAGTGAATGCGGAACAGGTGACGCTCGCCGACAGCACCGGAACAGTGGGCGCGCTGGTCGGGGCCGTGGGTGCGGCCGGACTCTTCTCCCTGCTGATCGTGATCGTCTGGCAGGTCGCCGCCACTTGGCGGGCCCGGATGCTGGCCGCGCGCGAGCAGCAGTACAAGGACCTCGCGGCCAAGTACGCCCGACTCCTGGAGGACACCGTGGAGTTGCAGCGCCGCATGGCCGACGAACAGCGCCAGACCCTCGACGAGCTGACACAGACCCGGCTCGCGGTGTCCTCGATGGAGAAGATGATGCGTGAGATCGAGTAGACGCTGACGGCAGGCGTACGGCCGGGAGCGGCAACTCCCGGCCGTACCGAGGAAGAACACACCCCGGACACACACCCACCCGCACTTCACGGCAGGTCGCGACAACCTGCAAACGCCGTGATGCGGGCCCGTGCGCCCTGACGCCGGCCGTCGAGACGGACCGGCGGCGCGCTCCCCACCAGAAGGAGACTACTCATGCGTGCGCTGCTCCAGCGCGTCGCCCGCGCGCCCGGTGGGCGACGCGGCAAGTGGCTGGTCCTGGCCGCCTGGCTGGTCCTGGCCCTCGCCCTCGGCCCGCTGGCCGGCAAACTCGGCGACGTCGAGGAAACCGGCCCCAACGCCTTCCTGCCGCGCGGCGCCGAGTCCGCGCGGGTCAACACGGAGCTGGAGAAGTTCCGTACGGACACGGTGATGCCGGCCGTCGTCGTCTACACCGGCGACGGTGCGAAGGCCCGGGCGAAGGCCACCGCCGACCGCGCCGCCTTCGCGCGGTACGTCCCCGCAGGCCGGGCGGTCCCGCAGCCGATCCCGTCCGAGGACGGCAAAGCCCTGATGACGATCGTCCCGCTGGACGGTGAGGACGGCCTCACCGACAAGGTCGACGAACTGCGTGACGTGGCCGGTGCCAACGCGCCGCCCGGCGTGGACGTCGCGGTCGGCGGCCCGGCCGGGTCCCTCACCGACTCGGTGGCGGTCTTCGACGGCCTCGACACGACACTGCTGCTGGCCACCGGTCTGGTGGTGGCCGTCCTGCTGCTCCTCACCTACCGCAGCCCCGTCCTGTGGCTGTTGCCCCTGATCTCGGTGGGCTTCGCGGCCGTCCTCACCCAGGTCACCACGTACCTGCTGGCGAAGCACGCCGCGCTCCCGGTCGACCCGCAGAGCTCCGGCGTCCTCATGGTCCTGGTCTTCGGCGTCGGCACCGACTACGCCCTGCTCCTCATCGCCCGCTACCGCGAGGAGCTGCACCGCCACGAGGACCGCCACGAAGCGATGCGCGTCGCGCTGCGTCGCTCCGGGCCCGCGGTCCTGGCCTCCGCGGCCACCATCGCCGTCGGCCTGTCCTGCCTGGCGTTCGCCGACATCAACTCCTCCCGTTCGCTCGGGCTGGTGGGAGCGGTGGGCGTGGTCTGCGGCTTCCTCGCGATGGTCACGGTGCTGCCCGCGCTGCTGGTCATCGCCGGCCGCTGGGTGTTCTGGCCGTTCGTTCCGCACGAGGGCACGCCCGCCCGCAAGCCGCGCACGATCTGGTCCCGCGTCGGGGCCGCCGTCGCCCTGCGCCCTCGCTGGTCGTGGCTGACGTCCGTCGCCGTCACCGGTGTGCTCGCGCTCAGCACGGCCGGCATCGGCATGGGCCTCACCCAGGCGGAGATGTTCCAGGACGAGCCCGAGTCGGTCGTGGCCCAGGAGAGGATCTCGTCGCACTACCCGTCGGGCGCCTCCGACCCGGCGGACGTCATCACCCGTACCGACCGGACGGCCGAGGTCGAGGCCGCCGTGTCCGCGGTGGACGGGGTGGCCCGCGTCGAGGAGGGCGGCGACCGCACGCCGGACGGAGAACTCACCGCCCTCACCGTGGTGCTGGAGGACGCGCCCGACAGCCGGGCGGCCAAGGACACGATCGACGACCTCCGCGAGGCCGTGAACCCGATGGACGCCCTCGTCGGCGGCACCACCGCCGAAACCCTCGACACCCAGCGGGCCGCCGACCGCGACCTCACGACGGTCGTCCCGATCGTGCTCCTTGTCGTCCTGGGCGTCCTGGTCCTCCTGCTGCGGGCGCTGGTCGCTCCGCTCCTGCTCCTGGCCACGGTCGTGCTGTCGTACCTGGCGGCCCTCGGCGCCTCGAACCTGCTCTTCGAGCACGTTCTGGGCTTCGCGGGCGTCGACTGGTCGATCCCTCTGATGGGCTTCGTCTTCCTGGTGGCCCTCGGCATCGACTACAACATCTTCCTCATGCACCGGGTGAGGGAGGAGACCGGGAGGCTGGGCCACGAGCGCGGCGTCCTGGAGGGGCTGACCAGCACCGGAGGCGTCATCACCTCCGCCGGCATCGTCCTGGCCGCAACCTTCGCGATCTTCGCGGGCCTGCCCCTGGTGACGATGGCCCAGATGGGCGTCCTCGTCGGCATCGGCGTCCTCCTGGACACCTTCCTCGTGCGGACGGTCCTCGTACCCGCCCTCGCTCTGGACCTGGGCCGCTGGTTCTGGTGGCCGGGCAGCCTCTTCCGCACCCTGCCCCGCGCCGGAGGGGACACCCCCGCGAGCGCCACCACGCGAGACCGGGCCCACGAGGCGGTGTGAAGCCCGCCGGCGCCTCGGCCGACCGCCTACGACGCGGGGCTGCGGCACGCGGGGTCCTCTCCCGCGCGCCGCGTTCCCCGCCGGCGGCGGGAAGGACGACGGTGCCCGGAGCCGGGGCGGCGGTCCCGGGCACCGGGCTCCCTGTCCGGTCACCCGTCCGGGTCCGGGGCGCCCCCTCTCGGGGCGATCAGTCCCGTCTCGTAGGCGAGGACGACGGCCTGGACACGGTCGCGCAGGTCCAGCTTCGACAGGATGCGGCCGACGTGGCTCTTGATCGTGGTCGGGCTGAGGAAGAGCCGGGAGGCGAGTTCGGCGTTGCTGAGGCCCGTCGCGAGCAGGCGGAGCACCTCGAGTTCCCGCGGGGTCAGGGCGGACAGGTCACGGTGCGGGGCCACGGTCCGCGGTTCGTCGTGCCCGGCGAAGCGTTCGATCAGCCGGCGGGTGATCGTGGGCGCGAGGAGGGCGTCGCCGGACCGCACCAGGCGCAGGGCGGCCACCAGGTGTTCCGGGGAGACGTCCTTGAGCAGGAAGCCGCTGGCGCCGGCCGTGAGCGCGGCGTAGACGTAGTGGTCGAGGTCGTACGTGGTGAGGATGACGACCCGGGTCCCCTGCGGGCCGTCACCGCCGAGGATGCGACGGGTGGCCTCGATGCCGTCCATCTCCGGCATCCGGATGTCCATGAGGACGACGTCGGGCCGCGTGCGGCGGACCGCTGCGACGGCCTCGGCCCCGTCGGCCGCCTCGGCGGTCACCTCGATGCCGTCCGCGGCCAGGATCATCGAGAAGCCGGTGCGCACGAGGGCCTGGTCGTCCGCGATGACCACGCGCAGCGGTGGCCGGTCCGCCGTCATCCGGCGCTCCGTGGGATACGGGCCGTGACCCGGTAGCCGCCGGCGGGTGTCGGCCCGGCCGTCAGCTCGCCTCCGTAGACGGCCAGCCGTTCACGCAGCCCCAGGTGGCCGCGGCCGTTGCCCTCCACCGGCGAGGAGCCCTTCACGCCGCCCGTGTCCGTGACCTCGATCCACAGACCGGTGTCGGTGCAGCCGATGGAGAGGGACGCCTCCGCGCCGCGCGCGTGCTTGACGGTGTTGGTCAGCGCCTCCTGCACGACGCGGTACGCCGCGAGGTCCACGCCCGCCGGCAGCGGTCGCGGCGGCAGCGACACCGCGACGCTCACGGGCGTCCCGGCGGCGCGGACCCGCGCGACCAGCGCGTCGAGCTGCGCGAGCCCGGGCTGGGGCTCCAGGTCGTCGGGCTTCTCCTGGTCCGGGGCCGCCAACAGGCCCATCACGTGGCGCAGTTCGGCCATGGCCGCCCTGCCCCCCGCCTCGACGGCCAGCAGTGCCTCCTTGGACCGCTCCGGCATCGCGTCCATCACCGTGCGCGCCGCGCCCGCCTGGATCACCATCACGCTCACATTGTGGGTGACGACGTCGTGCAGTTCGGCGGCGATGCGGGCCCGCTCCTCCTCCACGGCCCGGCGCATGGCCCGTTCCTGAGCCTCCTGCAGTTCGGTGACCTCGTCCCGGCTGGAGGCGAGGCGCAGTTGCAGGAAGCGGACGAGGCTGGCCAGCATCCCGGCCACCAGCAGGACGAATCCCGGACTGGACCACCCCGGGAGCACCGGGTCCGCGTTGCGGAAGGCGACACCGGACAGTACGGCGGCGATCACCAGGACCGCGATCGACAGGATCCGGTACCGGCTGTGCACGACGGCGCTGTAGGCGGCGACGACGCAGGCCAGGACGGTGATCCAGGAGGCGGCGGCGCCGACGGCCAGGCCCGCGCCCATCACCGTCGCGAAGACGGCCAGCGGACAACGGCGCCGGAGCGCGAGCGGCAGCGTCGACAGGACGACCAGGAACCAGGGCACGGGGGGAGGGAACTCCTCCGCGGGCACCCGGCCCGGACCGGGCGGCGGTGGGACGGGAACCCCGGTGCCGACGTCGGTCCCGGGCGGGCCGACGGTGATCGGCCCGCCGCCGGGGTGGCGGGCCTCGACGGTCAACGCGATGCCGGTCAGGACGACCGCCAGCACCGCATCGGCGCGTACCGCCCGCCCGGACAGCGGAGCGGCCTTCGCCTCGGGGCGCAGCGCGTCGATCAGCTGCCGCCGTCTGTCGCGCAGGACTTCCGTCTCCATCCGCACATTGTGCTGGGCCCCGTGTCCGGCCCGCGTCCGCCTGACTGACCAGGGCGTCGTCCTCGGGTCCTCGTCCTCGGGGAGGAGTCCGCGGCCGGGTGGTCCGGGGGAAGGGGCCGACAGCGGTCCCGCGGCCGACGCGCCCCGCCGGTGGCGGCTCCTAGGTTCACAGGGCCGACGACGGCACGCGTCTCCCACGACCGTAAGGACGGGCCTCCCGCATGACTCAACTGATCGAGCTGAAGGGCGCGGTGAAGCGCTACGACGGCACCGGCGCGCCCGCGCTCGGACCGCTCACGCTCAGCGTCGCCAGGGGTGAGGCCCTTGCCGTGACGGGGCCTTCCGGCAGCGGCAAGTCCACCCTGCTGAACCTCGTCGCGGGCCTGGACCGACCGACCGACGGCACCGTGACCGTGGCCGGCCGGCGGATCGACCGGCTGAGCGAGCACGCCCTCGCCAGGTTCCGTCGTGAGCACATCGGCATGGCCTTCCAGTTCTTCAATCTGCTCGACGACCTCACCGTCGCCGACAACATCCAGCTCCCGGCCCGGCTGACCGGCACCGGCCGGCGCGAGGCCGCGTCCCGCGCGGACGAGCTCATGGAGATGCTGGACATCCGCAGGCACGCCCGCGCCCACCCGAGCCGGCTGTCCGGAGGGGAACGCCAACGGGTCGGCGTCGCACGGGCGTTGGTCAACCGGCCCGAACTGCTGCTCGCCGACGAGCCCACCGGCGCGCTCGACACCGCCTCGGGGCACGACGTCCGCGAGCTGCTGAGGGATCTGCACCGCGGTGGCCAGACCATCGTGCTGGTGACGCACGACCTGTCGCTGGCCGAGACGGTCGCGAGCCGCGCGATCCACCTGGTCGACGGTCGCCTCGCCCGTGACACGCGTGCGCGGGCCGTCCGATGAGCCCGTTCGGCACCGGTGCGCTGGGCCGGGTCGTGCGCTCCGGGGTGAGCCGACGACGCGTGCAGACCGTCGTGATCGCCCTCGCCACGATGCTGGCCGTGGCCTCCGCGGTGGTGTCCGGGTCGCTGATGGTCGCCGCGGCCGCGCCCTTCGACCACGCCTTCGACGAGCAGCGGGGCGCGCACATCACCGCACAGTTCGATCCGGCCGGGGTGAGTGCGGAGCGGTTGGCGCGAACGGGGCGGCTCGACGGCGTCACCGCGAGCGCGGGGCCGTTCCCGTCCACGGCGTTCCGCCCGGTGGACGCTACGGGCTTCCCGCTCCCGACGCTGGCCCTGGTCGGGCGCTCCGGTCCGGGCGGTGACGTGGACCGCGTGGAACTGAAGTCCGGCCGGTGGGTGGACGGTTCCGGTGAGATCGTGCTCGGTTCGTCGTTCGAGAGGCCGGGGGTCGGGATCGGCTCCGTGCTCAGGGCCTCGGACGCCGCGAACGCCCCGGCCCTCCGCGTCGTCGGCTTCGCCTCGTCGGCCGGCGAGACCGCCGACGCGTGGGTGACACCGGCGCAGGTCGACGTGGTGGCGTCACGGGGCCACCACCCCGTCACGCACCAGATGCTCTACCGCTTCGACTCCGCGGACACGGGACGGCAGATCCTCGCCCACCGGGCGGAACTCGTCTCCGCCACGGGCTCCGGGGCGCTGCTGGGTACGCGGTCCTGGCTGGACACCAGGCGCGCCGCGAACCAGGGCGCGGCGGCGACCGTCCCGTTCGTGACGGCTTTCGGTGTACTGGGCATCACGATGTCGGTGATCATCGTCAGCAGCGTGGTCAGCGGTGCGGTCGGCACCGGTCTGCGCAGGATCGGCGTCCTCAAGGCCATCGGCTTCACTCCGCGCGAGGTCGTCCTCGCCCACACGGCCCAGGCGATGGTTCCGGCCTGCGTCGGCATCGTCGCGGGCGTCGGTCTCGGCAACCTCCTGGCGGTGCCGATGCTGGCGGAGACGGAGGCGGTGTACGGCACCGTCTCCCTCTCGGTGGCCTGGTGGGTGGACGTCGCGGTACCGGTCGCCGCCCTGCTCGTCGTGGGGCTCGCGGCGCTGGTTCCCGCGCTGCGGGCCGGACGGCTGCGCACGGTCGAGGCCCTCGCGGTCGGGCGGGCCCCGCGCACGGGGCGCGGGCGGTGGGCGTACCGGGCGCTGGG
>NZ_NCTE01001496.1 GCF_002114215.1 Streptomyces sp. 13-12-16 | reverse complement strand
GCTGGTCGTCGTCCCGGACGGCGACGAGGTCGCCCACCGGGCCGCCGAGCGGCTCGTCACCGAGGCCGGGGGCGATCCGCTGCTGCGGGTGACGGAGGTTGCGGTGTCCCGGCCGGTGGTGCCGGACCGCGGCGACGAGTCCGGTGCCCTGGTCGTGCTCGGCGCGGGCAACTGGACCGCGGGGGAGCTCACCGGCATCGCCGAGGCGTGTGCGGACGCGGGGCACGAGATCGTCGGTGTCGTCGTCGCGGGCCCGGTCCGGGCCCGTACGACGCGGTCCGCCGGCCGTCCTCGGGACGCCGCCGTGCCGGCGCTCGCGGTCGGCGGCGACGCGACGGGAGGTCAGGGGTGACGACGCGTACGGGTTCGGAGTCGTCGGCCGCTCCGCTGCTGGACCTGCAGGCGCTGGTGGTCGCGGTGCGCAGGCGCCGCCGCCTATGGTGTTCCCTGGCGCTGCTGGGACTGCTGGCCGGCGTGGCGGTGGCGGTCCTGCTGCCGGCGCCGCCGACCGCGGTGACCACGGTGCTGGTCGCGCACGAGGCGGACCAGCCGAACGACCCCGGGACACTGATCCGCACCGATGCCGCGCTGCTGGGGACCACGCGGATCGCCGGCCAGGCCCTGCGGTCCCTCGGTTCCCCGGAACGCCCGGAGGACTTCATGCGGGACTACCAGGGCACCGGCCTGACCAACAACCTGCTGCAGATCACCGTGACGGGTGACAGCGACGCGGAAGCGGTGGCCCGCGCCGAGGCGCTGGCCGAGGCGTTCGTCGCGGACCACGTGAAGCGGATCAAGGAAGCCGCGAACGCCGAGTCCAAGGCCCTGCTCGGCCGGCGGGACGACATGCGGGACGAACTCGCGCGGGTCAACGAGGAGATCGGGAAGGGATCGCCGCAGAGCGACCCGGAGGCGTCGGCGAACCTCGAGTCGCTCTTCGCCCGCCGGGCCGAACTCACCTCGCGGATCACCGACTTCGACCAGCGCGCCGAGGAGGCGCGCCTGGGCACGCCCCGGCTGGTCGCGGGCACGCAGATCGTGGACGCCGCGCGCGCGGTGGACCACTCCCTGCCCAGGACCGCCGCCACCGACGCCGGGATCGGGCTCGTCCTCGGGCTCGCGCTCGGCCTCGCGCTGGCCGCCGTCGGCGCGGTGGTGGCGGACCGTCCCGTGCTGCGCCGGGAGATCGCGGCGAACCTGGACGCCTCCGTCATCGCGGAGCTGCCCCGCAGGGCGGCCGGGCCGTGGCGGCGCCGGCGGGGCCCGGCGG
>NZ_NCTE01001495.1:2782-3017 GCF_002114215.1 Streptomyces sp. 13-12-16 | reverse complement strand
CCGCCCCAGGACGAAGGCGATGCCCAGCGGCACGGCGGTCAGCGCGTCCGCCGCGTTGTGCACCGTGTCGCCGAGCAGCGCCACCGAGCCCGACGCGACCACCACGGCCGCCTGTGCCAGCGCCGTCACGCCCAGCACCGCGAGCGAGACCCACAGGGCGCGCATGCCCCGGGCGGAGGACTCCAGCGCGGAGTCGAGCCTGTCGGCCGTCCCGTGGGAGTGCGGGGTGAGGAGG
>NZ_NCTE01001495.1:0-2465 GCF_002114215.1 Streptomyces sp. 13-12-16 | reverse complement strand
CTGACCCTGCTGCACGCCCTGACCGGCGGCGAGGCCGACGTCACCACGCTCACCGAGGTCTGCGGCGCGGCCCGGCCCGCGGTCAGCCAGCACCTGGCGCGGCTGCGGCTCGCGGGTCTCGTGGACACCCGCAAGGAGGGCCGTCGGGTGATCTACTCCCTGCGCGACGGCCATCTGCGGCGGCTGGTGGACGAGGCGCTGAACGTGGCCGACCACCGGATCGGCGACCGGCCGCCGCACGACTGACGGGGCCGCGGCCTCAGTACCGGTCCGCCGTGCCCAGGTACTGCTCCGCGAAGGCGGCGGCGGCGGTGGGGGAGGAGAACAGGCGGCGCAGCCGCGCGAGCGTGGTGCCCGCGCGGAACGGGTCCCCCGCCGCGGTGCCGTGGTACAGCTCGGACAGCCACTGGGAGAACTCCTGGTAGTCCCACACGCGCCGCAGACAGGCCCCGGAGTAGCCGGCCAGTGCGCTGTCGTCGCCTTCGGTGAGGCGGGCGACCAGCGCGTCGCCGAGCAGGAACGCGTCGTGCAGGGCGAGGTTCATGCCCTTGGCAGCGATCGGCGCGACCAGGTGTGCCGCGTCCCCGGCCAGGAAGAGCCGGCCGGACGCCATCGGCTCGGTGACGTAGTCGTGCATGTCCAGCACACGCTTCTCGATCAGCGGCCCCTCGGTGAGCGGGGCCGCTCCGGCCGCCCCGAGCCGGCGCCGCAGCTCCGCCCAGACCCGCTCGTGCGGCCAGTCGTCCGGGGTGTCGCCGGGAGGGCACTGGAGGTAGTAGCGGGTCACCCCGGGGCTGCGGGGCATCTGACCGGCGAAGCCGTCCGGATGACAGCCGAACAGGACGCAGTCGGCGGACGGCGGCGCCTCGGTGAGCAGGGCCAGCCAGCCGATGCCGTAGTCGTGCCGTGCCACCCGGGCCCGCTCCGGAACGAGGGCGGCCCCGGTCACCCCGCGGGCCCCGTCGCAGCCCGCGACGAAGTCACAGGCGACGGCCTCCCGCCGGCCGCTCTCCGGGCAGACGTACGACACCGACGGACGGCCGCCGTCCAGGCCGTGCAGCCATACGTCGCGCACGCCGAACCGTACGGCTCCGCCCCGCACGTCCGCGTACTCCCGCACCAGGTCCGTCACCAGCAACGGCTGCGGATACACCCAGTGGTGGCTGCCCGTCAGCTCCTGGTACGAGAAGCGGTACCGCTCCCCGTCGAAGCGGAACTCGCACGCGGTGTGCAGCCCGGCCCGCTCCAGCAGGTTCCGTGCGAGACCCCGCCGCTCCAGACCCCGTACCGCCCACTCCTCGATCACCCCGGCCCGCGGCCGCCGCTCGATGAACTCCCGGCTCTCCGTCTCCAGGACCAGACACTCCACACCGGCCGCCCGCAGGATGTTGCCCACGGTGAGCCCGGCGGGTCCGGCACCCACGACGACGACCGGAAAGCGTTGCGGCGAAGGGGGGTCGAGACGGGGGGAACTCTCGTCCATCGCGCCATTATGGCGGCACGGCGCCCCGGGACGGGCCCTAACCGAGCCGGGGTATCTCGATCGCCGGGCAGCGGTCCATCACCATCTCCAGGCCCGCCGCGCGGGTCCGCTCGTAGGCCGCCTCGTCGATGACGTCGAGCTGGAACCACACCGCGTCGGCGCCCTTGGCCACCGCCTCGTCCGCGACGGCCCCGGCCAGGTCACTGTTGACGAACACGTCCACGACGTCCACCTCGAAGGGGATGTCCGCGAGGGAGGCGTAACCCTGCTCGCCGTGCACGGTCTCCGCCTTCGGGTGCACCGGCACCACCCGCTTGCCGAACCGCTGGAGCACCTGGGCGACCCCGTACGCCGCGCGCTGCCGGTTCGACGACAGGCCGACCACGGCCCAGGTGTCACCGAGTCCGGTGAGGATCTTGCGGACCGTCGCCTCGTCGCCGTACACCGTCGGCCTCCCGGGAGTCGTGAAAGAGCTGTCGTCCCGCACAACGAAGCGGCACGCGTGGTGATTCCCGGAGCCGTCCGTCCTCCGCCGGGGGGCGGTGGACTGTACCGGCCACCGGGCCGTCCGGCGCCGGGAACCGCACACGGCGACCCGAAAAGCGGCCCGGATACCTGCGTACGCCCGCTCACGCGCCTACGCTCGCCTCGTGCTGCGCATCACCGACGCCCGAACCGGCGAACCCGTGGACGCCGCCCCCGCCCGGCGGGGCCTGACCCGGGTCGAGGCCCACACGGAGGGGTCCGACCCGACGAACCTGCGTGTGCTGCTCGTCGCCGACCTGCTCGTACGCGCCCTGGAACTCGGCGGCACGCCGGTCTGGGCGCTGCTCACCGGCGACCGGCGGCGGGCGGAACTCCGCGCGGCGGGCGCGGCCCTCGGGGTCCGGCCCTTCGAGGACGGCGGGGACACCGGCACCGGCCTGGGCGAGGCCCAGGTGCTGCACGTGGTGAGCGAGGGCGGCGCGGCGCCCGACGGGGT
>NZ_NCTE01000161.1 GCF_002114215.1 Streptomyces sp. 13-12-16 | reverse complement strand
CATAGGCGCCGCGGCGGCCACCGCGGGCCTCGTCTGGTACGCGAGCCGGCGCCGTACGACGGTGGCCTGACCGCCTCCCGCGCGAGCCGCCCCACCGGCCGTCGGCCGCGGACGCCCTGGCGGCGCCCGCCCGGGACGGCTTCGAGGGCAGAAGCGGAACGACCTCGAGGACAGGAGCAGCGGGACGACCTCGAGGACAAAAGTAAAGAAGCAGGGCGAGGACTTCCGCTTGCTCCGGACCCGGAGTAGAAAGGACTTAACGGCCCGCGAGACCAGGGGCATCCGCGAGGATCACCCTCACCAACGCATGTGTGGCCCCACGGACCGAGCATGAACACCGGGAACCCACGCGACGTCGACCCGTCGATTACGGGCCAGCCGCACCAGGTGACGGGCGAAGTCCCCGACCTGATGGGCACATATCGAGGACGCTTGGTAACGCGGTGGACATGCCAGCGGCGGTACGAGCATTCGTACCGCCGCATTTCCGTCGGCTTCTCCTCGGGTCCCTTTTACGCAGCCCCACGCTGGAGTGCCTCGCACACGGCCGTCGACTCGCGCGCCCCCAGCTCGACCGCGCGCCCGCAGTGGGCGATCCAGGCCGCCACACCCTCGGGAGTACCGGAGACATACCCCTCCAGTGCCCTGATGTAGGCCTCCTGGCCCAGCTCGGCGTGCCCGACCTCGGCCGGACAGACCGACTTGGGGTCGAGGCCGCTGCCCACCAGAACGATGCGCTCGGCCGTACGCGCGACCAGGCCGTTGTGGGAGGTGAAGGGGCGCAGCGCGAGAAGTTCGCCGTGCACGACGGCGGCCGTCACCAGCGCCGGTGCGGAACCGCCCGCGACGATCAGTTCGGACAGCCCGTCCAGCCGGCCGTGCGCCTCCGCCGCGCTCGGCAGGCCGAGCGCGATCAGGGGCTCGTCGACCGGTTCGCCCTCCTGCCGGGGACGTCCGACCCGCTCGGCCTTGTCGGCCGCCGCGACCAGGTGCAGCCGGGCCAGGACCCGCAGGGGCGACTGCCGCCAGATGGACAGCAACTGCCCCGCCTCGGCGGTCAGCCGCAGTGCCGCGCCCATCGTGCGGGCGCCTTCGTCACCGCTGAAGTCGCTGCGTCGGCGAACCTCCTCCAGGGCCCAGTCCGCGCCCGACAGGGCCGCCGAGCCACGGGCGCCGCGCAGCGCCGCCTCCGAGGTGATCTCGTTGCTGCGCCGCCGCATGACCCGGTGCCCGTAGACCCGGTCCACGGCCTTGCGCACGGACTCCACGGAGTCGGCCACTCCGGGCAGGGAGCCCAGGGCGGCGAGCGGGTCGGCGGTCGCACCTGTCGTACTCATGAGTACGACACTACGCACCTCCGACGCCCGCCCCACGAAGGAGTGGTCTTCTTCACGTCCGACTGCCACATACAGCTACTGCTCCATTACGCTTGGTGAACATGAAAATTGCTTTCGTAGGGAAGGGCGGCAGCGGGAAGACGACCCTGTCCTCCCTGTTCATCCGTCATCTCGCGGCCGTCGGCGCCCCGACCGTCGCGGTGGACGCCGACATCAACCAGCACCTCGGGGCCGCGCTGGGCCTGGACGAGGCGGAGGCGGCCGCGCTGCCCGCACTGGGCGAGCACCTGCCGCTGATCAAGGACTATCTGCGCGGCACCAACCCGCGCATCGCGTCCGCCGAGACGATGATCAAGACCACTCCGCCCGGTGAGGGCTCCCGGCTGCTGCGGGTGTGCGAGGACAATCCGGTCTACGACGCCTGCGCGCGGCCGGTGGAACTCGACGGCGGGGCCGTCCGTTTGATGGTCACCGGCCCCTTCACCGACGCCGACCTGGGGGTCGCCTGCTACCACTCCAAGACCGGAGCGGTGGAGCTGTGTCTGAACCACCTGGTGGACGGCCCCGGCGAGTACGTCGTGGTCGACATGACGGCCGGCTCGGACTCCTTCGCCTCCGGCATGTTCACCCGCTTCGACATCACGTTCCTCGTGGCCGAGCCGACCCGGAAGGGGGTCTCCGTCTACCGCCAGTACAAGGAGTACGCCCGTGACTTCGGCGTCACCCTGAAGGTCGTCGGCAACAAGGTGCAGGGCCCGGACGACCTCGACTTCCTCCGTACGGAGGTCGGGGAGGACCTGCTGGTGACGGTGGGGCACTCGGACTGGGTCCGGGCCATGGAGAAGGGCCGGCCTCCTCGGTTCGACCTCCTGGAGGAGCCCAACCGGCACGCGCTGCGCCTGCTGCACTCGGCCGCCGACGCGACGTACGAGTCACGCGACCACGAGCGCTACACCCGCCAGATGGCGCACTTCCATCTGAAGAACGCCCGGTCGTGGGGCGACGAGCGCACCGGGGCCGACCTGGCGGCCCAGATCGACCCCGGTTTCGTGCTCGGCGAGAACGTCACGGCGTCCGCCTGACGCTCACCGCTTCTCGGCCGGGGCTCCGGGCACCCCCTTGGGGGCCGGTGCGGAATCGCCGGACAGGAAGGACTTCCAGCCCTTCTTCGGGGCCTCACCGACGTCCAGCGTGCGCAGTTTCGCCAGGGTCCCCGGGTCCTGGGCGTCCAGCCAGTCCACCAACTGCCGGAAGGAGACACAGCGCACGTCGGACTTGGTGCACACCTCCTCGACGACCTCCTCGACGGCCCGCATGTAGGTGCCGCCGTTCCAGGACTCGAAGTGGTTGCCGATGATCAGGGGCGCCCTGTTGCCCTTGTAGGCCCGCTCGAAGCCCTGGAGGAGGCCGTCCCGCATCTGGTCGCCCCACATCTCGTGCTTGGCGGGATTGCCCTGGGTGGTGGTGCCGGACTGGTTGACCATGAAGTTGTAGTCCATGGTGAGCTGTTCGAAGGAGTGCCCGGGGAAGGGCACGAGCTGCATCGACAGATCCCACAGGCCCCGCTTCTTCTTCGGCCACACCTGGTTGTTGACCCCGCTGGTGTCGTAGCGGAAGCCCAGGTCACGGGCGGCCTTCATGAAGTTCTTCTGCCCCTCCAGGCAGGGGGTGCGGGCGCCGATCAGCTCCTTGTCGTAGTCGAAGGGCAGTGGGGCCGAGTTCTTCATGCCGGTGTTGGTCTTCCAGGTCTTCACGAAGCGCTTGGCCTGGGCGATCTCGTCCTTCCACTCCGCCACCGACCATTCGCCGACCCCACCGTCACTGCCGCAGAAGTGTCCGTTGAAGTGGGTGCCGATCTCGTTGCCCTCGAGCCATGCGAGGCGCAGCTGCTTCACGGTCTCGGCGATGCCCTCCCGGTCGTTGAAGCCGATGTCGGAGCGGCCCGGGGAGTGCTGTGGCGGGCGGTACAGATCGCGTTTCTCCTCCGGCAGCAGGTACACGCCGCTCAGGAAGTACGTCATGGTCGCGTTGTTCTCCTTGGCGACCTCGCGGAAATGCGAGAAGAGCTTCTGGCCGTCCTCGCCCGCGCCGTCCCAGGAGAAGACCACGAACTGCGGGGGCTTCTCGCCGCGCTCCAGCCGCTCGGGCCGGGGCAGGTGCGGCTGTGCCCCGGTGTACGCGGTGGAGCCGTCGCCGATCAGCCGGACGACGTTCTTCGGTGCCGGAGCCGGCTTGGCCTTCTCCTGGTCACGCGCCTGCTCGCCGGTTCCGTCGGTGCCGGTCCCACAACCGGCCAGCGAGGCGACGCAGACCGCGGCGATCACGGTGCCCGTGACGATTCCGTGGGTGGCGGCCATCCGCCCACCTTCTTCCTTCTCTCGGGCCGAGCTCGATGAGGGCTTCGTGTGGTGCTGTGCCGGTACACGCCGACAGCGCCGCCAAAGTCGCACGGAAGGAAGAAGGGATTAATACGACAAGCCGATGAAATGGCCACATCACTCCCTGGAGTGATTGATTCATCCATTTGCCCGGAAAGTCTATGCCAGTCCTTTACTCTCAATTACGATCCGTTTACTGATTGTTGATGTACGAGAGAAGGGAAACCATGTCAGCCTGCGTTCCCGCCCGCGCCGCCGACTCGGATCGGACCGAGCGCGCCCACCCGCCCCACAGCCCACCACCGACCGGATCCCCGCGCTCGCGCATCGCGGGAGCCGACCTGTCGGCCTCGGTCGCGGTCTTCCTGATCGCCCTCCCGCTGTCCCTCGGCATCGCCCTCGCCACCGGCGCGCCGCTCCAGGCCGGCCTGGTCGCCGCCGCCGTGGGCGGAATCGTCGCCGGGCGGATCGGCGGCTCCCCGCTCCAGGTGAGCGGTCCCGCCGCCGGACTCACCGTCGTCACCGCCGACCTCATCCAGCACTACGGCTGGCGGACGACCTGCGCCATCACCGTCCTCGCCGGAATCTCCCAGCTCGGCCTCGGCTGCCTGCGCGTGGCACGCGGCGCGCTCGCCGTGAGCCCCGCGATCGTGCACGGCATGCTCGCCGGCATCGGCGTCACCATCGCCGTCGCCCAGCTCCACATCGTCCTGGGCGGCACCCCGCAGAGCTCCGTTCCCGACAACCTCCTCGCCCTTCCCGCCCAGTTGGCGAACCTGCACCCCGCGGCCCTGTCGGTGAGCCTGCTGACCCTGGCCCTGCTGTTGCTCTGGCCCCGGATCCCGGGCCGCCCCGGACGTGTTCTCCGCACGGTTCCGGCAGCGCTCGTCGCCGTCACCGGAGCCACCGCGGCCGCCGCCGCGGCCGGCCTCGTCCTGCCCAAGGTGGATCTGCCGTCCTGGAGCAACCACGCCCTGGCCGGGCTGCCCGAGGGACCCGTGCTCGGCCTCGCCGCCGCCGTGCTCACCACGACGCTGGTGTGCAGCGTGCAGTCGCTGCTCGGCGCCGTGGCCGTGGACAAGCTGGTGTCCGGCCGCCCCGGCCCCGGCCCGGTCGGGCGCTCCGACCTGGACCGTGAACTGCTCGGTCAGGGTGCGGCCAACATCGTCTCCGGTTCGCTCGGCGGGCTCCCGGTGGCCGGAGTGGCGGTCCGCAGTTCCGCGAACGTCAAAGCGGGTGCCGTGAGCCGGAACTCCACGATGCTGCACGGCGTTCTCGTAGTGATCGCCGCGCTGCTGATGGTCCCGCTCCTGGAGCTCATCCCGCTCGCCTCGCTCGCCGCCCTGGTGATGGCCGTCGGCATCCAGATGGTGTCCCTGCACCACATCCGCACGGTGACCCGCCACCGCGAAGTCCTGGTCTACGCCATGACCACCCTCGGCGTCGTGTCCCTCGGCGTCCTGGAGGGCGTGGCACTGGGCATCGCCGTCGCCGTCGGCGTGGCCCTGCACCGGCTCACCCGCACCCGGATCACGCACGAGGAGAAGGAAGGAGTCCATCACGTACACGTACGAGGCCAGTTGACGTTCCTCGCGGTGCCACGCCTCAGCCGGGTCCTGCACCTCGTCCCCCAAGGGGCCGACGTGGTCGTGGCGTTGGACGGCTCCTTCATGGACCACGCGGCGTACGAGACGCTGCAGGACTGGCAGAGCACGCACACCGCGCGGGGCGGAACCGTCGGGATCACCGGCCGCCGCGCCGGGGTCCGGATCGCCGAACCCGCCGCCCTCGTCTCCGGGCACCCGCCCGACGGAAGCGAGGAGGCCGGCGCGTCCGATGCCGGCTGCCGCTGCCGGCCCTGGACGGCCTGGCGCAACCACCAGTGCGAACGCCCACGCCCCCTGCCGGGCGGCGACCCACGGCCGGGCGGGGCCGACGGAACGGAGGGAGCAGACGGAACGGACGGAGCCGCTGAAGGGGAACCTGAGACCGTTCAAACCGGCGGCCACGAACTGAGGCGCGGCATCAGCGCGTTCCAGCGCAACACCGCTCCCCTGGTGCGCGGTGAGCTGGCCCGGCTGGCGCGCGAGGGACAGCGGCCCGGACAGCTGTTCCTGACCTGCGCCGACTCCCGGGTGGTCACCTCGATGATCACGGCAAGTGGTCCGGGGGACCTGTTCGTGGTGCGCAATGTCGGCAACCTCGTGCCGCCGCCCGGCACGGAGAGCGGCGACGACTCGGTGGCGGCCGCCATCGAGTACGCCGTGGAGGTGCTGGCGGTCCGGTCGATCACGGTGTGCGGGCACTCGGGGTGCGGTGCGATGCAGGCACTGCTCGACACCGAGCCGGACGGCGCCCGCACACCGCTGAGACGCTGGCTGCGGCACGGCCGGCCGAGCCTGCGGCGCATGGGCGACGGCAGCCTGCCCCCGTCACGGCTGGCCGGGCGGGCCCCCACCGACGCGGTCGAGCGGCTCTGCCTGACGAACGTGGTGCAGCAACTGGAGCATCTGCGCGCCCATGAATCGGTGGCCCGGGCCATGAAGGACGGGGCCCTGGAGCTGCACGGCATGTACTTCCACGTGGGTGAGGCCCAGGCGTACCTCCTCACCGAGCGGGACGAGGAGAAGGTGTTCGACCGGGTCCGGTCCGCGGACCTGGCGATGTGAGGCGACCCGCCCGGGTGTGAGAGGCGTTACACACCTTGAACCGGCTTGCGCCGGGCCCCGTGGGAAGAGGTGTCGCACACCGCGCCACTCCACCCGACAGGTCTAAACCAATTTCCCGTCGGCCCTTGTCAGCGCACCCCCGGGTCTGATGAGCTGTGGCCTGGGACACAACGGACACCCTGGGAAAGGCAGATGCCGTGAGCAATGAAAGCCTGGCCAACCTTCTGAAGGAGGAGCGTCGCTTCACGCCCCCCGCCGACCTGGCCGCGAACGCCAACGTCACCGCGGAGGCGTATGAACAGGCCAAGGCTGACAGGCTCGGCTTCTGGGCCGAGCAGGCCCGCCGGCTGACCTGGACCACCGAGCCCACCGAGACCCTGGACTGGTCGAACCCGCCGTTCGCCAAGTGGTTCAAGGACGGCGAGCTCAACGTCGCCTACAACTGCGTGGACCGGCATGTGGAGGCCGGGCACGGCGACCGGGTCGCCATCCACTTCGAGGGCGAGCCGGGCGACAGCCGCGCCATCACCTACGCCCAGCTCAAGGACGAGGTCTCCAAGGCCGCCAACGCCCTGCTGGAGCTGGGCGTCCGGGCCGGCGACCGGGTCGCCGTCTACATGCCGATGATCCCGGAGACCGCGGTCGCGATGCTGGCCTGCGCCCGCATCGGCGCCGCGCACTCCGTCGTCTTCGGCGGCTTCTCGGCGGACGCGCTCGCCACCCGCATCCAGGACGCCGACGCGCGCGTCGTCATCACGGCCGACGGCGGCTACCGGCGCGGCAAGCCCTCCGCGCTCAAGCCGGCCGTCGACGAGGCGGTCGCCAAGGCCGGCAGCGTCGAGCACGTCCTCGTCGTCCGCCGCACCGGCCAGGACGTCGCCTTCACCGAGGGCCGGGACGTGTGGTGGCACGACCTGGTGGAGCGGCAGAGCGCCGAGCACACCCCTCAGTCGTTCGGGGCCGAGCACCCGCTGTTCATCCTCTACACCTCCGGCACGACGGGTAAGCCGAAGGGCATCCTGCACACCTCCGGCGGCTACCTGACCCAGACGGCGTACACGCACTGGTCCGTCTTCGACCTCAAGCCGGCCACCGACGTGTACTGGTGCACGGCCGACGTCGGCTGGGTCACCGGGCACTCCTACATCGTCTACGGCCCGCTCGCCAACGGCGCCACCCAGGTGATGTACGAGGGCACGCCGGACACCCCGCACCAGGGCCGCTTCTGGGAGATCGTGCAGAAGTACGGCGTGACGATCCTCTACACGGCGCCCACCGCGATCCGCACGTTCATGAAGTGGGGCGACGACATCCCCGCCAAGTTCGACCTCGGCAGCCTGCGCGTGCTGGGCTCGGTGGGCGAGCCGATCAACCCCGAGGCGTGGATCTGGTACCGCAAGAACATCGGCGCGGACCGCACCCCGGTGGTGGACACCTGGTGGCAGACCGAGACCGGCGGCATCATGATCTCGCCGCTGCCGGGCGTGACCGACGCCAAGCCGGGATCCGCCCAGACCCCGCTGCCCGGCATCGCCGCGACCGTCGTCGACGACGAGGCGAACGAGGTACCGAACGGCGGCGGTGGCTACCTGGTCCTCACCGAGCCGTGGCCGTCGATGCTGCGCACCATCTGGGGCGACGACCAGCGGTTCATCGACACCTACTGGTCGCGCTTCGAGGGCAAGTACTTCGCCGGCGACGGCGCCAAGAAGGACGACGACGGCGACATCTGGCTGCTCGGCCGGGTCGACGACGTCATGCTGGTGTCCGGACACAACATCTCCACCACGGAGGTCGAGTCCGCGCTCGTCTCGCACCCGTCGGTCGCCGAGGCGGCCGTGGTCGGCGCGGCGGACGAGACGACCGGTCAGGCGATCGTCGCCTTCGTGATCCTGCGCGGCACGGCGGCCGAGAGCGAGGACCTCGTCGGTGAGCTGCGAAGCCACGTGGGCGCCACGCTCGGTCCGATCGCCAAGCCCCAGCGGATCCTGCCGGTGGCCGAGCTGCCGAAGACCCGCTCCGGCAAGATCATGCGCCGCCTGCTGCGGGACGTCGCGGAGAACCGCCAGCTCGGCGACGTCACCACGCTGACCGACAGCACGGTCATGGACCTCATCCAGGCCAAGCTCCCGGCAGCACCCAGCGAGGACTGAGCACGGTCAGGGCGGTGGCGCCCGGCGCATCCCTGTGCCGGGCGCCACCGTGTGCTCCTGGTGCGACCCAGGAGCACGTTAGCTAAACTAAGCAAAAAGCTGTCTCATGGGGCGCCGGGAAGTCTGGTCGGCACACGATTCGTGCTGCCCGTCGACCAGAGGAACTCCCCCGTGACCGCGCCCCGCACCCCCAGCCCCCGCAAGGCCTTCGGCCGTCTCTCCCTGCCCGAGCGGTCGTACGTCGCGGACGCGCTGCGCACCGAGACGGTCGGCGGCATCCTGCTCCTCCTCGCCGCCGTCGCCGCGCTGGTCTGGGCGAACGTACCCGGTCTGCACAGCAGCTACGAGAGCGTCAGCCACTTCCACTTCGGTCCCGAGGCCCTCGGGCTGAACCTGTCCGTCGCGCACTGGGCCGCCGACGGACTGCTCGCGGTCTTCTTCTTCGTCGCGGGGATCGAGCTCAAACGTGAACTCGTCGCCGGTGATCTGCGCGATCCCAAGGCCGCCGCGCTCCCCGTCGTCGCCGCCCTGTGCGGCATGGCCGTACCGGCGCTGGTCTACACGTTCACCAGCGGCGTGGGCGGCGGCTCGCTGGCCGGCTGGGCCGTGCCCACCGCCACCGACATCGCCTTCGCGCTCGCGGTGCTCGCCGTCATCGGCACCTCCCTGCCCAGCGCGCTGCGGGCCTTCCTGCTCACCCTCGCCGTCGTCGACGACCTGTTCGCCATCCTGATCATCGCGGTCTTCTTCACCGAAGACCTGAACTTCGCGGCGCTCGGCGGCGCCGTCGCGGGCCTGGCCGTCTTCTGGCTGCTGCTGCGCAAGGGCGTACGCGGCTGGTACGTGTACGTGCCGCTCGCGCTGGTCGTGTGGGCACTGATGTACAACAGCGGCATCCACGCCACCATCGCCGGTGTCGCCATGGGCCTGATGCTGCGCTGCCACCGCCACGAGGGCGAGGAACACTCCCCCGGCGAGCACATCGAGCACCTCGTCCGGCCGCTCTCGGCGGGCCTCGCGGTACCGCTGTTCGCCCTGTTCAGCGCGGGCGTGGCGATCTCCGGCGACGCCCTCGCGGACGTGTTCACCCAGCCCGAGACGCTCGGCGTGGTGCTCGGACTCGTCGTCGGCAAGACGCTCGGCATCTTCGGCGGTACATGGCTGACGGCACGCTTCACCAGGGCGTCGCTCAGCGACGACCTCGCCTGGGCGGACGTGCTCGCGGTGGCGACCCTCGCCGGGATCGGCTTCACCGTCTCGCTGCTCATCGGGGAACTCGCCTTCGAGGACGACGCGGCGATGACCGACAGCGTCAAGGCGGCCGTCCTCACCGGCTCGCTGATCGCCACCGCCGTCGCGACGGTGCTGCTGAAGATACGGAACGCCAAGTACCGCGCACTGACCGAGGAGGAGGAGCGCGACGAGGACCTCAGCGGCGTCCCGGACGTCTACGAACAGGACGACCCGGCGTACCACCTGCGCATGGCGGAGATCCACGAACGGAAGGCCGCCGAGCACCGGCGGCTCGCCCGGGAGAAGGCCGCCGAGCGGGACGCGCTTGCCGAAGTGACGGGCGGGGCAGGCGAGGAGCACAACGGTCCGGCATGATCTGACGAGACGGTACAAAAGACTGAACCGTACGCGCGGACACAAAGCGTACGCAGGAGAGGGAGACCGCGATGAGCGCACCCGACGGCAGCCCGGTCGGCGCCGAACGCAGCATCGGCCAGCTGTTCGCCTCGGCGACGGCCGACATGTCGGCGCTGGTGCACGACGAGATCGCGCTGGCGAAGGCGCAGCTCAAGCAGGACGTCAAGCGGGGTGCGACCAGCGGCGGCGCGTTCACGGCGGCCGGTGTGCTGCTCGTGTTCTCCCTGCCGATGCTGAACTTCGCGCTGGCCTACGGCATCCGCACCTGGAGTGACTGGAACCTCGCGGTCTGTTTCCTGCTCTCCTTCGCGGCGAACGTGCTGATCGCACTGTTCCTCGCGCTGATCGGCGTCGTCTTCGCGAAGAAGGCGAAGAAGGGCCGGGGCCCGCAGAAGGTCGCCGCCTCCGTGAAGGAGACGGCGGGCGTGCTGCAGAAGGCCAAGCCGCACCCGCGCCCCGAACTGCCCGAGGACCGGGTCCCCCAGGCCATCGAGGCTGTGGCACGCTCGTCTTCATGACGGATCCCGCCACCCCTCCGGCGCAGCCCGCTTCGGTCGTACGCCTCGACGTCCCGGGCGGCACCGGACTGACGCACCGGGACGTCGCCGCCAACGGTGCCCGCTTCCACATCGCGGAGCTGGGCGACGGCCCCCTGGTGCTGCTGCTGCACGGCTTCCCGCAGTTCTGGTGGACCTGGCGGCACCAGCTGACGGCGCTCGCCGACGCCGGTTTCCGGGCCGTCGCCATGGACCTGCGGGGCGTCGGCGGCAGCGACCGCACACCGCGCGGCTACGACCCGGCCAACCTCGCGCTGGACATCACCGGGGTGATCCGCTCCCTCGGCGAGCCGGACGCCGCGCTGGTCGGGCACGACCTGGGCGGGTACCTGGCCTGGACGGCCGCGGCGATGCGCCCCAAGCTCGTACGGCGGCTCGCGGTCGCCTCCATGCCGCATCCGCGACGCTGGCGCTCGGCGCTGGTCTCCGACGCCAGGCAGTCCGCCGCCCTGTCCCACATCTGGGGATTCCAGCGGCCCTGGATCCCGGAGCGCCGGCTCACCGCGGACGACGGGGCGCTGGTGGCCGAGCTCATCCGGGACTGGTCCGGGCCGCGCCTGCCGGACGAGGAGGCGCTGGAGAACTACCGGCGGGCGATGTGCATCCCGTCCACGGCGCACTGCTCGATCGAACCGTACCGCTGGATGGTCCGCTCCCTGGCCCGCCCGGACGGCATCCAGTTCAACCGCAGGATGAAGCGCCCGGTGCGGGTGCCGACGCTGCACCTGCACGGCTCGCTGGACCCGGTGGTCCGCACGCGCAGTGCCGCGGGGTCCGGTGAGTACGTCGAAGCGCCGTACCGCTGGCGGCTGTTCGACGGGCTGGGGCACTTCCCGCACGAAGAGGATCCGGTCGCTTTCTCCACCGAACTGATCAATTGGCTGAAGGATCCCGAACCCGATCGGTGACCGAACCGAGCGCTTGTCTGACGGTCAGCCAATTGCCCGGCGCATAGGCCAATTGAGGGCGCGCCAGGTGGTTATCGACCTTGGGGCGGGGGCAGACGTCGGGGTATGGGCTGGACGCACGACTACAGTGACGCAAGCCGCGACCGCCGCACGGCGGGCGGTATGGGTTCCCACCAGCGAGGCGGTGCACCACAGATGGCAGGTACGGACCTCAGGGTGGGAATCCCGCGCATCCTCCGCCGCAGGGCGCGTTGGGTCTCCGTCCGCCTGCGCCACCCCCGCGGCTGACCTCCACCTCACCTCACAGCGCGCAGCTGTCGCTGTCCACCTGCTGGTTCGCGGTGCGGCCCGCGGCGATGTCCTCCTGGATCTCGTCCACGGTGAGCGCGTAACCCGTCTCGGCGTCGTCGAGCGACTTCGCGAAGACCACGCCGTAGACCTCCCCCTCGGGGGTGAGCAGCGGGCCGCCGGAGTTGCCCTGACGGACCGTCGCGTACAGGGAGTACACGTCACGGCGGACCGTGCCGCGGTGGTAGATGTCGGCGCCGTTGGCCGTGATGCGGCCGCGCAGGCGCGCGGCGCGGACGTCGTACGCCCCGTTCTCCGGGAAGCCGGCGACGATCGCTCCGTCGCCGCTGCTCGCGTCCTCGCTGGTGAACCGCAGCGCGGGTGCCTCCAGATCGGGTACGTCGAGGACGGCGATGTCACGCTTCCAGTCGTAGAGGACGACCGTCGCGTCGTACTTCTTTCCCTCGCCGCCTATCTGCACGGTCGGTTCGTCGACGCCGCCCACGACATGCGCGTTGGTCATGACGCGGCGCTCGGCGAAGACGAAGCCGGTGCCCTCCAGGACCTTGCCGCAGCTCGCGGCGGTGCCCATCACCTTGACGATGGAGCGCTGCGCGCGCAGGGCGACGGGGCTGCTCGCCAGGGCCGGGTCCGGGGGCCGTACGTCGGTGATCGGTTCGCTGGCGAAGGGGCTGAAGACCTGCGGGAAGCCGTTCTGCGCGAGGACGGAGGAGAAGTCGGCGAACCAGGTGTCGGCCTGACCGGGCAGCGCACGGGAGACCCCGAGCAGCACCTTGGAGCCGCGGACCTCCTTGCCGAGCGTCGGCAGCGTCGTACCGGCGAGGGCCGAGCCGATCAGCCAGGCGACCAGGAGCATCGCGACGACGTTGACCAGTGCGCCGCCCGTGGCGTCCAGCGCGCGGGCCGGGGACCATGTGATGTAGCGGCGCAGTTTGTTGCCGAGGTGGGTGGTCAGGGCCTGGCCGACGGAGGCGCAGACTATGACGACGACGACCGCGACGACGGCGGCCGTCGTACTGACCTCGGAGTCGTCCGTCAGGGCGTCCCAGATGACGGGCAGCGTGTAGACGGCGGCGAGACCGCCGCCCAGGAAGCCGGTCACCGACAGGATGCCGACGACGAAGCCCTGGCGGTAGCCGACGACCGCGAACCACACGGCGGCGAGGAGCAACAGGATGTCCAGCACGTTCACCGCTTCAAGCCTCGCCTCGTCCGACCCAGCACGGCGCCCACCCTGTCATGACCGCCAGTCCAGCGGGACCCGCCTGTCCCGGTCCCAGGGCCGCTCCCACCCCGCGAAGTGCAGCAACCGGTCGATGACCCCGGCGGTGAAGCCCCATACGAGGGCCGATTCGACCAGGAACGCCGGCCCCTGGTAACCGCTGGGGTGGACCGTGGTCACACGGTTGTCCGGGTGGGTGAGGTCCGCCACCGGGACGGTGAACACCCGCGCGGTCTCGTTCGGGTCGACGACCCCCACCGGACTGGGTACGCGCCACCAGCCGAGCACGGGGGTGACGACGAAGCCGCTGACCGGGATGTAGAGCTTCGGCAGCACGCCGAAGAGCTGGACGCCGGACGGGTCGAGCCCGGTCTCCTCCTCGGCCTCGCGCAGAGCGGCCCGCAGCGGGCCGTCGCCCTGCGGGTCGCCGTCCTCGGGGTCGAGGGCGCCACCGGGGAAGGACGGCTGTCCGGCGTGCGAGCGCAGTGAGCCGGCGCGCTCCATGAGCAGCAGCTCCGGGCCGCGCTCACCGTCGCTGTCACCGAAGAGGATGAGGACGGCGGACTGGCGCCCCGTGCCGTTCTCCGGGGGCAGGAAGCGGCTCAGCTGTGTCGGTCTGACCGTCTCCGCCGCGTGGACCACCGGGTCCAGCCAGGAGGGCAGCCCATCCCTGCTGAGCGCCACCGGACCGCCCTGGGTACCGCTCGTCCGCGTCATCGCCACCCCCGTCGTCCGGCCGCGTCCCACGGGTCCAACGCCCGGCGGCCCCGAGATCGTTCCGTCGGCCGGCGTCGCGTGTGCGGCCCCGTCATCCGGCCCCCAGCGGCGGCGCGGGCCTGCCGCCGGCGTCCAGGTAGGCCTGCGGGGGCTTCAGCCGCTGGCCCGGGAGGCCGCCCTTCTCGTACTTCAGCAGTTTCTTCGCCTTCTCCGGGTCCGTCTCGCCCTCGCCGTACGCCGGGCAGAGCGGCGCGATGGGGCAGGCGCCGCAGGCGGGCTTGCGGGCGTGGCAGATGCGGCGGCCGTGCCAGATGACGTGGTGGGACAGATCGGTCCAGTCGCTCTTGGGGAAGAGCGCGCCGACGGCCGCCTCGATCTTGTCGGGGTCGGTCTCCTCGGTCCAGCGCCAGCGGCGCACCAGGCGCTGGAAGTGGGTGTCCACGGTGATCCCCGGTCGGCCGAACGCGTTGCCGAGGACCACGAAGGCGGTCTTGCGGCCGACGCCGGGCAGTTTCACGAGATCCTCGAGCCGGCCGGGCACCTCGCCGCCGAAGTCCTCCGCGAGCACCTTCGACAGGCCCATGACCGACCTGGTCTTGGCCCGGAAGAAGCCGGTGGGGCGCAGGATCTCCTCCACCTCCTCGGGATCGGCGGCGGCCAGGTCCTCGGGGGTGGGGTACTTCGCGAAGAGGGCGGGGGTCGTCTGGTTGACGCGCAGGTCGGTGGTCTGGGCCGACAGCACGGTGGCGACGACGAGTTGGAAGGGGTTCTCGAAGTCCAGCTCCGGGTGGGCGTACGGGAACACCTCGGCGAGCTCGCGGTTGATCCGGCGCGCGCGGCGGACCAGCGCGGTGCGCGACTCCTCCCCGGCCGGCTTGACGACGGTCTTCGCCGGAGCGGCCTTCACGGAGGCGGTCGCCTTCTCGGGGGCGACGAGCGGCTTCCTGGCGGCGGTCGTCTTCTTCGCTCCGGTCGCCTTCTTCGCTCCGGTCGCCTTCTTCGCCGCCGTCCTCTTCACCGGTGCGTCCGTCTCCTCGGTCGCCCCGCTCGCGCGGGGCGTCGGTTCCTTCTTCAACGGCGGCCCCTTTGTCGCTTTCGCCGTTTCCCTACCGCCATCGGAGCCCTGTTCGCCCACGGCGGAATCACGACGTACACCCACTCCCGCAGCTCCCTAGGCCTGTGCTCTCACCGGCGAATTGGACACCCGGCCAGCCTACGGCCCGGCACCGACATCCGCCCCGGACCCCGAAGATCGGCGTCCAATTGGACCCCTGCCGCTTACCCCGACCGGCCCGTACGGCATCCTTGTGACAGATCACACTGTTTGGACCGTCCGGCAAAATGGGAACCACGGTCCCCTGGTACGTGGGGGAACAAGCTCCCCTGAGCAGGTCGACAAGGAGAGAACTCGTGGACGACGTTCTGCGGCGGAATCCGCTCTTCGCGGCGCTCGACGACGAGCAGGCCGCCGAGCTTCGCGCCTCCATGAGTGAGGTGACCCTCGCACGGGGCGACTCCCTGTTCCACGAGGGCGACCCCGGGGACCGCCTGTACGTGGTCACCGAGGGCAAGGTCAAGCTGCACCGCACGTCCCCCGACGGCCGCGAGAACATGCTCGCCGTGGTCGGGCCGGGCGAGCTGATCGGTGAGCTGTCGCTGTTCGACCCCGGCCCGCGCACCGCGACCGCCACGGCGCTCACCGAGGTCAAGCTGCTCGCCCTGGGCCACGGCGACCTGACGCCCTGGCTGAGCGCCCGCCCCGAGGTGGCCACGGCGCTGCTGCGGGCCGTCGCGCGCCGGCTGCGCAAGACCAACGACGCGATGTCGGACCTGGTCTTCTCGGACGTCCCGGGCCGTGTCGCGCGCGCCCTGCTGGACCTCTCCCGGCGCTTCGGCGTGCAGTCCGAGGAGGGCATCCACGTCGTGCACGACCTGACGCAGGAGGAGCTGGCCCAGCTGGTCGGCGCGTCCCGCGAGACGGTCAACAAGGCCCTGGCGGACTTCGCCCAGCGCGGCTGGCTCCGCCTGGAGGCCCGCGCGGTGATCCTCCTGGACGTCGAGCGCCTCGCGAAGCGCTCCCGCTGACCCCCGGACCCGGCGTCGAGGCCCCGCTTCCCGTGGGAGGCGGGGCCTCGCCGTGTCCGCGGGCTAGATGATGCCGTGTTCCCGCAGGTACTCCAGCTGGGCGCGTACCGAGAGTTCCGCGGCCGGCCACAGGGAGCGGTCGACGTCGGCGTAGACGTGGGCGACGACCTCGGACGGGGTGCGGTGGCCGTCCTCGACGGCCGTCTCGACCTGGGCGAGGCGGTGGGCGCGGTGGGCGAGGTAGAACTCGACGGCGCCCTGGGCGTCCTCCAGCACGGGCCCGTGGCCGGGCAGCACCGTGTGGACGCCGTCGTCGACCGTGAGCGACCTGAGCCGGCGCAGCGTGTCCAGGTAGTCGCCGAGGCGGCCGTCGGGGTGGGCCACGACGGTCGTACCGCGCCCCAGGACGGTGTCGCCCGTGAGGACCGCCCGGTCGGCCGGGAGGTGGAAGCACAGGGAGTCGGCCGTGTGGCCGGGGGTCGGTACGACCCTCAGCTCCAGGCCTCCGACGGTGATGACGTCCCCGGCGGCCAGTCCCTCGTCGCCGAGGCGCAGCGCCGGGTCCAGTGCCCGCACCTTCGTGCCGGTCAGCTCGGCGAAACGGGCGGCGCCCTCGGCGTGGTCGGGGTGACCGTGCGTCAGCAGGGTGAGGGCGACGCGCTTTCCGGCCTGCTCGGCGGTCCCGACGACGTGCCGCAGGTGTCCGTCGTCCAGCGGTCCGGGGTCGACCACGACGGCGAGGTCGGAGTCCGGTTCCGACAGGATCCAGGTGTTGGTGCCGTCCAGGGTCATCGCCGAGGGGTTGGGGGCCAGCACGTTGACGGCACGCGCGGTGGCGGGGCCGGAGAGGACACCGCCCCGCGGCCGGCCCGGAAGGGTGCTCGCGTCCGTCATGCGGGGGCTCCACCGGTCGGGATGTGCTTCGTGAACTCGTCGTGCCCCGGCCAGGAGAGCACGATCTCGCCCTCCACCAGGCGCGCGGTGGCCAGCACCGGCGTGAGGTCCCGCGCGGGCGCCGCGTCGAGCACCTCCGCGGCCGTTCCGTACGCCGTGAGCCGGCGCAGCGTCGCGATGGTCGGGGGCATCATCAGCAGCTCGCCCCGGTCGTACCCCTCGGCCGCCGCGCGGGGCGTGATCCACACCGTGCGGTCGGCCTCCGTGGAGGCGTTGCGGGTGCGCTGGCCCTCGGGGAGCGCGGCGACGAAGAACCAGGTGTCGTAGCGGCGGGGCTCGAACTCGGGGGTGATCCAGCGCGCCCACGCGCCGAGCAGGTCCGAGCGCAGGACCAGTCCGCGGCGGTCCAGGAACTCCGCGAAGGACGTCTCCCGCGCGACGAGCGCGGCACGGTCCGCCTCCCAGTCGTCGCCGGTCGTGTCACCGACCACGGTGCCGGGCGTGGGCCCGGCGAGCAGGACGCCGGCCTCCTCGTACGTCTCCCGCACGGCCGCGCAGACGATCGCCTGGGCCCCCGTCTCGTCGACGCCGAGCCGGTCCGCCCACCACGCGCGCGTGGGGCCCGCCCAGCGGACGTGCCGGTCGTCGTCCCGCGGGTCGACGCCGCCGCCGGGATAGGCGTACGCGCCGCCCGCGAACGCCATGGACGTACGCCGGCGCAGCATGTGTACGGCGGGCCCGTCACCGGTGTCCTTGAGCAGCATGACGGTGGCCGCGCGCCTCGGCACGACCGGCGTGAGGCCGCCGCCCGCCAGCGCACGGATCCGCTCCGGCCACTCGGGCGGGTACCACTGCCCGCCGGCCTGCGCATTCACCATGGCCGGAGGCTATCCCGAGACGGGCGGATGTTCGAGTGCCCGTGGGGGACGGTGGGGCCACCGGGCGGCGTACGGGCATGGGGCGGGCCCCGCGCGGAGGCGGTACGGGCATGGGGCGGGCCCCGCGCGGAGGGCGTCCTGCGCCGACCACCGAGGGGCGGGGCAGCACCGGCACCTCCCGCGCGGTGCGCATCGGCGACCGGTACGGCCACGCCGGAGCCCGGAACACATGGAGGAGCCGCCCGTCGTCCACCCCGGCATTCGGCCGTCGTCCACCCCGGCCGGCCGCCGGGGAGGCATCCGAAAGGGCCCGGCGACGGCGTCCCGGG
>NZ_NCTE01001494.1 GCF_002114215.1 Streptomyces sp. 13-12-16 | reverse complement strand
GAGCCAAGCGCACAGCACCAGCAGCAGCAGGAGGAGCGGCGGGATCACGGAGGCCTGCCAGGTGAGCAGCACGGGCGGGCCGGGGATCGAGGTCCCGGTGCCGTCCAGCCAGTCGGAGACCCGCTGGGAGACACCGCCGGACATGACGCCGCCCAGCACGCAGGCGAGCATGGCGACCGCCGGTCCGGCCAGGCCGCGTATCGCGGCGCGCCGGTCGGGGTCGGTGCGGTGCAGGCTGTGGGCGACTCCGGCGAGCACGATCACCAGCAGGCCCTGGACGAGGGCGAGGGCGCCGAAGGCGGCGTCGCCCGGCAGCCTGCCCGCCGACTCCCAGCCGGGGCGCTCCCACCCGGCGTAGAGCAGGGTGAGGACGAGCAGGACGAGCGCGGCGAGCGGCAGGTACCGCACCAGGTGCCGGTCGAGTTCGCCGTCCAGCCGGCGTTCGGCGCGGCCCCGGCGGCACACCACCCACACCACGGCGCACGTCCCGGCGGCCAGTGCCGCCTCCAGGAGCACACCGAGGACGGCCAGGACGGCCGGGCCGCCCGGCTCGCGGTCGTGGCGGGCGGCGGCGGAGCC
>NZ_NCTE01001493.1:600-8090 GCF_002114215.1 Streptomyces sp. 13-12-16 | reverse complement strand
CCGGGGGACCGGCCGCCGGGGCGGAGGTCCGCGCGCGTCGGGGGCTCGTCCGCCCGGTCGAGGAGCGCGCGCGGCGCGGCGGCCTCCCGCGGGGGCGTATCGGCAAAGTAACCGGATCGTGAATTCCGTGGAATTACCGGAATCCCTCGCACAGATTCTCCCCAGGCATTCTTTCGCTTATTTCCCGATTAACTCGCGGAACAGCTTCCCGTCTTCTTCTGCCCGGTTTCCCCGAACCTAAACGACACGATTTCGCGAGCTTTCCAGGCACCGTCACGGGAGTTACACAGTTGTGACCGGTTCCACATCGCGCCCGATTTGCTCCATACGCACCCCGCATACCAGGACATATCGCCGGGCCCTCGCGCGACCACACCCGCACGCGCGATAACACAGATCAAGTTGGCGCGTAACCCCGACAGGCGATGCAATTTTGAATTTACCTGGGTAAGTTGAATTCACATGACTGCCGCACAAGCAGACCTGCAAATCGACCGCCCCACCGTGGCGGACGGAGCCGTGCTGTGGCGGATAGCCAGGGACTCGAAGGTCCTCGACCTGAACTCGTCGTACAGCTATCTGCTGTGGTGCCGTGACTTCGCCGCCACCTCGGCCGTCGCCCGCGACGAGCACGGAGAGCCGATCGGCTTCATCAGCGGATACCTGCGGCCGGACAGCCCGCGCACCCTGCTCGTCTGGCAGGTCGCGGTCGACGCGTCGTACCGCGGCCGCGGCCTCGCCGCGGCGATGCTCGACGCACTGGCCGCCCGGACCGCCGAGGAGCACGCGGTGGACACCGTGGAGACCACCATCGCCCCGGGGAACACCGCCTCCGAGCGCCTGTTCACCGCGTTCGCGGAGCGTCACGGCGCCCTGCTGGAACGCGAGGTGCTGTTCGACGCCGGCCAGTTCCCCGACGGGCCGCACGACCCCGAGGTGCTGTACCGCATCGGGCCGCTCACGCGCTGACCGCGCTGACCGGGCGGCCCGGCCCCCGACCTTCCGACTTCTTCCGACTCCCTCTGACCTCCCACGCCACCGAGGAGCGATTCGTCGTGACCATCACCCAGCCCGACCTCAGTGTCTTCGAGACCCTCGAGTCCGAGGTACGCAGCTACTGCCGCGGCTGGCCCGCCGTCTTCGACCGTGCGCACGGCAGCCGCATGTACGACGAGGACGGCCACGAGTACCTCGACTTCTTCGCCGGAGCCGGCTCACTCAACTACGGGCACAACAACCCCGTGCTGAAACGGGCCCTGATCGACTACCTGGAGCGGGACGGCGTCACGCACGGCCTCGACATGTCGACGACGGCCAAGCGCGCCTTCCTGGAGTCCTTCCAGAACTACGTCCTGCGCCCGCGCGACCTGCCGTACAAGGTCATGTTCCCGGGCCCGACGGGCACCAACGCCGTGGAGTCCGCGCTGAAGCTGGCCCGGAAGGTGAAGGGGCGCGAGGCGATCGTGTCGTTCACCAACGCCTTCCACGGCATGTCGCTGGGCTCGCTCGCCGTGACCGGCAACGCCTTCAAGCGGGCCGGCGCCGGCATCCCGCTGGTGCACGGCACGCCGATGCCGTTCGACAACTACTTCGACGGCAAGGTCCCGGACTTCCTGTGGTTCGAGCGGCTCCTGGAGGACCAGGGGTCCGGCCTCAACAAGCCCGCCGCCGTGATCGTCGAGACCGTGCAGGGCGAGGGCGGCATCAACGTCGCCCGGCCCGAGTGGCTGCGCGCCCTGGCCGAGCTGTGCGAGCGCCAGGACATGCTGCTCATCGTCGACGACATCCAGATGGGCTGCGGCCGTACCGGTGCCTTCTTCTCCTTCGAGGAGGCCGGCATCACGCCCGACATCGTCACCGTCTCCAAGTCGATCAGCGGCTACGGCCTGCCGATGGCGCTGACCCTGTTCAAGCCCGAACTGGACGTCTGGGAGCCGGGCGAGCACAACGGCACCTTCCGCGGCAACAACCCCGCCTTCGTCACGGCCACCGCGGCCCTGGAGGCGTACTGGGCCGACGGCTCCGCGATGGAGAAGCAGACCCGTGCGCGCGGCGAGCAGGTCGAGCAGGCGCTGATCGCCATCACCGAGGAGAACCTCGCCGACGTCAAGGAGTACCGCGGCCGCGGCCTGGTGTGGGGCATGGAGTTCCACGACAAGGAGCGCGCGGGCCGCATCGCCAAGCGCGCCTTCGAGCTCGGGCTGCTCATCGAGACGTCCGGCCCCGAGAGCGAGGTCGTCAAGCTGCTGCCGTCCCTGACCATCACCCCGGACGAGCTGGACGAGGGCCTCAGGACCCTCGCCCGCGCCGTCCGGGAAACCGCCTGAAACACACATCCGAGCCGAGGAGGCATCGCAACACCGTGATCGTCCGTTCGTTCAAGGAGCTCGAAGGCACCGACCGGCACGTGAAGTCGGCGTCCGGCACATGGGAGAGCAAGCGCATCGTCCTCGCCAAGGAGAAGGTCGGCTTCTCCCTGCACGAGACGATCCTGTACGCGGGTACGGAGACGTCGATGTGGTACGCGAACCACATCGAGGCCGTCGTCTGCACCAAGGGCGAGGCCGAACTGACCGACCGCGAGACCGGGCAGACGTACACCATCACGCCCGGCACCATGTACCTCCTCAACGGCCACGAGCGGCACACGCTCAAGGTCAAGGAGGACTTCCACTGCATCTGTGTCTTCAACCCGCCCGTCACCGGACGGGAGGACCACGACGAGAACGGCGTCTACCCGCTGCTCACCGAGGAGGTGTGAGTCACCGTGACCACGACCACGCACGTCACCGATCTCTACCCCACCCGCGGCGCCACCGAGGTGGCGACTCCCCGCCAGGACCCGGTCGTCTGGGGCTCCCCGGACACGCCCGGTCCCGTCTCCGCCGGTGACCTGCAGGCCCTGGACCGCGACGGCTTCCTCGCCATCGACCAGCTCATCGGGCCGGACGAGGTCGGCGAGTACCAGCGCGAGCTGGAGCGGCTCACCACCGACCCGGCGATCCGCGCGGACGAACGCTCCATCGTGGAGCCGAAGTCCAAGGAGATCCGGTCCGTCTTCGAGGTGCACAAGATCAGCGAGGTCTTCGCGAAGCTGGTGCGCGACGAGCGGGTGGTCGGGCGCGCCCGGCAGATCCTCGGCTCGGACGTCTACGTCCACCAGTCGCGGATCAACGTCAAGCCCGGCTTCGGCGCCAGCGGCTTCTACTGGCACTCGGACTTCGAGACCTGGCACGCCGAGGACGGCCTGCCGAACATGCGCACCATCTCGGTCTCGATCGCGCTCACCGAGAACTACGACACCAACGGCGGTCTCATGATCATGCCGGGGTCGCACAAGACGTTCCTCGGATGCGCGGGGGCCACGCCGAAGGACAACTACAAGAAGTCCCTGCAGATGCAGGACGCGGGGACGCCGTCCGACGAGGCGCTGACGAAGATGGCGTCGGAGTACGGCATCAAGCTGTTCACCGGCAAGGCCGGCTCGGCGACCTGGTTCGACTGCAACGCCATGCACGGCTCCGGCGACAACATCACGCCGTTCCCGCGCAGCAACGTGTTCATCGTGTTCAACAGCGTGGAGAACGCGGCGGTCGAGCCGTTCGCGGCACCGATCCGGCGGCCCGAGTTCATCGGTGCCCGGGACTTCACCCCGGTCCGCTGAACCGAACCCGGCCGGGGGTCCGGGGGTCGCCCCCGGACGTCACAGCATCGGCGCCCGGGACTTCACTCCGGTCCGCTGAACCCGACCCGGCCGGGGGTCCGGGGGTCGCCCCCGGACGTCACAGCATCGGCGCCCGGGACTTCACTCCGGTGAAGCAGGCGCCACGGCGGTGAAGCAGGCGCCACGGCGGTGAAGCAGCCGCGCCACAGGACTGCGGGCCGGGCCTCCTCGTGTGGGACAGGGAGGCACCGGCCCGCTGCCGTGGCCGCCCGTGGTCAGCCGGACAGCGCGTCCAGCAGCCGGTCCACGTCGGCGGCCGTGTTGTAGAGGTGGAAGGACGCCCGCAGATTGCCCGCGCGGTTCGACACCGCGATGCCCGCCTCGGCCAACTCCGGCTGGAGGCAACCGAGTCCGGGCACGGACACGATCGGTGAACCGGGTGAGGGCACGGGTGTGCGGCCCAGGGTGGCGAGCCCCGCGCGGAAGCGGTCGGCGAGGGCCAGGTCGTGGGCGCGGACGGTGTCCACCCCCAGCTCCTCGACGAGTTCGAGGGACGCGCGCAGCCCCGCGTAGTCGAACAGGGCGGGGCTGGAGTCGAACCGCCGGGCGGAACGGGCGAGTTCGGGGACGGGGCCGTAGCAGCTCTCCCAGGGGTTCTCCCCCGCGACCCAGCCCGCCTGCACCGGTGTCAGGTCGCCGAAGTCCTCGGGGACGACGAGGAAGGCCGCGCCGTGCGGGCCGAGCAGCCACTTGAAGGTGATGGAGACGCCGTAGTCGCAGTCGTCGGCCGCCATCGGGAGCCAGCCGGCCGCCTGGGAGAAGTCGACGTAGGTCCGCGCCCCGTGGCCGCGGGCCGCCTCGCGCAGCACGGCGAGATCGGTGATCCGGCCGTCGGCGGACTGTACGGCGCTGACCGCGACCAGTGCGGTGCCCGGCCGGACGGATTCGGCGAGCCGCTCCAGCGGCACGGCCCTCACCTTGAGGTCGCCGCGGGCGTGGAAGGGGTTCAGTACGGAGCTGAAGTCGCCCTCCGCCGTGAGGACTTCGGCGCCCGGCGGCAGGGAGGCCGCGACCAGCGAGGTGTACAGCGCGACCGTGGCCCCGGCCGCCACCCGCTCGGCCGGGACGCCGGCCAGCCGGGCGTACGCGGCACGGCAGGCCTCGACGTCGGCGAAGAGCGGGTCCAGCGCGCGGCCCTCCGCGCGCAGCCGTACGGCGTCCTGGAGCGCGGCCACGGTACGGGCGGGCAGGAGGGCGTTGCTCGCGGTGTTCAGGTAGGTGTTCTTCGGGGCGAACTCGGCACGGACGAGGTTCTCGAAGGTCTCCATGGGACCACTGTGCGGCCCCGGGATCTCCCCGTCCATTGCCGAATTCTGCGCGATATCGCAAAGGAAGCCTTATGCGTACGCGCCGACCTGCGCGTTCTACTGCTGCGGCACCGCGCATCCGTCCGGGCCACAGGCCTCGGCGTCGCCGTCGACCAGGGTCAGCGGCGGACGATCACCCCAGGCCCGGGTCAGCGCCTGGGTGAACACCTCGGTGGGCTGGGCGCCGGAGACGCCGTACGTGCGGTCCAGCACGAAGAACGGCACACCGTTCGCGCCGAGCTCCGCCGCCTCCCGCTCGTCGGCGCGCACCTCGTCGGCGTACGCCTTCGGGTCGGCGAGGACCTCGCGCACCGCGCCGGTGTCGAGTCCGGCGGCGCCGGCGAGCTCGACGAGCCGTTCGTCGTCGTTGAAGACGGACCGCTCCTCGGCGAAGTTCGCCCTGTACAGCAGGTCGAGCAGCTCCACCTGGCGGCCCTGCGCACGGGCGAAGTGCAGCAGGCGGTGCATGTCGAAGGTGCTGCCGTGGTCGCGGCCCCGGGTGCGGTAGGGCAGTCCCTCGGCGGCGGCCTGGGCACCCAGGTTGTCCTCACCGGCCTCGGCCTGCGCCTCGCTCATGCCGTACTTCTTGGTGAGCATCGAGAGCACCGGCTGGATGTCGTCCTTGGCCCGGCCCGGGTCCAGCTCGAAGGAACGGTGCACGACCTCGACCTGCTCCCGGTGCGGGAAGGCGGCCAGCGCCTTCTCGAAGCGGGCCTTTCCGACATAGCACCAGGGGCAGGCGATATCGGACCAGATTTCGACGCGCATCGTGATCGGCACTCCAGGTCGTGCGGGTACGGAGACTCCCTCCGGCGGCTACGTGAACATTCAACGAGCCGCCTTCATTCCCCTCCCTCAGCTTCCGTCCCGCAGGTCACTCGGCCAGTGGGGCCGGTACTCGATGTGGTCGTACGTCACCACGCAGCCCTCCCCCATCGGCGACTGGGTCATGAAGCCGACCAGCGCGGCCCCGGTCTCCTCCTCGTCGCCGAGGGTGAAGAGCCGGACGAAGGTCCAGCGCTCACCGTCACGGGAGGCGTGGAAGGCGAAGGCACGCCCGGTGCGGCTCACCCGGAGCCAGACGGAACTGCCTTCGACGGTGAAGGAGTTGACGTCGTCGGAGTGCCCCCGGGTCACCACCGTGCAGACGGTGGGCACGTCCGGCGAGTACTCCAGGCAGAGCTTGGCCCACGCCCGCTCTCCCACGTGGACATAGAGGACGCCCGCGTCGAAGGCCCCGGCGAACCCGACGGTGACCCGTGCGATCAGCTGGAAGTCCCCCTCGGGCGCGCCCAGCAGACGCGGCGCGTCGGAGGCCGGCTCCAGCGCCTCGCCGGTGGGCGGCACGAAACGGTCCTGCCGGGGTCCGGCCCACCCGGTCAGCACCCCGTCCTCATGGGACCAGTGCCCGTCGGGGCCGTATGTACGGAGGGGGAAGGGCAGTTCGGGAAGCTTCATGTCCATGAACCGATTATCTCCGGTGGGGATGGGTCAGGGGCGCGGGACCGTACCGGCCGGCGGCTCCGCCGCGGGGCGCGACCACCCACGACGGCGCCGCGGCCGGCACACGACCGCGCCCCTGCGACGTGCCCTCGAAGCGCTATCGCTCGAGCACCCCGTTGAACCGCCGGGGCAGCCCCAACGGGTTGGAGTCCCGCAGCTCGGCCGGCAGCAGGGCCTCGGGCGTCCCCTGGTACACGACCGGCCGCAGCCACCGCTCGATGGCCGTGCCGCCCACCGACGTGGACGTGGAGGTCGTCGCCGGGTACGGCCCCCCGTGGTGCTGGGCCGGCGCCACGGCGACCCCCGTCGGCCAGCCGTTCACCAGCACGCGCCCCGCCAGCGGCGTGAGCTCCGCCAGGATCTCCGCCCCGCGGCCCTCCCCGGCCGCCTCTTCGGCGGAGAGCTGCACGGTCGCCGTGAGGTTGCCCGGCAGCCGCGACAGCACGCCCCGCACCTCGGCCTCGTCCTCGTAGCGGGCCACGACGGTGACCGGCCCGAAGCACTCCTCGAGCAGCAGGTCGTGCTCCCCCTCCTCGGCCAGCCGGCTCGCCGGAACGGTGAGGAACCCCGCGCTGACCGTGTGCTCGCCGCCCGCGCCCGGCGTCACCGGGGACTCGACGTCGGGGAGCTGGGCGCGCTCGGCGACCCCGGCGACGAAGTTGTCGCGCATGCGGTGGTCGAGCAGGACGCCGGCGTCGGTGTCGCTGACGGCGTCCGTCAGCGACTTGACCAGCGCGTCGCCGGCCGCGCCGGCCGGCGCGAGGACGAGGCCCGGCTTCACGCAGAACTGGCCGACGCCCAGCGTCATCGAACCGGCCAGCCCGGCGCCGATCGCCTCGCCGCGCTCGGCGGCGGCGGCCTCGGTGACCACGACCGGGTTCAGGGAGCCCAGCTCGCCGTGGAAGGGGATCGGGACGGGCCGGGCGGCGGCCGCGTCGAAGAGGGCGCGGCCCCCG
>NZ_NCTE01001493.1:0-364 GCF_002114215.1 Streptomyces sp. 13-12-16 | reverse complement strand
GGGCCGCGGCCCGGCGCAGGACCTTGGCGACCAGCTCGGACAGTCCGGGGTGGTCGGGGTGGGCCTTGACGACGACCGGGCAGCCGGCCGCGAGCGCGCTCGCGGTGTCGCCGCCGGCCACGGAGAAGGCGAAGGGGAAGTTGGACGCCGAGTAGACGGCGACGACGCCCAGCGGGAGCTTGTAGCGGCGCAGGTCCGGGACGGGCGGGGTCGCGGTGTCGTCGGGGTGGTTGATGACGACGTCGAGGAAGGCGCCCTCCTCGACGATGCCGGCGAAGGCCCGGAGCTGGTAGCAGGTGCGGGCGAGTTCGCCGGTGAGCCGGACCGGGCCGAGCGCGGTCTCCGCGTCGGCGACCTCGACGAG
>NZ_NCTE01001492.1 GCF_002114215.1 Streptomyces sp. 13-12-16 | reverse complement strand
CGGTGGGTCTCGCCGGCCGGCTCCAGCCGCCGGCCACCGCGACCGCCTCGCTGTGGACCCGGGGCGCCCTGCGTCCCATGCCCAAGGGCCACGTCATGGGCGTGCCCGGCACCGCCGAGGCCCTCGCCGGCGTCCTGTCCGACGAGGGGCTGGCCCGGATCGGGCGCGACGCCGACCTGCCCCGTACCGAGGTCGGCGACGACGTGGCCGTCGGCGAGTACGTGGCGGCGCGCGTCGGCCGCGAGGTCGTCGACCGCCTGGTGGAGCCCCTGCTCGGCGGGGTGTACGCGGGTGACGCGTACCGCATCTCGATGCGCTCGGCGGTCCCGCAGCTCTTCGAGGCCGCCCGGACCCACACCTCCCTCACCGAGGCGGTCCGCGGGATCCAGGCGAAGTCCGCCGCCTCGGCGCAGGCCGGCCCCGTCTTCATGGGCATCGCGGGCGGAGTGGGCACCCTCCCGCTCGCGGTCGCCGGCGCGCTGCGGGCGGACGGCGTCGAGATCCTCACCGGCACGCCGGTCACGGAGCTGCGCCGCGAACCGGAGGACGGCTGGCGGGTCGTCGCCGGGGACCGGGTCCTGCACGCCGACGCGGTCGTCGTCGCCGTCCCCGCCCCGGCCGCCGCCG
>NZ_NCTE01001491.1 GCF_002114215.1 Streptomyces sp. 13-12-16 | reverse complement strand
CTGCACGCCCGCGCGGGCAACCTCGCGCTGTCCCGGCTGCTGCGCCGCCGTACCGGACTGCGGCTGCGCGACCTCGGCCCGCTGCGCGCGGCCAGGCGCGAGGAGCTGCTCGCCCTGGACCTGACCGACCGGCGCAGCGGCTACCCGCTCCAGATGGTGGTGCGCGCCGCCGACGCCGGCTGGCGCGTCACCGAGCACGACGTCCCGTACGCGCCGCGCACCGGCACCTCCAAGGTGACCGGCACCTGGCGCGGCACCTTCCAGGCGGTACGGGACATGAGCCGCGTGCTCCAGGAGGCGCCGGTGCGGGAAGGGGCGGCCTCATGACGTCGTCGCCCGTCACACTGCTGGTGATCGCCAAGGAGCCCCGCCCCGGCCGGGTGAAGACCCGGCTGACCCCGCCGTTCACCCCCGGGGAGGCGGCGTCGCTCGCCGAGGCCGCGCTCGCGGACACGCTGGACGTGGTGGCGCGCACGCCCGCGCGGCGCCGGGTACTGGTGCTGGACGGGACACCGGGACGCTGGCTGCCGGCCGGTGTCGAGGTCGTACCGCAGTGCGCGGGCGGGCTCGACGAACGGCTGGCCGCCGCGTTCGCCGGGTGCGACGGACCCGCCCTCCTCATCGGCATGGACACGCCCCAGGTGACCCCGGAGCTGCTCACCGTGGACTTCGGTGACTGCGACGCGTACTTCGGTCCCGCCGAGGACGGCGGCTTCTGGGCGCTCGGCCTGGCCGCGCCCGACCCCGGGCTGCTGCGCGGGGTCCCCATGTCGACACCGGAGACCGGGGCCGCGCAACGGCGGCGGCTCGCGCGTCTGCGGGTACGGGAACTGCCGCTGCTGCGGGACGTGGACACGGCGTACGACGCGGCGCTGGTCGCCGGCGAGGCGCCCGGCGGCCGGTTCGCCGCACGGCTGGCCCGGCTGACGGCGGCCCACCGG
>NZ_NCTE01001490.1:2384-3548 GCF_002114215.1 Streptomyces sp. 13-12-16 | reverse complement strand
CCTCAGGCGCGGGGCGAGGGGGACGGCGGCGGGGAGACGCTGCTGTCGGTGGCGCTCGACCGGCTGCGCGGGGCGGGACCGCCCGCCCACCAGGTGTGGCTGCCGCCGCTGGGCCGGCCGGCCACCCTGGACCAGATCCTGCCGCCGCTGGCACCCGATCCGCGGTACGGCCTGACCACGGCCGACTGGCCGCTGCGGGGACGGCTCACGGTGCCGGTGGGCGTCGTGGACCGGCCCTTCGACCAGCTGCGCGACCTGCTGACCGTGGACCTGTCGGCGGCCGGCGGCCACGTCGCCATCGCCGGGGGCCCGCAGAGCGGCAAGAGCACCCTGCTGCGGACCCTCATCACCGCGCTGGCCCTCACCCACACCCCACGCGAAGTGCAGTTCTACTGCCTGGACTTCGGCGGCGGCACGCTGGCCTCGCTGGACGAGCTGCCCCATATGAGCGGGGTCGCGGCGCGGGTGGACACCGAACGGGTGGGCCGTACGATCGCGGAGGTCACCACCCTGCTCGCCCGGCGGGAGCGGTTCTTCCTGGAGCACGGCATCGACTCCATGGCGACGTACCGCAAGCGGCGCGCGGCGGGCGAGTTCCCCGACGAGCCGCACGGGGACGTCTTCCTGGCCATCGACGGCTGGGCCACCGTGCGCCAGGACTTCGACCGGCACATCCCCACCTTCAACGCGCTGGCCGCCCGCGGGCTCAACTACGGCGTCCACCTGATCGTCACCACCGCCCGCTGGGTGGAGCTGTCGTCCTCGGTGCGCGACCAGACCGGGACCCGGCTGGAGCTGCGGATGGGTGATCCGATGGACTCGCAGATCGACTCCCGGAAGGCGGCGACGATCCCGCGCAGCGCGGGGCGGGGACTGACCTCCGACAAGCTGCACTACCTGGCGGCGCTGCCGCGCGTCGACGGGGTCGAGGACGCCGACGACCTCGCGGACGGGGTCGCGGGGCTGGTCGCCGCGATCGCCGAGAACTGGACGGGGCCCACCGCGCCGCGGGTGCGGATGCTGCCGGCGAAGCTGCCGGTCGAGGAGCTGCCGGAGGCGGAGGGCGAGAACGGCCTGCGGATCGCCATCGGCCTGGACGAGAACGAACTGGCGCCGGTTTGGCACGACTTCACCGAGAACCCGCACCTGATCGTGGTGGGCGAC
>NZ_NCTE01001490.1:1397-2158 GCF_002114215.1 Streptomyces sp. 13-12-16 | reverse complement strand
GGCGGGGGCACGCCGTGTCCCTGGACATGCTGCGGGACCTGGTGGACGGGGCGGCGCGGGCGGTCAAGCAGCGGGTTCCCGGGGAGGACATCGCCCCGTCGCGGATGCGGTTGTGCGACTGGTGGCAGGGGCCTCGGCTGTTCATCCTGGTCGACGACTACGACATGGTGGGCGGCGGGCCGATGACGCAGCCGTTCGCCCCGCTGCTCGACCATCTGGCGCTGGGGCACGAGGTGGGGCTGCACCTGGTGGTGGCGCGGTCGTCTGCGGGGGCCGGGCGAGGGCTCAACGAGTCGTTGCTGCGGCGGTTGCAGGAGGTCAACACGCCGGGGCTGCTGATGTCGTGTCCGCCGAGTGAGGGGTACCTGTTCGGGAGCGTGAAGGGGCGGGAGCTGATTCCGGGGCGGGCGGTCCGGATCGCCCGGCGCAAGACCTTGCAGGTGCAGACGGGGCTTGTGGGGGACGGGTCGTGAGGCGTCCGTGCGGGGTGGGCCGGGGTGTGCGGGGCGCCCGGCGTGGGTGCCGGCCGGGGGGTGTTCGCGCGGCCCGGCGCTTGCGGGGTGCCTCCCCCACTCTCGGCTTCGCTCGAGCGGGGGGACCCCCATCGCCCACCCGTGCCGCCCCTGGGGGTACCTCCCAGGCCCCTGAGGCACTGGGGGAGGCACGACTGCCCGCGGGAACGGCGGGGACAGGAGCGTTGCTAAGGGGTGGTCGGGGGGCGCCAGTTCCTGGTTCTGCCTCGGGGGACGACCGCCGCCAGG
>NZ_NCTE01001490.1:1020-1279 GCF_002114215.1 Streptomyces sp. 13-12-16 | reverse complement strand
AGGAGGACCGTGGTCAGGCCTACGGCCGCGATCGTCAGGGAGCGGTTGTGGGGGGTGGGGTCGGCGGGAGCCGGCATGTGGGCGGGGGCGGGGGTCCGCGCGGGGGGCGTCGTGCGGTCCTGGATCAGGGACAGGGCGGCGTACGAGTCCAGGCGTGGGGTGTCCGACGGGTAGGCGGTGTCGAGGAGGCGGCGGGTGACCTCGGCCGCCGTGAGGTCGGGGTGGTAGGCGCGGACGAGTGCGGCGGTGCCCGCGACGC
>NZ_NCTE01001490.1:0-826 GCF_002114215.1 Streptomyces sp. 13-12-16 | reverse complement strand
GCCAGCGAGGCACCGGAACCGATGTAGTGGCCGGAGCCCTCGGGACCGACGCTGACCATCTCGCCGCCGGGCGCGGACAGGTCGGGCTCGTGGGCGGGCGGCGCCTTCTCCTGCCGTACGCCGTTGGGGCCGAAGTCCACGACGGCGAGCGCGCCGGGCGCGGCGGCCGGCCAGTACGGGCCCTCCGGCATCTCGCCGTCGGGCCCCAACTCCTCGCGGGGCACGGCGTCCGGGGCGGCCGGGGCGACGACCAGTGCGTCGCGCCGGGTGGCGTGGGCGACGGCCGCGGTGAGTTCGGCCTTGCCGGTGCGCAGGACCTGGCCGACGTAGATGACCTGTGCGCCGCGGTCCGCCGCCGTCCGGATGCCGGCGGCCACGCGTTCCACGGAGGGCACCCCCCGGTCGTCGGTGCCGGACAGGGCGAGGATCTCCGCCTGCGGGGCGACCCCGGTGATGCCGCTGCCCTTCTGCGGTGCGGCGGCGATCAGGCCGGCGGCGAACGTGCCGTGACCCACGCAGTCCTCGGCCGCTCCGCCGACGGCCTCCACCCTGCCGGACAGGCCGGGGACGCCGGTGGCGACACCGGTGTCGACCACCGCGACGGTCACGCCGCCGCCCCGGGAGATCCGCTGGGCCCGGGACAGCCCGAGCGCCGTCTGCGACCACGCCGCTCCGGTGGCCGTCTGTCCCGAGGCCCCGGTGCAGGGGTTGTCCTCACCGAGCCGGACGGGCAGCGGGGGCAGCAGCGTGGCCCCCGGATCGCCGGCACCGGGACTCCCCGACGGCGCGGCGGGCGCGGCCGGGGCGGCGGGGAGGGCGAGGGCCG
>NZ_NCTE01000160.1 GCF_002114215.1 Streptomyces sp. 13-12-16 | reverse complement strand
CCGGCGCCGAAGGGCCGCGAACACCCGCGAAGGCCCGCGCAGGGCCGGGCCGGCCGTGACGTCGTCCGGCGAGGCGGGGGGCACCACGGGCGGGGTTCCCCCGCCGGGCGGTGAGGTGCAAGCTGGAGGGGAGGCCGCCTCGTCATCCCGGGTGCGGGCTCGGGACACGCGGTCTCGCCGCTCCGAGTGGGCCCCCGAGGGCCCGGCAGGAGGGAAGCGAGATGACAGAGCAGGCCACCACCGGCACGCGCTGGCACCTGGCCGGCGACTGGTTCGACGTGTGCAAGTGCGCCGTACCGTGTCCCTGTACGTTCGCCCAGCCCCCGACCTACGGCGACTGCGAAGGCGTACTGGTCTGGCACATCCGGGAAGGCAGCTTCGGTGACGTGCGGCTCGACGGTCTCAACGTCCTGATGCTCGGCTCCTTCACCGGCAACCCCTGGGCCGGCACGCACACCGACCCGTACGCCGCGGTCTTCCTCGACGAACGGGCCGACGAGCGGCAGCGCGCCGCGCTCGGGGCCGTCTTCGGCGGTGAGGCGGGCGGATGGCCCGCGCAGTTCGGGGAGATGTTCCACCCCGAGATGCGCGGTACGGACGTCGCCCCCGTCCACGTGGAGATCGACGAGGACCTCGCGACGTGGCGGGCGGAGGTCCCCGGCCGGGTCACGGCCGAGGCCGAGGCGCTCACCGGCCCGACGACACCGGACGGCGCACGGGTCCAGGTGCACAACGCGCCCGGCGCCGAGGTCGGGCCGGGCCAGGTGGCCACCTGGGGCCGGGCCACCACCGACCGCGCCGACGCTTTCGGCTTCTCCTGGGAACGCTCGGGGAAGTCGAGCAAGCACTTCCGGTTCGACTGGAGCGGGCCGGAGTGAAGGACCGGGGCGGGCCGGAGTGAGGGCCGGGGCGGCCCGGAGTGACAGCCGGGGCGATCCGGAGCGAAGGACCGGGGCGGCCCGCTCACATGCCGGGCATCGGGGTCAGGCCGGGCAGCAGCCGGTCCTGGAACGGTGCGAGTGCGGCCAGGACGAGGAACGCCACGCCCACGAACCGGGCGAGCAGCGGACCGCGGGACCACAGCTTCTCCACGAAGACCACCGCGGCCAGTCCCGCCATCGCCGCCACGTTCATCACGCCGAGCGGGATCAGGACGGCCATCAGTCCCGCACAGCAGCCGACGCAGTAGGCGCCGTGGTGGACGCCCACCCGCAGGTCACGGGCCGGCCGGCGGAACGCGGCGTACCGCACGAGCTGGCCCATGGGGTCGCGGCAGTGCCGCAGACAGACGTTCTTGAGGGGGCCGAGCTGGTACAGGCCCGCGAGCAGGAACGCCACCGCACCGATCCAGCGCCCCGCGGCCGGACGGCCGTCCACCAGGTCACCGGTGAGGGCCAGGGCCGCGTAGGCGAGGACCCCGAAGGCGGTCCACACGAGGAGGTAACCGCCCACGAACCCGGCGGTGCGCGCGGCCCGCGCCCGGCCGGAGGAGCGCCGGCCGATCCCCCGCACCCAGGTGAGGGCCACCGGTGCCATGGACGGCAGCATCATGGCCGCCGTCATCGTCACCCACAGCAGGAGGAACAGCGGCAGCGCCGTCCCCATCGTGCCGGGCCCGACGCCCATGTCCCGGGCCTGCCCGACGGTGAGCACCCAGGCGGGCACCGCGATCAGGACGACCAGGGCCCAGGCGGCCGCGAGTTCCCGGACCGGCAGCAGGCCTCCGCCCGCCCCGGTCGGCGCGGCCGGCCGGGCGGGAGCGAGGGGGGAAGTCCGGCTGTGGCGCATCGGCGTGTACTCCTGCCGCTGTCTCCAGGACAGCACGCATCCCCGCGCGCC
>NZ_NCTE01001489.1 GCF_002114215.1 Streptomyces sp. 13-12-16 | reverse complement strand
CACCAGGGCGGCCACCTCCCGCTCCACGGCGCCCAGCACGGCCGCCATGGCGCCCGGTGCGGTCGACCCGCCCATGAGCCGGCCCCGTTCCGCCGCGAACGTGACCGCCTCGCGCAGGGAAAGCGTCCCGCCCACGCAGGCGGCCGCGAGCTCGCCGACGCTGTGTCCGACGACCGCGTCGGGCCGTACGCCCCAGGCGGTCAGCTGCCGGGCGAGGGCGACGCCGTGCGCGACCAGCAGCGGCTGCGCCACCTCCGTCGCGGCCAGGTCGTCCTCGGTCACGTCGGCGTCGACGCACCAGTCCGTCAGCTCCCGCCCGCACACCTTTCCGACGAACGCCGACGCCTCGTCGAGCGTGGCGCGGTACACCGGAGCCGTGGCGTACAGCGCCGCGCCCGGGCCCGGCCGCAGGCCGCCCTGACCGGGCAGGACGAAGACGGTCCGGGGCCGGTGCGTCACCGTCCCGGTGATCGAGCCCCGCTGTGCCGTGCACGCCGCGGTGAGCCG
>NZ_NCTE01001488.1 GCF_002114215.1 Streptomyces sp. 13-12-16 | reverse complement strand
ACCGTGACGCAGGGACCCTCCGCTGCTCGGCGCCGGCAGCAACGCCACCACCAGCGCCGCCGCTCCGCCGCCGGCCAGCGCCACGCGTCCGGCCGTCGCCGCCGGCCGCAGTCCCCAGGCGGTGAGCAGATGGCAGGCGCCCAGGGCGAGGAGCGCCGTGGTCATCACCCAGGACCCCGCGGCCCCGTAGGCCGCCAGGACGCTGATCGTCTGGGTGACGGGGTCGTAGGCGGGTCCCTCCAGTGATGCCGCGATCACCCAGCCCGCGACGAGCAGGACGGGCGCGCACCCCGACGAGAAGAGGACCCATCTGGGAACAAGCAACATCGAACAACCATAGGACGTGCCCAACCGTCACTTGACGGGCATACAGGAGATGAGGCGCGCCGGGCCGGAGCGTAAGGTGAGTGCCGTCGGTCCGGATCACGCGGAGGGATCACCCATGGGCACGGTCACCACCACCGACGGCACGACCATCTTCTACAAGGACTGGGGTCCGCGCGACGGACAGCCGATCGTCTTCCACCACGGCTGGCCGCTCAGCGCCGACGACTGGGACAACCAGATGCTGTTCTTCCTGTCCCAGGGCTATCGCGTGATCGCCCACGACCGGCGTGGTCACGGGCGCTCCGGTCAGACCGCGAGCGGCCACGAGATGGACACCTACGCCGCGGACGTGGCGGCGCTGACCGGCGCCCTCGATCTGCGGGAGGCCGTACACGTCGGGCACTCGACCGGCGGCGGAGAGGCCGCGCGGTACGTCGCGCGGGCCGAGCCCGGCCGGGTCGCGAAGGCGGTGCTGGTCGGCGCGGTCCCCCCGGTCATGGTCAAGTCCGAGAGCAATCCCGGCGGTCTGCCGATCGAGGTCTTCGACGGGTTCCGCGCGGCCCTGGCCGCCAACCGCGCGCAGTTCTTCATCGACGTGCCGTCGGGTCCGTTCTACGGATTCAACCGGCCCGGCGCGGAGGTCTCCCAGGGACTGATCGACAACTGGTGGCGGCAGGGCATGACGGGGGCGGCCAACGCCCACTACGAGTGCATCAAGGCGTTCTCGGAGACCGACTTCACCGAGGACCTCAAGAAGATCGACGTCCCGGTCCTCGTCGCGCACGGCACCGACGACCAGATCGTTCCCTACGAGGACTCCGCGCCGTTGACGGTCGAGCTGCTGAAGCACGGCACCCTGAAGACCTACGAGGGGTACCCCCACGGCATGCTGTCGACCCATCCGGACGTCCTCAACCGCGACATCCTGGAATTCATCAGGTCCTAGCGCGGTCCCGGTCCTCCGGAGGCCTCCGTGCCGCGGTCCCCGCCAGCGCGTCGGCCGGGCCCGCGCCTTCCTGCCGGCGCACGACCCGTCCGAAGCGGACGCGGACGCGGTACGGACGGCCATCGCCCCGGGGGCGCCGTA
>NZ_NCTE01001487.1 GCF_002114215.1 Streptomyces sp. 13-12-16 | reverse complement strand
GCGGCGGCCTTGAGCCGGCGTCTCACGTCCGCCTCGCCGAACCAGCCGCGCAGTTCGGCGGCGATGGCGGCGGGGTTCTCCGGCGGGACGAGGATGCCGGGCACTCCCCCGTCGGGTGCGCGGCCGACCGCCTCGGGCAGCCCGCCGACGTCGGTCGCCAGCACGGGGATGCCGCGCGCCAGCGCCTCGGTGACCGCCATGCCGTACGTCTCCGCGTACGAGGTGAGCACCATGAGGTCGGCGGCGGCGTAGCTGGCGTCGAGTGCGGCCCCGGTCTGCGGGCCGGTCAGCTCCAGCCGGTCCTCGAGGCCGTGCTCGCGGATGAGTCCGCGCAGATGGGCGACGTACTCGGGATCGTGTCCCAGCCCGCCGACGAGCGCGCAGCTCCACGGCAGGTCGGCCACCGCCGCCAGTGCCTCCACGAGCCGGTGCTGTCCCTTGCGCGGGGTCACCGCGGCCACGCACAACAGCCGGGAGACGCCGTCGGTGCCGGGCGCGAGGGGCGCGATGTCGGCGCCGGGGGCGGCGACATGGACCCGCTCGGGGGCCAGGCCGTGGTGGGAGACGAGACGGCGTACGGCCCAGTCGCTGGTGGCGATCACCGCGGGCACCGCCCGCAGGACCGCGCGCTCGCGGGCGTCCAGTTCGGCGGCGACGGCCGCGTCGAGCCCGGTCTCGTCGCCGAGCGGCAGATGCACGAGGACGGCCATGCGCAGCCGGCCCTCCTCCGCCTGCGGGACGACGATCTCGGGCACCCCGCAGGCGACCAGCCCGTCGAGCAGGACGACGGCGCCGTCCGGCAGTTCGCGCAGGGTGCGGGCGAGTTC
>NZ_NCTE01001486.1:10741-13752 GCF_002114215.1 Streptomyces sp. 13-12-16 | reverse complement strand
CGACGCTCCGGGCGGTGACGAGCCCGTGGCCGGGACCCCCTGATGCGCCGCCGGCCGGCGGCACCCGGGCCGCGGCGGCCCCGGGCGCCCCTGCCGTCCCGGCACCGCTTCCGCGTCGTCGTCCCGCTCGTCCTGCTGGCCTTCGTCGTCTCGGTGCTCCTGGTCGAGGGGTACACGACCCGGGGCTTCTCCGGGGACCAGGAGGGACGCGCCGGGAGACCGGCCGCCGGCGTCCCCCGGGAGGTCACCGGCGGCGGCCCGGTCGTCGACACCACCCAAGGCCACCCGCGCACCTACCGGGCACCGGCCCGGACGGTGGTCCTGACCTTCGACGACGGTCCGGACCCCGTCTGGACGCCCCGGATCCGGGCCGTCCTCGACCGCCACGGCATACCCGGCACCTTCTTCGTCACCGGCCGGCAGGCCGTGCGCCACCCCGCGGTACTGCGTGATCTGATCCGCTCCGGTCACGAGATCGGGGTGCACACCTTCTCCCACCGGGACCTGGCCACGCTCTCCGCGAGCGAGACCGACCGCGAGCTGGCGCTGACCCAGCTCGCCCTCGCCGGAGCCGGGGGCGTCAACAGCTCGCTCCTGCGGATGCCCTACTCCTCGACCACCACCGCCCTGGACGGACCGGCCTGGTCCGTCGCCCGGCACCTGGGCGAGAAGGGCTACATACTGGCGTTCGTCGACCAGGACACCGGGGACTGGCGGCGGCCGGGCGCCCGGGCGATCGCCGACGCGGCCACACCGGACGCGCCGGGCCGGGGAGCGGTCGTCCTCCTGCACGACTCGGGCGGGGACCGGTCGCAGACCGTCCGGGCGCTGGACGTCCTGATCCCCCGGCTCCAGGCCCAGGGGTACCGCTTCACCACGATCGCCGACCTCGTCGGCACCGACGGTCTCACCAGCCCCGTCGACGCGGGAACCCTGTGGAAGGGCCGGGCGTTCGTGGCCGCCGTGGCCGTGTCGGACACGGTGGTGTCGGTCGTGGGCGTGCTGCTGCTGGTCGTCGGGGCGCTCGTCCTCGCACGGTGCGCTCTGATGCTGGTCCTCGCCCACCACCACGCCCACCGGCGCCCGCCCCCCGGCGCCGGCCCGCCCGTCACCCGGCCCGTCAGCGTCGTCGTCCCCGCGTACGACGAGAGACCGTGCATCGCCAAGACGCTCCGCTCGCTCGCCGTGAGCGATCACCCCGTGGAGATCATCGTCGTGGACGACGGTTCCGACGACGGCACCGCCGACGTCGCCGAGTCGCTCGGCCTCCCGGGGACCACGGTGCTCCGCCGGCCGAACGGCGGCAAGGCGGCGGCCCTCGACGCCGGCGTCCGGCGGGCCTCCCACGACCTCGTCGTCATGCTCGACGCCGACACGGTCTTCGCCCCCTCGACCGTCCACCGCCTCGTCCAGCCGTTCGCCGACCCGGCCGTCGGCGCCACCGCCGGCAACGCCAAGGTGGGCAACCGCCGGGGTCTTCTGGGCCGTTGGCAGCACATCGAGTACGTGATGGGCTTCAACCTGGACCGCCGCACGTACGACCTGCTGCGCTGCATGCCGACCGTCCCCGGAGCCGTCGGGGCCTTCCGCGTCACGGCCCTGCGGGACGCCGGGATGATGAGCGGCGACACCCTCGCCGAGGACACCGACATCACCATGGCCCTGCACCGGGCCGGGTGGGAGGTCCGCTACACCGAGGACGCGCTCGCCTGGACCGAGGCGCCGGCCACCCTGCGGCAACTGTGGCGCCAGCGCTACCGCTGGAGCTACGGCACCATGCAGGCCGCGTGGAAGCACCGGCACGCGCTGGTCGAGCGCGGCCACGCGGGACACTTCGGCCGCCTCGGGCTGCCCCTGCTGGCCGTCTTCCAGATCCTCACCCCGCTCCTCGCCCCGCTGATCGACCTGCTGACCGTCTACGGCCTGGTCTTCGGCGACCCGTTCCGCACGATGCTGGCGTGGACCGGTGTGCTGGCCGTGCAGACCGTCTGCGCGGCCTACGCCTTCCGCCTCGACGGTGAGAGCCTCCGGCCGCTGTGGACGCTCCCGCTGCAGCAGATCGTCCACCGCCAGCTCATGTACCTGGTGCTCGTCCAGGCCTGCCTCACCGCGGTCAACGGGTACCGGCTGCCCTGGCAACGCCTCAAGCGCAGCGGCGACGTCGTGCTGCCGCCCCGGCTCCCCGCCCGGGAGCGGTGAGCGCCGGCCGGGGAAACACCGGGCGGGACCCCTCACGGCCGGTCTAGCATGAGGGTCATGACCTGGCGACATTGATCCACCAGCCGCGCCTCCCGAGGGCCGCCTCCGGCGCCGTACGTCCTCCACGTCCGGTGTCCGAACCGCCCCCACGGGAAGGCCTCATGACTCCCACGCCCACGCGTGCCACCGACGTCCGCGTGCGACGGCTGACGACCACGCTGTACGGCTACGCGTTCCTCGAAGACCTCATCCTGCTCTACCCGGTGTACGCGCTGCTGTTCAGCGACGCCGGCCTGTCCGTCGGGCAGATCTCCTCCCTGTTCGCCCTCTGGTCGGTGACCGGTGTGCTGCTGGAGGTCCCCTCCGGTGTCTGGGCCGACGCCGTCTCGCGCCGGCTGCTGCTGTGGCTCGGCCCGCTGCTCACCGCCGCCGGCTTCGCCCTGTGGGTGATCGTCCCGTCGTACGGCGCCTTCGCCCTCGGCTTCGTGCTGTGGGGCGCCGGCGGGGCGCTCGGCTCCGGTGCGCTGGAGGCGCTGGTCTACGACGAGCTGGAACGGCTCGACGCGGCCGGCCGCTACGCCCGGACCATGGGCCGGGCCCGCGCGGCCGGGCTGGTCGCGGTGATGGCGGCGATGGGGCTGGCCGGCCCCGTGCTCACCTGGGGCGGCCACACCGCCGTCGGGGCCGCCAGTGTGCTGGTGTGCCTGCTGGCGGCGGTCACGGCACTCCGGTTCCCCGAGCACCGCTCGCCGAAGACCGGGCACGAGAGCCGGACGGCGCCCCTGCGTGCCGGACTCGCCGGGACCCGCGCC
>NZ_NCTE01001486.1:10125-10559 GCF_002114215.1 Streptomyces sp. 13-12-16 | reverse complement strand
GTCCCGGCCGTCGGTGCGGTATGGGGCGCCCTCGACGAGTACACGCCCCTGCTGGTGCGGGAGACCGGGGCCGCCGACGGGACCGTTCCCTACCTGCTCCTGCTGATCTGGGCCGGCGCCACCGCCGGAAGCCTGCTGGCCGGTGAGGGCGAGCGGCTCGGCACGGCCGGGCTCGCCGCGCTGCTGGCCGGCTCCGGTCTCGCCCTGGCCGCCGGTGCGGCCGACGGCACCCCTTGGGGGCTGGGTCTCGTCGCCCTCGCCTTCGGTGGCTTCCAGGCGGCGACGGTGCTGGCCGACGCCCGTCTCCAGCGGCGCATCGAGGACACCGGCCGGGCCACCCTCACCTCGGTGGCGGGCCTGGGCACGGAACTGGCGACGGTCGCGGTCTACGGCGGCTACGCGCTGATCGCCTCGGGCGGCACCCACCGCACCGC
>NZ_NCTE01001486.1:0-9939 GCF_002114215.1 Streptomyces sp. 13-12-16 | reverse complement strand
GGGGGGCCCGCCACAGCGCCCGCGGCGGGCGGGGGCCGCGTCGGGGTGCCCGCCCTCGGACCGACACGGATCACGTTTCCCGGACACGGCGCGGAACGCGAACGCACCGGCCACTGCGAGCGGCCCCCGGCCCCGTACTCGCCTGCCCCCGCAATCCGCGGGCAAGTCGTGCCTCCCCCAGTGCCTCAAGGGCCTGGGAGGTGCCCCCAGGGCGATGGGGGAGGGCGGGCGCTGGGGGCACCCCCTCTGGGGGAGGCACCCCGCAGCGCCGGGCTGCGCAAGCACCCCCGGCCCACACCGACGCCGGGGCGCCCCGTACCGCGCCGCCCCGAGCGGACCCACCGCACATCACGGCAGCGACGAGCGCCGCGCAACGAATCGCCGCCACCCCCACCCCGCACGCAACAAACCCCTCACCGACGCGCAACGGCTCCGCCTTGTCCCCCCGAGCCGCCCGCCCGTACCGTCTATCCGACCCCCCGAAACCCCCGCGTACCGACGAGGAACACGCATGCGCACCGCCCTGCTCCAGAGCTCCGGCCGCCCCGGATCCGTCGTCGAGAACCTCAAGGTCCTCGACGAGGCGGCCGGCCGTGCCGCCGCCGCGGGCGCCGGGCTGCTCGTCACCTCGGAGCTGTTCCTCACGGGGTACGCGATCGGCGACGGCATCGGCCGGCTCGCCGAGTCCGCCGACGGCGACGCGGCGGACGCGATCGCGGAGACCGCCACCCGGCACGGCCTCGCGATCGCCTACGGCTACCCCGAGCGGGACGGCGAGCGCGTCTTCAACTCCGTGCAGCTGGTCTCCGCCGCCGGCGCCCGCCTCGCGAACTACCGCAAGACCCACCTCTACGGCTGCTTCGAACGGGACCACTTCACCCCGGGAGAGCGGACCGTCGTGCAGGCCGAGCTCGACGGCCTCACCATCGGCCTGATGATCTGCTACGACGTCGAGTTCCCGGAGAACGTGCGCGCCCACGCGCTGGCCGGCACCGACCTCCTCCTGGTGCCCACGGCACAGCTGCACCCGTTCCAGTTCGTCGCCGAGTCCGTCGTACCGGTGCGGGCGTTCGAGAACCAGATGTACATCGCGTACGTCAACCGGGTCGGCCGGGAGGGCGAGTTCGAGTTCGTGGGCCTGTCCACGCTCGCCGCCCCCGACGGGGTCGCCCGCACCCGGGCGGGCCGCACCGAGGAACTCGTCGTCGCCGACGCCGACCCCGTCCTCCTCGCCGCGTCCCGTGAGGACAACCCGTATCTGGCCGACCGCCGCCCCGGCCTCTACGGATCCCTCGTCTGAACCCCCACCTCCGCCCCCCCCGCTTCACCTGTGCAAGGAGTCCGTACCCCATGACGTCCACCGTGCCCAACGCGATCGAGCACGCCGACGAGCAGCAGCCGCCGATCACCATGTTCGGCCCGGACTTCCCGTACGCGTACGACGACTTCCTCGCCCACCCGGCGGGCCTCGGACAGGTACCGGCGACCGAGCACGGCACCGAGGTCGCCGTGATCGGCGGTGGCCTGTCCGGCATCGTCGCCGCGTACGAGCTGATGAAGATGGGCCTCAAGCCGGTCGTGTACGAGGCCGACCGGATCGGCGGGCGGCTGCGCACCGTGGGCTTCGACGGGTGCGACGACTCCCTGACCGCCGAGATGGGCGCGATGCGCTTCCCGCCGTCCTCCACGGCGCTCCAGCACTACATCGACCTGGTCGGACTGCACACCCGCCCCTTCCCCAACCCCCTCGCCGAGGCGACGCCGTCCACCGTCGTCGACCTCAAGGGCGAGTCGCACTACGCCGAGACCCTCGACGACCTGCCCCAGGTCTACCGGGACGTGGCCGACGCCTGGAGCCGGTGCCTCGAAGAGGGCGCCGACTTCTCCGACATGAACCGCGCCCTGCGCGAGCGTGACGTCCCGCGCATCCGGGAGATCTGGGCGAAGCTGGTCGAGAAGCTCGACAACCAGACCTTCTACGGCTTCCTCTGCGACTCCGAGGCCTTCAAGTCCTTCCGCCACCGCGAGATCTTCGGCCAGGTCGGCTTCGGCACCGGCGGTTGGGACACCGACTTCCCCAACTCCATCCTGGAGATCCTCCGCGTCGTCTACACCGAGGCCGACGACCACCACCGCGGCATCGTCGGCGGCTCCCAGCAGCTGCCCCTGCGCCTGTGGGAGCGCGAGCCGGAGAAGATCGTCCACTGGCCGTACGGCACCTCGCTGAAGTCCCTGCACCCGGACGGCGAGCCCCGCCCGGCGGTCACCCGGCTCAACCGCACCGCGGGCAACCGGATCACGGTGACGGACGCCGACGGGGACATCCGTACGTACCGGGCGGCGATCTTCACCGCCCAGTCCTGGATGCTGCTCTCGAAGATCGCCTGCGACGACTCGCTCTTCCCGATCGACCACTGGACCGCCATCGAGCGCACCCACTACATGGAGAGCTCCAAGCTCTTCGTGCCGGTGGACCGGCCGTTCTGGCTGGACAAGGACGAGGAGACCGGCCGGGACGTCATGTCGATGACGCTCACCGACCGCATGACGCGCGGTACGTACCTCCTCGACGACGGCCCCGACAAGCCCGCCGTCATCTGCCTCTCCTACACCTGGTGCGACGACAGCCTGAAGTGGCTGCCGCTGTCCGCGAACGAGCGGATGGAGGTCATGCTGAAGTCGCTCGGCGAGATCTACCCCAAGGTCGACATCAGGAAGCACATCATCGGCAACCCGGTGACCGTCTCCTGGGAGAACGAGCCCTACTTCATGGGCGCCTTCAAGGCCAACCTGCCCGGCCACTACCGCTACCAGCGCCGCCTGTTCACCCACTTCATGCAGGAGGAGCTGCCCGAGGACAAGCGGGGCATCTTCCTCGCCGGCGACGACATCTCCTGGACGGCCGGCTGGGCGGAGGGCGCCGTCCAGACCGCGCTGAACGCGGTCTGGGGCGTCATGCACCACTTCGGCGGCGAGACCGACCCGACCAACCCGGGCCCCGGCGACCTCTACGACGAGATCGCCCCGGTGGAACTCCCCGAGGACTGAGCCCACCCCCGCCGCCGGGTCAGTCCGGCAGCGGGGTGAGCAGCATGCGGCCGGCGAAGCCCACCGCCGTGTCCAGGCGTTCGGTGAACTCCCCGGCGACGTCCGGCAGTCCGCGCAGCGCCCACAGGGCGCGGGCCGCCGTCCAGGCCGCGTCCCGGGCGCGTTCCAGGCTCCACGCGCCCAGCAGATGGGTCAGCGGGTCGGCGATCCGCAGCAGTTCGGGACCCGGTGTCAGCTCCTCGCGGATCCGGTCCTCCAGCGCGAGGAGGAGTTCACCCACCTGGTCGAACTCGTCCTCCAGATCGACGGGTTCGCAGGCGAGCGTACGGCAGGTGTCCACGACGGCGAGCGCGAGATCGTGGCCGATGTGCGCGTTGATGCCCGCGAGCGCGAACTGCAGCGGACGTACGCCCGGGTGCCGGCGGAACTGGAACAGCGGACGCCAGCAGGCCGGTGGCGGCCGCTCCTGCGACACCGCGTCCACCACCGCCAGATAGCGCTCCGCGAACAGCGCGTCCAGCGCGATCGCCGCCCGCGCGTCCGGGAACCGGCCCGCGTCGATCCGCCGGTCCACGGCCTCCGTGACGGCGAGGTAGACACGGTTGAAGACCGCGACCCCGTCCCGCGCGGGCAGGGACGCGTCGAGGGCGCGCATACGGGAGACGACCCCGTCCACGGCGGTGAGGACTTGTTCGCATCGCACCATGAGCGCAGAGTCGCACCTCTAGGGTGGCGTCAGTGGCGGCGGGCCCGGCGCTTCCCCGGAACGGGGGAACGCGCCCGTCGTGGGGGAGGGGGAGCAGTACTGTGTCAGGCTCGCGTGCCCGGCGCCTGTCCGCGCGGAGGGCCGAGCGGCGGCGTGCCGCCCGGCGCGGCGCGATGGTCGCGGTGGCCTCCGTGGTGGTCGCGGTCGGCACCGTCACGGGAACGATGTCGGCGGTCGGCGACGGACGCGGCGCGGACGAGGCACGCCCCGTGGTGAGCTCCTCGTCGCGCCCGGAACCGCCACCGCCCGCCGTGCCCCCGCACTCGCACTCGCCCTCGCCGTCGGCGACGAAGTCCCCTTCTCCCACGGCCGGTCCGGAGAAGAAGGCGAGCCCGAAGGCGTCCGCGTCCCGGGCCGGGGAGAAGCGGCGGACCGCCCCCGTGTCCACCCGCCTCTACCGCCATCCCGACTCCCAGGTCCTGGACTGGGTGCGGGCCCACCCCGACGACCCGCGCCGCGCGGTCATCGAGTCCCGGATAGCCGACCGGCCGGCGGCCGTGTGGTTCGCGGACCACTCCCCGGAGTCGATCACCTCCCGGGTGCGTGCCGTGGTGTCGGGCGGCGCGGCGCAGGGCCGGACGCCGGTCCTCGTGCCGTACGCGATCCCCGACCGCGACTGCGGCGGGCACTCCGAGGGCGGGGCGCCCGATCTGGCCGCCTACGACGCCTGGATCGACCGGTTCGCCGCCGGACTGGGCGGCGGCGAGGTCATCGTGATCCTGGAGCCCGACGCGGTCGCCCAGTCCGAGTGCCTCTCCGCCGGGCAGCGCGCCGAGCGCTTCGCCTCGCTGGCCCGGGCCGGCCGGGTGCTGAAGGACGCCAACCCCCGGGCGCGGGTCTACTTCGACGCCGGGCACTCCGGCTGGCACGCGCCCGCCGAGCAGGCCGCCCTGCTGCGGCAGGCCGGGGCCGCCTCGGCCGCCTCCTCCGACGGCGTCTTCAGCAACGTCTCCAACTTCCACGCCACCGCCGACGAGGTCGCCTACGACCGTGCCGTGCTCGACGCCCTCGGCGGCCCGCCGGGCCTCGGCGCGGTGATCGACACCAGCCGCAACGGCAACGGCGCCCCGGCGGACGGCGCATGGTGCGACCCGGCGGGCCGCAAGCTCGGCCGGACCCCGACGCTGAGCACCGAGGAGGCCGGCATCGACGCCTACCTGTGGGTGAAGCTGCCGGGGGAGTCCGACGGCTGCAAGGGGGCGCCGGGCACCTTCACCCCGTCGTACGCCTACGACTTGGCGCGCTGATCACCCTCGGTGCCGCCGGTGTCGTAGGAGGACGTGCCCTCGTCGAGCAGCGGCTCCTGCGCCTTGAGGTGGGCGGGCGCGAAGACGCGCAGCGCGTGGTAGCCGGTGATGACGACCAGCGTGCCGAGCGCGATGCCGCTGAGGGAGAAGGTGTCGGTGAACTCCATCGTGACGTTGCCGACGCCGATGATGATGCCCGCGGCGGCCGGCACCAGGTTCAGCGGATTGCGCAGGTCCACCTTGGCGTTGATCCAGATCTGGGCGCCGAGCAGGCCGATCATGCCGTACAGGATGACGGTGATCCCGCCGAGGACCCCGCCCGGGACGGCGGCCACGACCGCGCCGAACTTCGGGCACACGCCGAACAGCAGGGCGAAGCCGGCGGCGGCCCAGTAGGCGGCGGTCGAGTAGACGCGGGTCGCGGCCATCACGCCGATGTTCTCGGAGTAGGTGGTGTTGGGCGGGCCGCCGACCGCGGTGGACAGCATGGAGCCGACACCGTCGGCGGAGATGGCCGTGCCGAGCTTGTCGTCGAGGTTGTCGCCGGTCATCTCGCCGACCGCCTTGACGTGTCCGGCGTTCTCGGCGATCAGCGCGATGACCACCGGCAGGGCGACCAGGATCGCCGACCACTCGAAGGACGGGCCGTGCAGGGTCGGCAGCCCGATCCAGTCGGCCTGGCCCACGCCGGACAGGTCCAGGCGCCAGTGGTCGGTGACCTCGCCGCTCGCGTCCGCCGAGTGGATCTGGCCGAAGACCCGGTCGAGCGCCCAGGACAGGACGTACCCGAAGACCAGCCCGAGGAAGATCGCGATGCGGGACCAGAAGCCGCGCAGGCAGACCACGGCGAGCCCGGTGAACAGCATCACGAACAGGGCGGTCCACTGGTCCTGCGGCCAGTAGGTGGAGGCGGTCACCGGTGCCAGGTTGAAGCCGATCAGCATCACCACCGCGCCGGTCACGATCGGCGGCATCGCGGCGTGGATGATCCGCGCCCCGAAGCGCCGTACCGCGAGACCCACCAGGAACAGCGCGGCCCCCACCACGAACACCGCGCCGGTGACGGTGGCGCTGGAGCCGCCCTGGGCCCGGATGACCGCGGCGACGCCGACGAAGGAGAGCGAGCAGCCCAGGTAGCTGGGCACCCGGCCGCGCGTGGCCAGCAGGAAGACGATCGTCGCGACGCCCGACATCATGATCGCGAGGTTGGGGTCGAGACCCATGAGCACCGGCGCGACGAAGGAGGCGCCGAACATCGCCACGACGTGCTGGGCGCCCAGTCCCGCCGTGCGGGGCCAGGAGAGCCGTTCGTCGGGCCGGACCACCGCGCCGGGGGCCGGGGTGCGTCCGTCGCCGTGCAGTTTCCACCGGACGCCGAGATTCATGGGCTGTCGCTTTCGTCGTACGTGCAGCGTGTCCGCACCATTGTGCGGGCTGGGCAGCGGTGCTTCGTACAGGCGGGCGGGCGTGGCCGACCCGGCTGAGCGTCTGCTTAGGATGAGGGCGCGCCGCTGTTCGATGTAGGCGGCACTCATCCCGCACGTCCCAGGAGTCCCACCCGTGACCGCCGAAGCCCCGCTCGCCCCCGCACTGCTCCACGGCCGGCTGATCCCCGTGACCGTCCACTTCGACGACCTCGACGCGCTGGGGCTGCTGCACAACGCCCGCTATCCGCTGTTGGTCGAGCGGGCGTGGACCGAGCTGTGGCAGGAGAAGGGCGTCCGCTTCGACGGTGACTGGGCGGCGGCCGGCGACGCCTGCAACGCGGTCCGGGAGCTGCGCATCGGTTACGAGGCCCCGGTGACCCGCACCGGTACGTACGCGGTCCACCTGTGGCTGGAGCGGCTCGGCAGGACCGGACTGACGTACGGGTTCCGCTTCTGCTCGCAGGACGGGGCGGTGACCTACGCGCGGGGCAGCCGGGTGCTGGTGCGGCTGGACGCCACGACCCTGCGCCCGGCGCCCTGGAGCGAGACGTTCAGGGACGGGGCTCGGGAACTGCTGCTTCCGGACGCGTGACCTTCGTACGGTCTCCCGCGCGCAGCACGCCCGCGAAGCCGGCGATGCCGCACGACAACACCGTCACCAGGACGAACGAGACCATCAGGCTGGTCGCCTGGGCCAGCAGGCCGATCGCGCTCGGGGCGATCAGGCCCGAGGTGTAGGTGATGGTCGCGACGCCCGCGATGGCCAGGCTCGGGTTGGAGCCGCTGCGGCCGGCGGCGGCGAAGCACAGCGGCACGACCACCGCGATGCCGAGCCCCATCAGCGCGAACCCGCCCATCGCCGTGGCGGGGTGCTCGGCGAACACGATCAGCAGTCCGCCCAGCAGGGCGACGACACCGCTCGCGCGGACCGTGCGCACGGCGCCGTAGCGGTCCACCACGTGGTCCCCGGCGATCCGGGCGACCGCCATGGTGAGCGTGAAACCGGTGGTGCAGGCCGCCGCGAGACCGGCCGAGGTCTCCAGCTGGTCGCGCAGGTAGACCGCCGACCAGTCCAGGCTCGCGCCCTCCGCGAACACCGCGCAGAAGCCGATCGCGCCGATGAGCAGCGCGGAGCGGGGCGGCAGTGCGAACCGCGGCGGCGGCTCCTCGTCCTCGGCGGGCTGCAGATCGAGCACCCAGGCGCAGGCGGTCACGCCCACCACCGTCAAGACGGCGGCCGCGAGCGCGTGGTGCAGCCGGGCGTCCGCGCCGAGGTGGGCGGCGAGCGTGCCGGCCGCCGAGCCGATCAGGGCGCCGGCGCTCCACATGCCGTGCAGCCCCGACATGATCGACTTGTCGAGCCGGTTCTCCACCTCCACGCCCAGCGCGTTCATCGCCACGTCGGACATGCCGGCCGTGGCGCCGTAGACGAACAGGGCCAGGCAGAGGGTGAGCAGGTTCGGGGCGATCGACGGCAGGATCAGCGCGAGCGTCCACAGCGCGATCAGGCCGCGCAGCGCCGTGCGGGCGCCGAAGCGGTGGCTGATGCTTCCCGCGAGCGGCATCGCGAGGGACGCCCCGAGCGCGGGGAAGGCGAGCGCGAGGCCCAGCTGCCCGGCGCTCACCCCGGCGTGGTCCTGGATCCAGGGGACGCGGGTGGCGAACGAGCCGGTGACGGCGCCGTGTACGGCGAACACGGCGGCCACGGCGTACCGCGCCCGCCTCACATCGCGTTGCTGATGGACCACTGCGCTCATTGTCCCGCCCCTCCCGGTCGTCGGTTTCCGCATGCGCCGCCGTAAACTATCAGGAACCCTGCCTGAAAGATATGGGGTATCCGGAGGCGGAGCATGCGCCGGCCGGCCCCGCCGATCTGGAAGGATCCCGGCATGGCCGCATCCCCGAGCACCGCCAGAGCCATCAACGACCGGCTCGCCCTGCGCCTGCTCCAGCAGGAAGGCCCGCTGACCGCGGGGCAGTTGAAGCAGCTGACCGGGCTGTCCCGGCCGACCGTCGCCGACCTCGTCGAGCGGCTCACCGCCGCCGGGCTCATCGAGGTGGCCGGCGAGGCGGGGGAGCAGCGGCGCGGCCCCAACGCCAAGCTCTACGGCATCGTCGCGGACCGGGCGCACCTGGCCGCGCTGGACGTCCGCACCGAGGGCGTCACCGTGGTCGTGTCCGACCTCCTCGGCGAGGTCCTGGCCGAGGCCGCCCTGCCCATCACCGGGGACGCGGGCACCGGACCGGCGGTCGAACAGGCGGTCGCGCTGGTCGAGCGGACGGCGAAGGAGGCGGGCGCCGACCGGCTGCACACCGTCGGGATCGGAGCCCCCGGGCTGATCGACCCCGCGAGCGGCGAACTGCGCGACTCCACGGGCCTGCCCGAGTGGCACCGGCGCCTGGTCGCCGAGCTCCAGGAACGGCTCCCCGAGGCCCGGGTCAGCGTGGAGAACGAGACCAACCTCGCCGCGCTGGCCGAGCAGCGCGACGGCGCGGCCCGCGACCGGGACACCTTCGTCCTGCTGTGGCTGGGCCACGGCACCGGCGCCGCCGTGATCCTCGACGGCGCCCTGCGCAGGGGCGCCTCCGGCGGCACGGGCGAGATCGGCTTCCTCCCGGTCCCGGGCACGAGCGTGCTGCCGTCGGCCACCGACTGCGGGGGCGGCTTCCACTCCCTGGTGGGGGCGGCGGCGGTCGCCCGGCTGGCGGAGGAGTACGGCGTCGTGACGGAGCCGGGGATCGAGCCGCCGGCGGCGGGTGCGGTACGGACGGCCGTCGCGTCGGCCGGCCCCGCCACCCCGGAGACACGCTTCCTCGACACCCTGGCCGACCGGATCGCGGTGGGCGTCGCCTCGGTGGTCGCGCTGCTCGACCCCGGCCACGTGGTCCTGGGCGGCGAGGTCGGCCAGGCCGGCGGAGAGACACTCGCCGCGCGGGTACGGGACCGCCTGGCAGCCATCTCCCCCCTGCCCGCCGACGTACGGCCCAGCACCCTGGGCGGCGGCGCGGTACTCCGCGGAGCCCTCCTGACGGCCCGCGACCGGGCCCAGGACGAACTGTTCGGCGTACCCGGGCACTGAGGAGGCCCGGCACGAGACCCACTACGGCCGACAGCGCCCCGAAGGCACGCGGGACCGTACCGACGAGCGGCCACGGCAGCGCCCCGAAGGGGCGCGGGGAACTGCGCGACCGGCCACGACGGCGCCGCGGACGATCGACGCACCACACCGCACCACACCGCACCACACCGCACCACACCGCACCGCACCGCACCACACCGCACCACACCGCACCGCACCACACTGCACCGCACCGCACGTCCGGCGGAGCGCCCGCCCCCTGCTCACGGCCCGGCGGCCGTCGGACGTCCTCGGCCGGACCGGAACCCGCCCTGTCCGGCCGCGGACGGCCCGCCCGCGTGGCCCGTCACAGGGGCGGACACGCGGCGGAC